>CAZMGY010000001.1:0-1744 GCA_964565945.1 uncultured bacterium
AGGAGATTAGAAGAAAAGATGCTAAGAAACTGGTTGGAAGTGAGGAAGATATTGGTATGGCGGCATATGTTTGGGCTAGGGGTAAAGCTGGTCTTTCTAAGCAGAAATTTAATCTAAAAGAGGGTAATCTACTTGAAGCTTCAAAATTAAGAGAGACAAGGTTTGCTTATAAAGAAATCATGCTTGAGCTGGTTTCTATTATGTGTGGTCGTGAAGATATTATTAGCCTTGAAGAGTGGAAGAAAGGAAGGGTGTTACATGCGGGTTCTTCATATGTAGATTCAGAATTAGAAGAGAACAAGTATGTTCAAGAAGAAATCATAAGAATTCTAGGCAAGAAATATGAACAGAGCTATCGGAAGCGTTACTCTAACTTTCGGAAGCGTTACTCTAACTTTGTGGAGCTCAACCAAAAAGATCAAGAGCAAGGTGCGATGTCAGCTCAGGGTCAACAGCAAGAGCCTGTATCAGATAAACAAACAACATCCCCCATGGAGATAAACACTTTGGAGGGGGTGATGGAACTGTTGTCTAAAAGTGGTGTTGTTCTAGAAGCGGAACTTCGTGAGCAAATTAAACAATATATTGGGAGCCTGGTTGGAGCTAAGACAGACTATCTTGCGGCGCTCTTTGCTTTGGCTAGGGGTAAAGCTGGTCTTTCCAGTGAAAAATTGAATCAAACAGATAGACCTAAACCATTTCAAGCTTTCATATCAGAAAAGGCCATGCTTTGTTATCTAAAAATCACAGAGGCTCTAGAGCCCTACATGTACGTTAAGCGTTACCAAAACTTTTTAGATGCTAACCAAGAAAATAAACAGCAAGAGCCTGTATCAGATAAACAAACAACACCCCCCACGGAGATAAACACTTTGGAGGGGGTGATGGAACTGTTGTCTGAAAGTGGTGTTGCTCTAGAAAAAGAACTTCGTGAGCAAATTAAACAATATATTGGGAACCTGGTTGGAGCTAAGACAGACTATCTTGCGGCGGTCTTTACTTGGGCCTGGGTTAAAGAGGAGGGTCTTTCCGATATAGAATTGAAGGAAACAGATAGTCCTAAAACAGTTCACGCTTCAAGCTCAGAAAAGACACTGGCTCTTTATCAAAAAATCACAGAGACTCTAGACCCCTACCTAAGCGCTAGGCGTTACGAAGCTTTTTTAAATTCCAAAAGATATCAAGAGAAAGTCGGTAGTTACTTAACCTTAGATTGGGGGGGGGAATTGGTAAGCCTAGAAGTTGCTAGTCGTGTTCAAGGATTTAAAGGTCAAGCTAATCAAGATTCTCAGAACCTGGTTGGAGCTGAGACAGAGAACGTTGCGTTTCCCCTTTCCAATGATAAATTGGAGCAAAGAGCTACAGGAATGCTTCCGTCAATCTTGAAAGCAAGCGATAGTACTAAAAAATCTCAATCTCCAATGTCAGACGAGGTCAACCCAAAAGATCAACACCAAGATAGGGTAGTTTTTGAAAACATGCCTTCACACTATGTTTCTCTTGTACGAGCAAACACCGAGACACCGTGGGGTATTCGTGTAAAAGACAACATCATCGAGAGCCTTCCCCCCTTTTCGCAAGCTTCTTTTAGCTTTGAAATGGGAAAACTTAAAGTGGGTGATCAAATCATAGAGATAGGCGGTCTTAAGGTAACAAAGCATGACGAGATTGCTAAGTTATTCAAAAAATCTACAAAAATGACTATCCTTGTTAAGCGAAAAGAAATAGACACTGAGGAAGATGA
>CAZMGY010000002.1:0-2580 GCA_964565945.1 uncultured bacterium
AAATAGAGCCTTTCCGATTTGTTCATAAAAAGGCCTGGTCTTTTCTGAGTTTGTAGCTTTAAATGCTTCAGGAGTATCTGTTCGATTCAATTCATCATCCTCCAAACCAGCTTTAACCCTGACGTAAGCACAGGCCGCCGCCAAGTTGTCTTCCTTAAATCCAACCAGATTCTTAATGTCTTTTTTAATTTGATCACGAAGCCCTTCTTTTATTTCATCCTTTATAAGCAACCCATCCACCACATCTTCCCAAGTCTTTTCCTTAACGCAGGGTATCTGTTCATCTAATACAGTCTCTTGCTCCAAAATTGACGTCGTACCTTGCTGCTGATCTTTTTGGTTGATAATTAAAAGAACCCTGTAACGCAAAAAAAAGGAATTTTTCTGCTCGTCGCCTAGAATTTCTGCGATTTGTTTTTGAACAAACTTCTTTTCTTCTAATTCTAAAACTTCACTTGTTTCATCACTCAGATTTGGGAACGCTCTTCCTTTCCACTCTTCAAGAGAAAGACCCTTTTCAACCTTAGCAAAAGAATAGATTACATCAAGCATGATTTGTCTATAAGCAGACCTTATATCTCTTGATTCTGCAACTTCAACTACTTCACCATCTCTTAGCTTCCATGTATCAGTGGAAAAACCCGCTTTAAGCATGGCCCAAACATACCTCGCCATAGAAGGATCTGCCTTACCTCCAACCAAGTTTTCTATATCTTGTTCAATTTTCTCACGAACTTCTTGTATTAAATCACTTTTAGATGAAAGTTCCATCTCTGATTCCCAAGTGTCTGCCTCAGTGGGAGGTGTCTCTTCACCTGATACAGACTCCTGCTCCAAAGTTAATGTTGAGCCTTGCTGCGAATCCTCTTTGTTGGCATCTAAAAAAGCCGTATAACGTTCATCAAGATCATTACCCAGTAACTTTCCTAGAGCGCTTGCGAGTTCAGTATAAGCAGCCTGGGTCTCTTTTGATGTTGAAACTTTAACTATTCCACCCTCTTTTTGCTTCAATTTTTCAGTGGAAGAACCAATTTTAACCTGGGCCAAAACATAGAGTGCCATAGGATAGTCTTTCTTAGCTCCAACCAGTTTGTCAATATCTTGTTCAATCTGATCACGAATTTCTTCTTCTAGAACAACACCACTTTCAGTAATAGAAAACAGTTTCATCATCATTTCCAAAGTTTCTATTCGTTCTCGTTTAACCCAGAGGTTCATTTCTTCAGATCCTCTAAATAAGCTAACAATCTCGGCATGTTTTGTTACCTCAACACCGTTTATCACTATGATTTGATCACCCAGTTTAAGTTTGCCTTTCTTAAACTTAAAAGAAGCTTTCGAAGAGGAGGGGATTTTTGAGACGCTGCTACCTAGAATATCTACTCTGCTTACTAGCCTAATATCCCACGGTATCTTAGTGCTTTCTCGTACAAGAGAAACAAAATGTGTTTCCACGTCTGGAAAAGATACCCTATGTTGTTTTAAATTTTGGGGTTGGAGTTCTTCTTCCGCTGAGCTTGATCGCTTAACTGTGAGAGTCACTTCGTCATGGGAGCTCAATAAGGCAAAAACCCCATCTTTTTCTGTTAACGCAACACCGTTCAGCTTTATGATTTGATCACCCTCTCGAAGTTTACCTTCATGAGTTCCCGAATCAATTTTTGTGACAATGTTATCCTCCCCGATGGAAATATTCCACAATCCCTCTTTAGATCGTAAAATAGTAACAGTGTGTGTATAGGTATCTAGCTCTATAAAAGTTTCCTCCGTTCCCTTTGCCCTACCTTGCTGTTCTTCCTGAGTTGACATCGAACTTTGCTGTTGACGTTGCACTTCAAGCACTTCCTCTCCAGTTTTGCCTGGCGTAAGTTTCACATCAACTTTGATATCAGACGTAGCCGCAAAATCAAATTGGGTAGCACTCTCACCAGGAATTTTATCCCAACTCTGAACCGTAAGGGGGCCCAAGTTGATCTCGCCTTGAACACCCGTTGCTATAACTTTCATCTCTTCAAGCGTCTGCTCTAAACCACGCAATTTCCTAGATGTGGCCAAAGACCATGCCTCTGTTGACGCCACTGTAATCATAACGAATACTAAAAATATTGCCCCTAACCTCATAATATTGTTCATTGCTTCCTATTTCCTCACTTATTATTTGCGTAACAAACATAAATTAATCCTGTTTGTCATTCATCACAACCTATTACTCTCTACTTATTAAGTTTTTTTTGAATAGATGATAATATCTTTTAAATACTTAATAAACGTACAAACCCCATATTGCCCCTTCAGGTCGTAAGATAGTAATATAAAAAAAACCCCCCGATGGTTTTCACCATGGGGTTTTCACAAATTTCTTCTGTATCCCATCGCTCTCAGGCGCTATACAAGGTCGAGTTCCGTTCAAACGTTTGAGCTAAGCTTACTCCTTTAATGACCCATGTTCCCTCAACAACAGCAGAGAAAGATGCTCCTCTTTGCTTAGCATCCAACGTATTTTGAGCCATATTAATCAATAATAATAGCTTATGAACAAGTCTTTGCAGATCTTTGTTACCAATAGCTTGGGCCAGCTTA
>CAZMGY010000003.1:0-75679 GCA_964565945.1 uncultured bacterium
ATCAGTTGTAACTGGTGTGGAAATGTTTCGTAAAGAAATGGATCAAGGTGAAGCTGGAGACAACGTTGGGTTGTTGCTTCGTGGTATTGAAAAAGATGATATTGAGCGCGGTCAGGTGATTGCAAAGCCTGGATCGATCACGCCACATACAAAGTTTAAAGCGGAAGTGTATATTTTAACAAAAGAAGAAGGTGGGCGTCATACACCATTTTTTAAAGGATATCGTCCGCAGTTTTATTTCCGTACAACAGACATTACTGGCGAGGTTATTTTGCCAGAGGGTGTAGAAATGATTATGCCTGGCGATAATATAAACATGGAAGTGAACTTGATTAACCCAGTGGCGATGGAAAAAGAGCTACGCTTTGCGATTCGTGAAGGTGGCCGGACCGTAGGTGCTGGAGTTATTGCGGAGATTATTGAATAATGTCAGATAGAATTCGCATTCGGTTAAAAGGTTTTGATCATAAATTGCTTGATCAGTCAACGGAAGAGATTGTTGAAACAGTTAAGCGTACGGGTGCCAAAATGTTAGGCCCTGTGCCCTTGCCTGTTAAGAGAGAGCGTTACTGTGTGTTGCGTTCGCCTCATGTGAATAAAAAATCGCGGGAGATTTTTGAACTAAGAACGCACAAACGTTTGTTGGATATTATTGAGCCAACATCTAAAACGATGGATTCTTTAATGAAGTTAGATCTTTCTGCTGGTGTTGATATTGAAATTAAAGTGTGAGTAAGGAACTGAAAACATGTTGGGCGTTTTGGGAAAGAAAATTGGAATGACACGATTGTACGATGTTGTAGGAGAAGTGATTCCTGTGACAGTGGTTGAGGCAATTCCTGGTGTTGTTGTTCGAAAAAAAACAAATGAAAAAGACGGCTACAACGCTCTTCAAGTTGGATATCTAGATAAAAAGAAGAAGCATGTGACTAAGCCCGAAAAAGGGTATTTCGCGAAGCAAAACTTGAGCCCAAAGAAAAAACTTAAAGAGTTTCGTATCGAAGATCTTGAAGGTTATGACGTAGGTCAGGAAATTCAGGGTGTCGAACTTTTTGAGACAGGTGCTTTTGTTGACGTGACAGGGACGACTAAGGGGAAAGGTTATGCTGGTGTGATTAAACGTCACGGTTTTTCTCGTGGTCCAGAAACACATGGTAGTCGTCATCATCGTGAGCCTGGTTCGGTGGGAAGTACTGGTCCTTCTCGTGTATTGAAAGGGACGAAGCTTCCTGGGCGTAAAGGAAATAAGGTCTTTACTGTGCAGAATTTGAAAGTGATTAAAGTGGACGCAAAGACTGGACTTATTTACCTTGGGGGAGCTGTTCCAGGTAATCGTTTTGGTCATGTGGTATTGAAGCCTGCGATCAAGAAGTTGTAGGTAAGTTTTTAGGAGTTGAGTACTGTGAGTGTTGTGGTAGTTGTAGATCAAAAAGGTAAAAAAGTCAAAGACTTAGGTTTACGGTCTGACTTTTTAACAGGAACAATTCATAAAGGGCTTGTGCATGAGTGTGTTCGCAAATATCGGGCTGCTCAACGCCAAGGGAATGCATCTTCTAAAACACGTGGTGAAGTTGTTGGAAGTGGGGCAAAACCTTGGAAACAAAAAGGGACAGGTCGTGCGCGTTCTGGAACACGCAAGAGTCCAATTTGGAGAGGTGGAGGAGTTGTTTTTGGCCCTAAACATCGTTCGTACAATTTTCGTATGCCTAAAAAAATGAAGCGCTTGGCATTGTTATCATCTTTGCGTGCTCGTTTTCAGGGTGAACAATTTATTGTGGTTGATCAATGGGATGTTGCTTCGGTCAAGACCAAAGATATGTGTGCGATGCTTCAGGGGTTAAATGTTTCTTCAAACGTGTTGTTGGTGACGGCGGGCAAAGATGATCAGCTTTTGAAAATTGTAGCTAATTTGCCTGCGGTTTCGATTCGTGAAAGTGCTATTGTGAATGCCTTAGATGTGATTAGACGTAAAAGGCTTGTTCTGACCGAACAAGCTGTTTTGGACTTGCAAGAAAGATTGCAAGGCGTGGGAGGTGCCGAATGAAAAGTCATTATGACGTAATTCGTTATCCCTATATTACCGAAAAGGGAACTGAGATGGCATTTCAAAATAAATATCAGTTTATTGTATCTATGGATGCCAATAAGATCGAAATTAAAAAAGCAATTGAAGATATTTACAATGTCAAAGTAAGCAAGGTGAATACCTCAAAAGTAAAATCGAAGATGAAACGTGTGCGTTTTCATGTTGGATCTACAGCTGAGCGTAAAAAGGCTGTTGTCACATTGGGGCAAGGCCATTCAATTGAGCTTGTTTAGTTGAATGAGAAGGAATTAAATCATGGCGGTAAGAAATTATAAGCCAATTACACCTGGGACAAGACATCGCAGTGTGTTGACTTTCGATGATATCACAAAGACGACCCCAGAAAAGTCTTTGCTTAAGCCGATTAAGAAAAAAGCTGGACGTAATAATGCTGGTCGAATCACTGTTAGACGTCGTGGGGGTGGTCATAAGCGTCGTTACCGTGTGATTGATTTTAAACGCAACAAGCACGATATTCCTGCTGTTGTTGAGAGTGTTGAATATGATCCTAATCGAACGGCTAATATTGCTCTTTTGCTTTATAAAGATGGGGAGCGACGGTATATCTTGGCAACCGAGGGAATGTCGGTTGGAGATACGGTTGTTTCGGGTGGAAAAGTTGAATTTGCAGAAGGTAATAGTTTGCCATTGAAATCAATGCCTTTGGGAACAATGATTCATAACATTGAGCTCAAACCAGGCAAGGGGGGGTGCATGGTTCGCTCGGCAGGAGTTTCGGCTCAGCTGATGTCTCGTGAAGGTCTGTATGCCCTTATTAAATTGCCTTCTTCAGAAATACGTCTTGTTTCGGTTGAGTGCTACGCCACTATTGGCCAAATTGGCAACACTGATCATGGCAATATTTCTTTAGGTAAAGCTGGGGCTAGTCGTTGGAGAGGACGTCGTCCTAAAGTTCGTGGTGCAGCGATGAATCCTGTGGATCACCCCCATGGTGGTGGTGAAGGACGTGCGAAAGGTGGTTGTCATCCGGTGTCTCCGACGGGAGTTAAAGCTAAAGGCTTTAAGACACGTAAAAAGAGTAAACAAAGCAATAAGTTTATCGTTAAGAGACGTAATAGTTAAGGAGAGATGAGATGCCTCGTTCTCTAAAAAAGGGTCCTTTTGTAGATGACCACTTGATGGAAAAAGTTGATAAAATGAATGAAGCTGGCGAAAAAAAAATTATTAAAACTTGGTCACGTCGCTCGACGATTGTGCCAGACTTTATTGGTCATACGTTTGCGGTTCATAATGGCAAAATTTTTAATTCTGTTTTTGTGACTGAGAGTATGGTTGGTCACAAGTTGGGTGAGTTTTCACCGACCAGAATTTTTCGTAAACACAGCTCTAAAGGGAATAAATAGGAAATAGGAGATTGCCGCGATGGGATGTGTGGCTGTAGCAAAAAATAGACATATGAAAGTAACAGCAAGAAAAGTGCGTCTTGTTGTTGATACTATTCGTGGTTGTAACATCAATGATGCATTCCGTTTATTGGCGGTAAGTCCTAAGCGTGTTGCGTTTGATGTGGAAAAAACGTTAAAAAGTGCAGTGGCAAACGTGAATAATCGTGAAGATGCTGATACAATTGATATGGATGTTTTGTATGTGAAAGAAATTATGGTGGATGAAGGGTCTACAATGAAGCGTTGGGCTCCTCGTGCCATGGGACGTGCTTCACAAATTTTGAAACGCACAAGTCATTTAACAATTAAGCTTGGTGTTAAGGAAAGGGCATAAGAATGGGTCAGAAGACGCATCCAATTGGATTTCGTTTAGGTATTGTAAAAGGTTGGCAGTCAACTTGGTTTGTTTCAAAAAATGAATTTGCCAAGTGCTTGCATCAAGATTTGAATATTCGTAAATTTATCAAAAAGCGTTTGGCTTTTGCGGGCATTTCATCTGTTAAGTTTGAGCGTGCTGGGGAGAAATTGCGTGTAAAGATTAGTGCTTCTCGCCCAGGTGTTGTGATTGGGCGTAAAGGAGTCGAAGTCGATAAATTGCGTGCGGATATCGAAAAAATGGCCAAATGCCAAGTGTTTGTTGATATCAATGAAGTGAAAAAACCCGAAGTGGATGCACAGTTGGTGGCTGAAGGTGTGGCTCTTCAGTTAGAAAAGCGTGCCTCTTTTCGTCGCGCCATGAAAAAAGCGATTCAGGGTGCCTTAGCGGGCGGAGCGCTTGGCATCAAAATGGAAACCTCTGGTCGATTGGGTGGAGCAGAAATGTCTCGTCGCGAGGGATACAAAGAAGGCAAAATCCCTTTGCATACTTTGCGGGCCGATATTGATTATGGTTTTGCTCAAGCCTACACAACTTATGGGGTGATTGGTGTTAAGGTTTGGATTTATAAAGGCGAAATTTTGAAAAAAGCTACTCAAAAAATTAAAGAAGAGTACGCACAAAAGGAGAAGTAGATCATATGGCTATGATGCCAAAAAAAGTTAAGTATCGTAAATCCCAACGTGGGCGCATGCGTGGTTTGGCCACCTCTGGTTCGACACTTGCCTTTGGACGTTTTGGCTTGCAAACGTTGGAATGTTCTTGGATTGCGGCGCGCCAGATTGAAGCAGCTCGTGTGGCGATCAATCGTCACGTGCGTCGTGGTGGGAAAATTTGGATCCGTTTGTTCCCAGATAAACCTATTTCGAAAAAACCAGCGGAAACGCGTATGGGTAAAGGTAAAGGTGATACGGAAATGTGGGTAGCTGTGGTTAGACCTGGTCGTATCATGTTTGAGTTAGATGGTGTTTCCGAACAATTGGCTCGTGAGGCTTTGCGCCTAGCAGCCTATAAGTTGCCTGTGAGAACAAAGTTTGTTTCCCGTATGCACTAGTGTGGAGTTGGAAGATATATGAAGATGTCGGAAATTAATGAGTTAACGCTTGAAGAATTAGAGCAAAAAGAAGCTGAGCTTCGCGAAAGTTTGTTTAACTTAAGAACACAAAAGCAATTGGGTAAGATAGAAAAGCCTACACAGCTTCAGTTGTTTCGTCGTGATCTTGCTCGCGTTAAAACAGCGAAAACGGCCAAGGTGCAAGGAGAAGAATTATGAATGAACCACATCGCAAAGAGTGCATAGGTGTTGTGGTGAGCAACAAGATGGACAAATCTATTGTTGTGAAAGCGACAAAGCTTAAACGTCATCCTTTTTATGGCAAAGTGATTAAGAAGTCTCGCAAGTTTTATGCTCACGATCATAAAAATCAAGCTCAAATTGGGGATACAGTTAAAATTGTAGAGACTCGTCCTTTAAGTAAGTTAAAGCGCTGGAGACTAACAGAAATTATTGAAAAAGTTGCGAAATAAGCTCAGTCAGTTAGAGGTAGGTAAGAAGTTATGATACAAGCAGAAAGTCGATTAAAGGTAGCAGATAATACAGGAGCTAAAGAAATTCTTTGTATTAAAGTCTTGGGTGGATCACGTCGTCGCTACGCTCAAGTGGGTGATGTGATTGTTGTGACTGTCAAAGTTGCTGATCCTGGTGGATCTGTTAAAAAAGGGGATGTTTGTAAAGCCGTTGTGGTTCGTACTAAAAATCCAGTGCGCCGTAAAGATGGAACCCTTTTGCGTTTTGATCGTAATGCTGCTGTTATTATTGATGAAAACAAAAACCCTAAAGGGACACGTATTTTTGGACCTATTGCTCGCGAGTTGCGTGATCGTGATTTTATGAAAATCATTTCGCTTGCGCCGGAGGTAATATAATTATGGTTGAAATTAGAAAACAACGTATTAAAAAAGGTGATAGGGTTATTGTTATCGCTGGAAAAAGCAAAGGTAAAACAGGGAAAGTGACTCAAGTTTTGCCTCAAAAAGGTCGTATTGTGATTGCTGGTGTGAATATTATGAAAAAACATGAGCGTCCAAGCCCTAAAAACGAAAAGGGTGGAATCATTGAAAGAGAAGCATCTCTTGATTATTCAAATGTGATGCTTTATTCTTCTAAGGAAAATAAAGGCGTTCGTGTTGGAATTAGGGAAAAGAAAGATAAAAAGATTGTTCGTGTCTGTCATAAGACTGGAGAAGAATTTTAAGGATTAAGGCTATGGCAAATCGTTTATTTGAAAAGTATAAAAGTAAAATTGTTCCCGAGCTTATGAAAAAGTTCGAATTGAAAAACATTATGGAAACTCCATGTCTTAATAAAGTTGTGATTAACATGGGTGTTGGAGCTGCAGCCCAAGAGCCAAAATATCTTGAGTATGCAATGGCCGATTTGGAATTGATTTCGGGACAAAAGCCGATGGCGACAGTTGCTAAAAAAGCCGAGGCAGGATTTAAAATTCGTGAGGGGATGAAGATTGGAACCAAAGTAACCTTGCGCGGAGGTCGTATGTATGCATTTTTCGACAAGTTGGTGAATGTGGCTATTCCAAGAATCAAGGACTTTCGTGGGGTCTCTTCTAAGTCTTTTGATGGGCAAGGTAATTATGCCATGGGTCTTAAAGAGCAAGTGATTTTTCCTGAGATTGATCCTGATACGATTAAACGTCCTCAAGGAATGGATATTATTTTTGAAGTTAATTGTCTTTCTGTTGAACATTCGCGTGAACTTTTAAAGTTGATGGGAATGCCTTTAAAAGAGAAATAGGAGAGGAGGCTGTTGTGGCTAAAGAATGTTTAATTCATAAACAAAGACGTCAACCTAAGTTTGCTGTGCGTGCTTACACACGTTGCCAACAATGTGGCCGTCCTAAAGGATATTATCGCCGTTTTCAGTTGTGTCGGATTTGTTTGAGAAAACTTGCTTTGCAAGGGGAAATCCCTGGCTTAGTTAAAGCAAGCTTGTAAGAATTGTAGGAGAATAAAGAAATGTCGATGAATGACCCAATTGCGGATATGTTAACGCGCTTGCGCAATGCCAATCAAGCTTTGCATAAAGAAACAGTTATGCCTGCTTCTAAAATTAAAGTTGGTGTTATGAAAATCTTGAAAGACAATGGCTTTATTTCGGATTTTTCTATTGAAGAAAAAGGTATTAAAAAAACCATTCGTGTCACCCTAAAATACGGACTTAACCAAGAGCGTGTCTTGCAAGGGATTCAACGGACGAGCCGTGGAAGTCGTCGCGTTTATGTAAATCGTGATGAGCTTCCTAAAGTACAAGGTGGTTTAGGTGTTGCTATTTTAACGACATCTAAAGGCATTATCACAGATGCAGAAGCTCGTCGTGAAGGTATTGGTGGCGAACTTATTTGTAAGGTTTGGTAGGAGAAAAACATGTCACGAATTGGAAAATTACCCGTTCAGGTGCCTAGTACCGTTAAGGTTAACATCGGAATCGAGATTATCTCTGTGGAAGGTCCTAAAGGAAAGTTAGAGTGCTCTTTGTTTGAAGGTGTTACGCTGGCTCAAGAAGGCGAACAAATTATTGTTGTTCCTGATTCTAAAAGCAAGAAATCTCGTGCTATGCATGGTTTGGTTCGTGCTTTGCTGGCCAACATGGTGACTGGTGTGAGCGAAGGGTTTACGAAAAAATTAGAAATTATTGGGATTGGTTATCGTGTCCAGGCCAAAGGAAATACGTTGGACTTAACGATTGGTAAGTCACATCCTGTTCTTTTTGAAGTACCCAAAGAACTTACAGTGACTGTGTCGGATCCTACGCATTTTAAAATTTCTGGAGCTGATAAACAGCTCGTTGGTCAAGTGGCTGCAAATATTCGCGCGCTCTACCCACCAGAACCTTACAAAGGTAAAGGTATTCGCTATGAAGGTGAGTATGTGCGTCGTAAAGCTGGAAAATCTGTAGGATAGTGAGGCTTTCTGATGACAAGATTAAGAGTATCTGAAAAAAGACGCAATGCACGTATTAATCGTCACCATCGTGTGAGACAAAAAGTAAAAGGAACACCTGTGCGTCCTCGCTTGGCTGTTTTTCGTTCTGCGAAACATATTTATGGACAATTGATTGACGACATTGATCATCGCGTGATTTGTGCTGCATCAACCATGAATAAAAACTTTAATGCCGAAGGAGCAACTGGAAATATTGTTTCTGCACAGCAGGTGGGTGCCACACTGGGACAGCTTGCTAAGGACAAGGGTGTTAATCAAGTGGTTTTCGACAAAGGTGGTTACCTTTATCATGGCCGTGTGAAGGCCTTGGCTGACGCCGTGCGTGAAGCTGGCATTAATTTTTAAGGAAAGGAGGATTCTGGTGAAGTTTAATAAACGCATTCAGCTTAATGAGGCTAATATTGAAGAGCGTGTTGTTAAAATCAATCGTGTTACCAAAGTAGTGACTGGGGGGCGTCGTTTTAGTTTGAATGCTCTTGCGGTTGTTGGTGACACCGAAGGTTGTGTGGGTTGTGGTGCAGGAAAAGGTAATGAAGTTCCTGATGCAATCCGTAAAGCCCTCAAAAATGCTAAAAAAAATGTTTGCAAGATTGCTCTTGAAGGCACAAGCATTCCTTACGAAGTTGAAGCTCAGTTTTCTGCGGCACACGTTTTATTAAAACCAGCTCCAGAAGGGACAGGAATTATTGCAGGTACTGCTGTGCGCGCTGTGATGGAAGTAGTTGGAATTCATGATGTTGTGACTAAATCTTTAGGCTCGGGTAATCAAGCTAACATCGTCAAAGCGACATTAAAAGCTCTCGAAAGTCTTCGTAGTAAAAAAGATGTAGAGCGTTTGAGAGGAGTTAAGATTAATGCAGCTTAATGAATTGTCTCCGGCAAAGAAGTCGCAACATTCACGTAAACGTGTCGGTCGTGGAGATGGATCTGGTTTGGGGAAAACCAGTGGTCGTGGGGAAAAAGGACAAAAAGCGCGTTCAGGTGGTGGCGTTCGTCTTGGTTTCGAGGGAGGGCAAATGCCTTTGACTCGTCGTGTGCCAAAGCGAGGTTTCACTAATATTTTTGCTAAAAAGTTTGCTTTGGTGAATCTGGAGCAACTAAGTTGTTTTCAAGAGGGTAGCGAGGTGACAGCTAAAGAATTTAAGCAAAAAGGTTTTGTTTCTTCGGTGAATACGCCTGTCAAAATTTTGGCGCGAGGGGATCTTTCGATTAATATTCAGGTGAAAGCCAATGCTTGTTCCCATGCAGCCCAAAAAAAGATTGAGGAAGCTGGTGGAACATTGGAGATTATTCAATGTTTCGAGTGATTCAAGACATTTTTAGGATCAAAGATCTAAAAAAGAAGATTTTATTTACTTTAGGTCTTTTAGCGGTGTATCGAATTGGGGCGTTTATTCCGACTCCTGGAGTTGATGGTCACGAATTAAGTCGTTTTTTTACGTCTATGTCTGGTGGCGGGGGAACCTTGTTTGGCATTATGAATATGTTTTCGGGGGGTGCGATGCAAAAGTGCACCATTTTTGCCTTAGGAATTATGCCTTACATCAGTGCTTCAATCATTCTCCAGTTGTTAACAGTAGTGATCCCTTATTTGGAGCGTTTGGCCAAAGAAGGGGAGCTTGGTCGCCACAAGATGGGGCAATACACGCGTTACGGAACCATTGTATTGAGTGCAATTCAAGCCTTTTTCATTGCCATGTGGCTTGAGAATGGCACCAACTTTCGTGACTTTTTGGTTGTGCCTAATCCTGGATTGCTATTTAAATTAAATGTTGTGCTGACCTTGACCGCTGGAACAGCCTTTATTATGTGGTTGGGCGAAAAAATCACTGAAAAAGGAATTGGCAATGGGATTTCTCTCATCATTGCGGCGGGAATTTTATCGCGTGCACCTTTCGCCTTTATGCAAATGTTTACTTTGCTAGCACCTTTTCAGCCTGAACGTCGTCAGATTGAGCCAGTGATTGCGTTGGTGATGCTAGGCATTTTTGTATCGATTATTGTGGGTGTGATTTTGATCACTCAAGGGCAACGCAAAATTCCTGTTCAGTATGCGCGTCGAGTGGTTGGGCGTAAAGTTTATGGCGGCCAAAACACGTATTTGCCACTTAAAATAAATCAAGCGGGTGTGATTCCGATCATTTTTGCCTCGTCGGTTTTGATGTTTCCGGCAACGATGGCGGGTCTTATGCCAAATTCTTTTTTTCAAGGTATCTCGAACGCTTTACAGTACGGTGAGCCCCTCTACTTGGCTTTGGAAGTTTTCTTTATTTTGTTTTTCACCTTTTTTTATACTGCTATCACCTTTAATCCAATCGAAATTGCCGAAATGATGAAGCGAAATGGAGGCTTTATTCCTGGTATTCGTCCAGGTAAGCCTACTTCGGAGTACTTGGATGCCATTATGATGAAAGTTACCACGGCTGGTGCAGTTTTTTTGGCGATTATTGCCATTATGCCAGGGATTGTTTATGGGTACGCAAAACTGCCTTTTGATGTGGCAAGTTTTTTTGGGGGAACGGGGTTGCTGATTATTGTTGGTGTTGTTTTAGATACCATGAAGCAAATTGAAAGCCAATTATTAATGCGCCACTATGAAGGCTTTATGACTAAAGGTAAAATTAAAGGTCGGCGTTAAATGAAAATGGCTTTTATTGGGCCTCCTGGAATTGCCAAGGGAACCCATGCCAAGCGTTTAGCAAAAGAAACACATCGTCCTCATATTTCCACGGGCGATATGTTTAGAAACGCGATAGTAGCAGAAACAAAGGAAGGGGAGTTGGCTCCGTGTGACAAAGTGATTGCGCGGGTGATGGATCGAATTTCTCAGGATGATTGTGAGGAGGGTTATTATTTGGAGGGCTTTCCTCGAATCTTGAATTAAACTGAAGCGTTTGAGCGAACGTTACGTTCTCAAGGAGAGAGTTCTCGACTTTGCTGTTGAATTTTGTGTCGAGGAAGAAGAAAGGTATTTAATTGGCCGTATTTCGGGTCGTCGCTATTGTTTGACGTGTCTGGGTATCATTTGTGTAATAAGCCTCCTCAAAATGAGGAACCTTGTGATGTTTGTGGGACTTCGCTGTATCAACGCACTGATGATACAGAAGACACTCCCGAAAAGAGGTTAGCGATTTTTCATAAATGGGTCAAACGGATGTTGGCTTATGATAGAGATCAGGGAATTCTCCGTTGGGTAGATGCGGGGCATTCTATAGAAGAAACTTTTAAAAGTAATAGGATTGTTGTAGAATGATGCAAGCCAATGTTTATGATGTACAGGAAATCGACAAAATCCGTGCCTCTGCTAAAATTACTGGTGGGGCGCTTAATTTGATTGAAGCGTTGATTAAGCCAGGCATGACCACGTTGGAGGTTGATGCGATGGCGGAAGATTATATTCGTAAGCATGGAGGTGTTCCGGCTTTTAAGGGCTATCATGGTTTCACTGGAACCATATGTGCTTCGGTGAATGAAGAAGTGGTGCATGGCATTCCTTCGGACAGAGTTCTTGAAGAGGGCGATATTATTGGCGTCGATATGGGAACACTGTTGGATGGGTTTTATTCGGATTCGTGTCGCACTTTTGCTGTAGGAGCCATTTCGAATGAAGCACAACGATTGTTGGATGTGACCAAGAAATCGTTGATGTTGGCGATCGAAGAATTTTATGAAGGCAACCGTCTTTACACTTTGTCGCACCGTGTGCAAGCGCATGTGGAAGGTGCAGGTTACACTGTGGTGAAGGATTACGTGGGGCATGGGATTGGTCATGAGCTTCACGAAGAGCCTCAGATTCCTAATTTTGGGAAGGCTGGGACGGGTCCTAAGTTTAAAACGGGGATGGTAATTGCCGTTGAGCCCATGGTGAATGTAGGCGGAGAAGAAACAGAAGTGTTGTCCGATGGATGGACAGTGGTGACAAAGGATCGTAAGTTGTCAGCTCATTTTGAGCACACCATTGCATTAATAGAAAACGGTCCGGAGATTTTGACGCATGGCTAAAGAAGAAAACATAGAAGTCGAAGGTGTGATTGTGGAATTGTTGCCCAATGCGATGTTTCGTGTTGAACTTGAAAACAAGCATCGTATTTTGGCGCATGTGTCTGGAAAAATGCGTATGAATTTTATTCGTATTTTGGTTGGCGACCGGGTGACATTACAAATGTCTCCGTATGATTTGACTAAGGGACGAATTATTTATCGATATAAGTAATTGTTGAAGGGTTCTTGTCCCTTGAAACGAAAGCAAGAAGATATAGGGGAAGACAATGAAAGTAAGATCTTCAGTTAAACCGATGTGCGAAAAGTGCAAAGTGATTAAGCGCAAGGGTGTTGTTCGTGTGATTTGCGAAAACCCTAAGCACAAACAACGTCAGGGATAGGAGGACGAACAGTGCCACGTATTGTTGGAGTGGATATTCCCAAAGAAAAACGTATTCTCATTTCGTTAACATATGTTAAAGGCGTTGGGCGTATTTTATCGAGCCAAATCCTTGCAAAGGCTGGTATTGATCCTAATATGTGCGCCAAAGACTTGAATGAAGATGAGATCAGTTGCATTGCGAGTGTTATTAGAGAAGGTTATAAAGTGGAAGGTGAGTTGCGTCGGAGCGTTTCGCAAGATATTCGTCGGCTCATGGAGATTGGAAGCTATCGTGGATTGCGTCATAAGCGCAGTTTGCCTGTTCGTGGACAACGCACGCACACGAATGCTCAAACCCGTAAAGGTCCCAAAAAATCAGGGACAATCGGTCGCAAGAAGTAAGCAAAGATATTGAAGAGGAAATAAAATATTATGGCAACGGTTAAAAAAAAGAAAAAAGTGCTCAAAAATATTCCTTCGGGAATTGTGCATGTAAAAGCAACTTTTAACAACACCGTGATCACCATTACGGATCTAGGCGGAAATGCTGTTTCTTGGGCGACGGCTGGAGGATCAGGTTTTAAAGGGGCACGTAAATCGACGCCTTTCGCAGCTCAGGTTGCTGCGGATACCGCTACCAAAAAAGCCATGGAACATGGCATGAGAGAAGTTGAAGTGCAAGTGAAAGGGCCTGGATCGGGACGTGAAGCTGCGATTCGTGCCGTACAAGCTGCAGGATTGAATGTAACCGTTATTCGGGATGTTACACCGATTCCTCACAATGGGTGTCGTCCTTCGAAAAAACGACGCGTCTAGTTCGGGAGAGAAGAAATTATGGGTAGAAGTATTGGACCAAAGTGTAAAATTTGCCGTTCTGCGGGAGAGAAATTGTTTTTAAAAGGCAACCGTTGTTATTCGGATAAATGTGCGATGGAACGTCGTGCGTATCCTCCAGGACAGCATGGTCGTGCACGTAGTCGTAAACTGTCTAACTACGGTGTGCAGCTTAAGGCAAAACAAAAAGCCAAAAAAACTTACTGTGTTTTAGAAAAACAGTTTCGGAGGTACTTTAAAGAAGCGGATCGTCAAAAGGGTGTAACTGGCACAAACTTGCTTCGTTTGCTCGAGCGTCGCATGGATAGCGTGATTTATCGCATGGGCTTAGCTTTGTCTCGTGGACATGCACGTCAGCTTGTGCGTCATAACTTTTTTACAGTTAATGGAAGAAAAATGACGATTCCTTCGCATTTAGTTAAAATTGGA
This sequence comes from uncultured bacterium, assembly GCA_964565945.1. Classification (GTDB taxonomy): domain Bacteria; genus CAZMGY01. Next base: position 13,515 of record CAZMGY010000003.1, read on the forward strand.
GATGTGATTCAAGTGAATTCGAAAGAAGCAAGGCTGGTTCATATTCGTGCGAATATGGAGTTAACGGCGTCGCTTAAGCGCCCCGAATGGCTGAGTTTAGAAGAAGAATCATTGAGGGGGTCTTTTGTTCGTCTACCAGAGCGTGAAGAGATGGATCAGTCGATTAACGAACAACTGATTGTAGAGTTGTATTCAAAATAAAAAAGGGAGCTCCTGCATTATGGGTATTCGTTGGAAAGACTTTGAAATTCCAGAAAAGCTAATTGTCGATGAAGCATCATTAACCTCTTCTTACGGAAACTTTATTGCTGAACCTCTTGAAGGTGGATTTGGAACAACGTTCGGAAATTCTTTGCGCCGTATGTTGTTGTCTTCGATTGAAGGAGCGGCTGTGATTGCCATTCGCATCGAAGATGTGGAGCATGAATTTTCTCACATAGAAGATGTTTTAGAGGATGTGCCTCAAATCATCTTAAACATCCGTAGTTTAGTGCTTAAAATGGAAGGTCGCACCAAAAAAGTAATCACCTTGAATGTTGAAACAGAAGGTCTGGTGACAGCCGCTGATATCAAAACAGATGGATCGGTTGAAGTGATTAACCCTGATCAGCCCTTGTTTACATTGAACAATTCTCGTAAAATTTACATGGAGTTGACGGTGGCTAAAGGCCGTGGGTTTGTCTCGTCAGAAGAAAACAAAGGCGAAGGTTTTCCGATTGGAGTTATTCCGATTGATGCGGTTTTTTCTCCCGTTGAGCGTGTGAACTTTAGTGTTGAAGATACACGTGTTGTCCAAGTGACCGATTACGACAAATTAACATTGGAAATTTTCACCAATGGAAGCGTTTCTCCAGTGGAGGCCTTGAATCATGCTGCAGCCATTTGGCGTAAGCACTTAAGCATTTTCGAAGATATTCCCGAAGAAAAAGATCGTACGGAAGAAGTTTTAACCGACAAAGTATCTGAAATTGAGTGTAAGCTAAGCAAAGATATTGCTGAATTGGAGTTGTCGGTGCGTTCGGCAAATTGTTTGACTGAAGCTGGTATCCGTACCATTCATGAACTTGTGATTAAGTCGGAAGCGGATATGTTGGAATATCGTAACTTCGGCAGAAGGTCACTCATAGAGATCACGGATGTTTTGGAATCGATGGGCTTGTCGTTGAACATGAAAGTTCCTAATCCTTCAAGTGAAGATAAGGATGTTGACAAGAGTATGGTCGAAAAAATAGGTTCCGTTGAAACATCTTACGAAGAAATAGAAGAATAAATAGAAGTAGTTTGGGAAGGTATAACAGTCATGCGAGAACGTCGAAAAGGTAAGAAATTAGGTCGTAGATCGGCGCATCGTTTATCGATGTTGTCCAATTTGGTGATGAGTTTAATTGAACATGAGAGCATTCAAACCACAGTGGATCGAGCCAAAGAAGCTTCTCGTTTGGCCGATAAGTTGATCACTTTGGGTAAAAAAGGCTCTCTACATCACCGTCGTTTAGCGGATAAAATTATTGGGCGCAAAGAAATTTTACAAAAGCTTTTCGATGATGTGGCTAAACGTAACGAAGATCGTCCGAGTGGTCATACACGAATTTTGCGTTTGCCTCCTCGTCGCGGTGATGGTGCTTCGATGGTGCTTTGGCAATTAGTGGATGCCCCTCAGATTGTTGCTAAGAAAGTAAACGTGGCGGTTGACACGGCTGATGCAAACTAAGAATAGGCTTGCGTGATGCTGGTCGCTTTGGTTTTGGTTGCTCATGGAAGTCTTACTCAGCAATGGGCTAAACCTTTTGAAATTTTGCAAAAAAATATTCAAGAACAACATCCCGAAAAAGATGTTGTTCTTTCTTTTTTACAGCTGATGTCGCCTGATGTGATGCAGGCTGTTGAGCAACTTTATTGTGAGGGTTGTCGGGCAGTTAAGTTGTGGCCTCTTTTTTTAGGCTTAGGTTCGCATATGACCGATGATATTCCTACACTATTGGCTCAAATCCAAGAAACATACCCCGATATGAAGTGTGAGGTTTTGCCAGCTTTGGCCGAAGACGAACAGATCCTGAGGTCTTTGGTGCAAAGAGGGATCGGATTTTTAGAAAGTTAAGAATTCTATTGCCTCATGGCTTGAGTGTAGGGCTTATCTCTTGTTTTTTTTTTGGGGGGGGGAGTCATACCCGTGGTTCAAGTTAGGGGATGATTGAAGACGAGGCCAGGTAATGATGACGAAGAAATTTAGAAAAAAAATGATAGAATAAGCAAAGAAAATGGAAGCATAGGAAAAAAACATGTTAGATCTTAAGTGGATTCGTAACAATGTGCCTCGTGTGCAAGAGGCTTTTGCAAACAAAAAAAGTGATGTGGATGTGCAAGCGTTTTTGAAGCTGGATGAGCATCGACGTGAGCAACTCACGCAAGTTGAGCAACTCAAAAATCAGAGTAATCTTGTTTCGAATGAGATTGGTCAAAAAAAACGAGCCAAAGAAAATTGCGACGAACTGATGACTCAAATGAAAGTTTTGTCGGAGCAAATCAAATTCTTGGATGTTCATGCCAAGGCCTTGGATGAGGAGGTGCATCATCTATTGTTAAGTATGCCCAATTCCCCTCATGTGTCGGTGCCAGTTGGTGCAAGCGAAGCGGACAATGTGGTGGTTGCCTCTTGGGGCGAACCTCGTCAAGATGTGGATGTTTGCCGAGATCATCAGGATATTGCAGAGAGCTTAGGGCTGCTCGATTTGGTTCGCGGAGCTAAATTAAGTGGCGCGGGTTTTGTCTTGTATCGTGGAGCTGGCGCGCGCTTGGAAAGAGCGTTGCTCAATTTTATGCTTGATGTGCACACGCAAGAACATGGTTATGAGGAAGTGTCTCCTCCGTTTATTGTTAACCAAGCGACGATGATAGGTACAGGTCAGCTACCCAAAATGGCCGACGATATGTACCATATAGAGCGTGATGATTTGTATTTGATTCCCACCGCCGAAGTTCCAGTGACCAATATGTATCGCGAAGAGACGTTGAACGAAGAGGATTTGCCCGCCAGCTTTGTGGCGTATACGCCTTGCTTTCGTCGTGAAGCTGGGGCCTATGGCAAAGATACCCGTGGTATCACACGGGTGCATCAGTTCGATAAGGTTGAGCTGGTGCGGTTGGTTCACCCCGAACAGTCGTATGGGCAACTTGAATTGTTACGTTCCCACGCCGAAAAGGTGTTGCAACTTTTGGAATTACCTTACCGGGTCTTGGAGCTTTGCACGGCCGATCTTAGTTTTGCGGCGGCAAAATGCTACGACTTAGAGGTTTGGGCTCCTGGACAAGGAAAGTACCTAGAGGTATCGTCTTGTAGCAATTTCGAAGATTTTCAAGCCCGCCGGATGGCCCTTAAATACAAACCCAAAGGGGGTGGGAAAGCAGAACTGGTTCACTCCTTGAATGGATCGGGGATTGCTTTGGCGCGAACATTTATTGCTATCTTAGAAAATTATCAGCAAGAGGACGGTTCGGTTCGTGTACCGAAAGTGTTACAATCTTTTATGGGTGAAGATGTGCTACGCTAAGGGGTTTTTGTTGAGAACATTCTAAGTGTTATGAAATGTTACTGTATAAGATTATTTTAATACAATCTAACAGTTTTTTAATTAAAAAAAATGTATATTTTAATAAAATTTCGATTATTTAATTGACTCATAATGCTTTTTTATGATAAAATAGTAAGGGTTTTTCAGTAGCTCCTTATCTCATGCTTTATTTGATCTTTTTTAAATAAAGCATGGCTATAAAACCCAAAGGAGGGCAATTTTAACATGTTTAAGAAGGTGATTGGTTCTCTTCGTTGGATCTTGCTGAAGCTTCCAGTCATATTCATCTTACAACTGTTTTTGTTTACCAATGTGAACTTGCACGATGTGTTTGCTTTGGCGCCTAACCTTATGAGCAGTCGTGATGAGGGGTGTGCTGCTTTTCAAATGTGTGCACTTGGCCGACAGTTTCGTAGCCGTACCAACCTGGAGATAGAAAGCAATCGAAAAATTGGCGAAGACCTTTTGGATGACTATAAAAATGATCAGGAAATTTTGCTTGATCGCCGTGCTAAAGCCGAGAAATTGCGTGACTCTACTGCACGATCTCAAGCTTTGCAACATGATGATGCAGGGATCGATCAAAATTTAGCTTGGTTGGTTGGTGTCTCAAGTGTGACTGGTTTGGAAAAGGATCAAGCACGTCGTGTCCTTTCGAGTTTGACCATCAACCGTAGCCAAACGGAAACAGGGCAAATTCAATACGCTTATGGTGATATGCCTTTCTTTGAAGTGACGAATGTCCGTGGAGATCACTTTGTGATGGTGGTCAATCGTCCCGAGGTAGCGGGGGAGGAAACCGCTTACCAGGGCTTTTCTCAAGTCCATCTTAAGGCTCAGCAAGATGGCCGTGATTTTCGCATGATGAATCGTGCCGACAAGGGGAATTTTTTGTTTATCAAATTGAAGGATGGTGAGTCGGCGCGTGATGCTGTGGTGAATGAAGTGCACGATACTCGCCAAAGTTTAGGGCAGGTGCGTGAAATTTCGGGGCATCTGGCCTCCAGCATGTATGAGGCCATGGCTCAAGGGGCGATTGCAAAGGCTTTTTTGGATGTGCAAGAGGATTTTGAATTAAGCAAACGTCGTGAACATGAAGCTTCCGAACGTGAACACGAGCAAGCAGGGATTCTGGCCGAGAGTTGGGCGCAATCAAATGTGCGTGAAGCAATTTCCAAGATGTCCTTGGTGGGCTTGGATGTGAATGAGAACGCTTCATCTCAGCTGTTAAATACGCAGCGTCAACAATTGGAGAGAGCCGATATAGTGGATGAGGTTCAAAAGTCCTTAGATAAAGAATTCAACGAGGCAGATAAGGCCTTTAAGGCGCTTATTAAGGATAGCGAAAGAAACCCTTTGAATTATTTGTCCATAAAGAGTGAGATTGAACTCTTGGGCTGCAAGGTGAGTGGAGATAGCGACTGGAATGATGGTACGAAGCCGATCATTGAGGTTGATGAAGAAGTGTTTACGAATCATGTAAATAGCATGACTATAGAGCTTACTCGCCACAATCACAATGTGGATCTCCTGCTGCAGAAAGGGGAATGGTTGGAAGCGGAGTTGGCTGAGATAAAAGATGAAAAAGAGTCTATCAAAATTAATCGTGCTGTTTATGTGGGCAAGCTTGTAACCTTTTTGGAGAAGCAGATAGAGGCCCATCCTGCTTTACTCATACAATTGGCTAACGAGGCTGGCTATGATGCAAGAGTGATGGATGAGACTCTACGTAGTGGGCAGATTGAAAATTTACTGCATTCAGATGTACCATTATTTCAAATCATTTTGGGTTTAGCTAACCAAGAAAATGAACCATCTATGACAAGGAATTTACAGAACTTACTGGCCCTGAATGGGAGATTGAAAAAGCTGGAAGATAAGGAAAGCGAATACACACAAGAACAGCAGGAGATTAATGATAATGCATGGGTCAGTGTACAGAGTTTGCAAGCCTATTTTGAAAAGTCGTTCGTGCAAAATTTTTTGAAGGCTGTTTTGAACGACGAGGAAGCTTTATCCCTAGATCTTTTAATGAAAATTACAAATAAGCAGGACATCAAGGCAAATGTCAGTATTTTGCGAGAATTTTACACAAAAATGACTAGTTTAGAAGCCTTAGACATCGCTGTTTTGGAGAAGCGTTTGGAGCGTAATTTAGACAATGAGTGGAAAATGAAATTGGAAAATGCATGGGAGCTCCTTATGGAGGCTCCCTTGTTGGAACAGGGAGCTTATTTTGTTGCGAGAAAGGTCGAAGAGGATTTTGTAAGGAAGGCTCGTTTGTCGATGCAAGGGGCTTTGCAAGTCGAAAACGCACGTCAGGCCTATGATCAAGTATTGAAGACTAACATCACCCAGCTAACCGAGATTGTAGAAGAATTAAAGTCAAATAGCAAAGTGAGTTATCGCCGTGCTCAAGTAGCTGCCTTGCAGATTGATATGATGCATCTTATTGAGAGCACGATTAAAAATGATTTGATGAGTTTTGATCCACGTACGATTGAATCCCTGTTCGATAGTATGGGTCAGATTATGGAAGATTCTGCGCGACAGTCAGGTCTTTTTACTGAATCCATTGGCAAGGCCCTTGTGGAAGGTGTGAAAAGTTTGTTACAGACAAGCTATGGTGTGGGAGTGCTTATCCGTCCGACAGGAACTGGAACAACTTTGGGCGGAGCTCTCGATAACCTTATTCTTAATAGTGGTGTGAGTTCTAATCCGCGTACTCGTGTTTTGGATCGAATTAAGCCTACTCATGTGCGACGCTTGTTGAATGATTCAGCTAAGTGGCAGTTGCGTGCGCGGGCGATGCAGTTTGTCGATACGGTCTTTAACGAATTACAGAAAGGGCCAGTAGATGCGAGCACGATGGATTTATACGCACGTTCTTTGTTGCCTCTGTTTCAGTTTTACAACGAAGAAATGGCTAACGAACAAAAAGGACTTGTGCCACATCCTGTTTTTGCCGGACGTGGACCGGGAAGCTTTCGTGGCAAGTTAGAAGCGATCATGAAACCGACAGATAATGGCATGATGCAGCGTGTTGGAGTTCAAACGACTCAAGCCGCGCAGCAAGAGATGGGTCAGCTAAAAACGGAAACACAGCGTTTGATTCAAAATATAGTGAATCAGACGCGCCTCAATTTACAACGTGCTGGCAATGATAAAGTGAGTCTTGAGCTTAATGACGATTACTCGGTGAGCTTCAGCCTGAAGGAATTGGATGGGAAGAAGATTACTCTTTCTCGTCAGCAAATGCAAGCTTTGATCGCTGGTGAGTCTGTTAGAGAAGAGGCTGTGATATTTGACTCTACTGATAGAGGCAACAGTTTAGTTATAGGTTATATTGTGACCGATGCGGGACAAGTTCAGCAAAACCGTCAACAAGGAGGGATCACTCAACCTGTAGTGCCTCTGTCTAAAAGCGAGATTGAGACCAAAGTCTTGGGACGTGTTCGTGATGCCGAAAAAACCGCATTGCAACAGAGACTTTCTAGAGAAGGTTCGTCGATTGCTGTGCGAAAAGCAATCGAATTAAGTCGAGATGAAAATCTCTTGATTGCAGATAGTGAAGACAAAGATAAGCGTAGCGATAAAGACTTGGCTGAGGCCATGCTTGTTAAGGAAATGTCTAGGGGAGAATCAATAGTACGCTTTTTCGGCACAATAGTTCTTTTGAGTGTGACCATGATGTCAGTTGTGATTGTGATTGCTTTAGCCATGGGAAACTTGCAAGTGCTTCTTTTCGGAGCGTTTATTGTGATTACGATAGCCTTGATCGCTATGATTATCTCTCGCACGGTCGATGCCATTAAAGGCAAAGGAAAACGTCCTCGTTTTCTCGAGCGGATGATTTATCCAGTTAATCAAAGTGAAAAAGGGAAAAACGTTAGGCGTGTTTTTTGGATTTCCATGCTTATTCTTGGAGCAGGTCTTCTTGTGGCGACGCTTGTCATTTTCTCGATTAATGGTGTGGCTTTTTTTGATTTGGGAAGCACTGTGTTAACCGCCGAACAGTTGGTGTTGCCGATCATTGGAGGAATGGTGGGCGCTTCTTTTCTGTTTGGACTTATTGGAAGTATTGTTACGTTTAAAGGAATTGGAGAAGGCGGGACCAAAAAGGCGGCGGAACGTTTACGAGAAGAGAGAGAGCGCGCTTCAGACGGTTTTGTGCCAAAAGAAGATGAGAATCTAACAAAAGCCCGTGAGATTTCAGCTGATGTGAAAAATAATTTACGGCGCATGGTATTTGCACTTAAACAAGCGAAATTGAGTGACCGTCAGATCGAAAAGGCGCTTAAGAATGTTGAACAAGAGCATTTGGTAGGTTGGAACGAGAACGTAGAGGCTCAAGATCGTGAAGATTTAGAAGTGGGAGGTGTTTTAGGAGTTTTGCAGGGGGTTCTCAAAAAAGGAGCCAAAGACGATGTGAAAGCGAAGATAGACAAAGCGATCGATGAGATTTTGAAACCTATACTTGCAGTATTGGATAGGACCGCCACGAAGGATATTTTAGATGCTGTTAATCAGGATTTGAATCTTAATGTGGAGATATCCGAGATAGAGCGTCAGGTGGGTGCAGAGGATGCTACTCGTGTTAGGGATGCTACTACTAAGCTAGGACAGGCACAGCAAGAGGGGGAGGATTCCGATGATATAGCAACAACTGCCGATGTTCAGCGAGAGGTTAGTGTTAAACTTGTCGATGTTTTAAAGTTCTACCGTCAGTTGGAGGAGCAAGCCGATGTTATTACTAATGCGGCTGAGCTAAAAGAAAACGATATTCAGGCTCAAGGGCAGGTTGGTCAAAGTGTGTTGGGGCAGCAGCCAGGTGTGACATTTCCTTTGCAAGGCATGGGGTTTCAAAATCAACAGCGTTTAGGGGGTATGTCTGGTGCGTTAAAATCCCTTTTGAGTCAGTCAACTCCCTCGAAACAAGGGGAGTTCGGTGAAGATTTTGATCAGCTACTGCAAGCTCAATCTTTGGAGAATGCCGAAAGTGGAAAGGGGCAATCGCAGATATTGCCGCCCTTAACCGCCCCTGATGAGTTGCTGTTGAATGAAGGTACTAGGCGCGTAAACTCTAACAATAGTTTCCCGTATATGGAGCAGACGCGTCAATATCATGAAAATAGCCTGAGTGGCTTTAAGGAAAAAATAGAGGGGGATATTTCTAAGTTGCCTCCTGCTCAACAGGCGGAATATCAAGAGCGTTTGGCCGATGTAGAAAACTTTGGGCCGCGACGCTCACCCCCATTTCGTGGAGGGGATAAGCACGAGGATACACTTGTGGAGGTTATCAATGATTTAGAGCAAGAGCTGTCTACGTCGCAATCGTCATATTTGGACTCTTCTTTTGAATCTGATGTGAGTTCTAAAGAGCTGCTAAGAGCGCAAAATAATTTTGAGCGTACTGTTGAGGCAGGAGAAGCCCGTCGACAAACCTTGATAAAGGATTACGTTGATACGATGGAGACCTATCAAAAACAATTGAATCTTGCAGATAAGCCAAGCACCTTTGCCGAAATAAGCGTTTTAGCAAGCAAAAAAAATAATCTGTCCTTGCTGTTTGATATTTCTCAAGCGCGTAAATCCTTGTTTCAGCGAGCTAGAGATATCGATTTCAATTTAGAACGACACTTACAAAAGAGGGAGCAAGATTCTGGTTTTCTTGTGGAGTCCAGCAATCTTATGTCTCATCAAGTGGACCATTTAGACTCTCAGAGCAATGCCTTCTCTGAGAGTCTTCAGTTTTTGGATGGGGATTTTCTTGAAAACTTGCATAGCTCAAATGAAAGGGTCCAAAGTCTTTTTGATGATGTTATTAGTTTCGACAGGAATTTGAGAGTAATGGCATCTTTTCAGGAATTGGAGAGAGAAGAGAGGATCGTGAATAAGATTAAGACCCGTTTGTTTTCATTGAAATCAGAGATGGAGAAGGCTTCCGTGGAAAAGATAGAGAAATGGATTAGCTATCAATTGGAGACAATTGCGGCGCTACGTCAGGGCAAAGAAGATCAGGTAAAAAATATTCAGGGTCTAAAGGATATTACAGGTAATACTCGGATTCCAGATGATCTCCTAGAGGCTTTGTTACCTCGAAGGCAGTCGTTGCAACAAGATGAGATAGGTATTAAGCCGCTTGTGCCTTCTGTTCGTAAAGGGTTACTCTTAGAAGTCCCTCAACAAACGGACGATGTGCGGGTTGTGATGAATCGCGATAGATTGAAAGTCCAATTGCAAAATAAATTCGATATTAATGCGGTTGATATTGAGACCTTTTTGACTCATTTGGAAGGGCTAAAAGTGTTAAAGGCGCAGGCTGATGGTAATGTTGAGTTCAAAGCCTCTGTACTACGAAAAAAGCAGGCTGATTTATTATTACCCCGAGGTGTTTCGCTTAGAAACGTGCAAGAGGCCTTTGTGCAAGTGGCTGACGATTTGAGGATTGATGGGACAGGCGTTGCGAATCAACAAGAATTATCCTTGCAAGTAACGGGGCGACCTAACACAATTATACGAGGTGTGATTGGGGTTTTGGCTGTTGGACTTATTGCTGGAGGTGTTGGGCTGCTTTTTGTTTCGAGCCTTTCAGGAATTGGACTTGCCTTGATTACGATTGGAGTGGTGGCTTTATTGACAACTACTGTTGTGCGTGACCGTCAGAGGGTGACTAATAAAACGGCATGGGCTTATGGACTTGTGGGTGGAGGCTTAGCTTTGGCAACTCTGATTCTGGCAATTGTTGGTTTGATGATTGGAATGGCCGTTCCGGTAATTGTTTTGGCCGTAACAACGGCGGTTGTTGTGTCTATGATTTTTGTGACACAATTGGTGCACCGTGCGTTTGTTCCGCGTCAAGAAGTACGGGTAAATGTGCTTAAAGAAAGTCGTACGATGAAAGCCATTCGGATTATTGCAGGTGTTCTTGCCTTTGCGACCATTGTGGGTTTGGTTGTTTTTTTTGGTATAGCCACTGGGACGAATGCTTTGATTGTGTTGGGGATACCGTTTCTGTTGCTCTTATGGACGATGGCAGTGTATCGCTTTGGCACTAAGGATTATCAACGGGAAGCTTTTCGTAATCGTGGATTTTTTCCCACACTTTTTCACAATATTTCTTCCACTTTTTTGGGACAAGTGATTACGCTTGTCTTGTTGATTGGACTGGGTGCAGGACTTTTTTTTGGCTTGAGTGGATTTATGATGGCGGCCAATTTGGGAGGTTTTTTGTTGGTGGCTGGGGTGGCGCTTTTGGTGATTGTGCTGTTGTATCACTTGGGCAAAACCATTTTTGGTCGTTCGGACTTTTTGTATAAAAAGACATCTACATCTGAGTCAAATCAAGATTTGACCGTGATACATCTTAAGAGCCAGAGTGGTAAGCAATCGGGATTAAATGTTGCTCCTATCATTCCAGGAATTGGAGAAGCGAAAGGCCCTGAGTATATTTACCGTTTAGCAAAAACGCCCAATGGTGAAGAGAGTTATGTGCGTGTTAAGGTGGGTCGCTTTAAGCGTCAAATTGTTGATAGTAGTGATGCTAGAGGTTTGTTTGGTACCAAACGGCAAGCAAATGGTTATAAATTCGAAGCCAAACAGGTTCCTGGAGACAAGATTGAAGGCTATAACGGTCAGGCGGATAATCGTATTTTGGTGATGACCGAAGAAGGTACGAAGCTACGCACTTCAAGAGCTGGGGGATACATCATAGCGGCGATCATTTTATTAACGATTCTTGCCATAGCGATAGCTGTTTTGGCGGTTGAGTTGGGAGGGACTTTTGAAGCGATTGGGACATTTATTGCCAATATTGCGACAGCAGGGTTTGCGTTGCCTACCGTTACTGCAGTGGGAACCGCGGGTGGAGGAACTGGAGCTGTGATTGCGACTTTTTTTACGACAACTTTACCCAATGCTGTTTTATGGCTTTTTTTGGCAGGAGAAGAAATTTCTCGTTTGGCTGTGATTTTGGCTGGTGTGGGTATTCTTGTTATGGTGGGCTTGGCGACGGTGCGTTTTTATTTGAATAATCACGTCAATGAACGTAAATACGATCCTAAAATTTTGCCTGAAGGTCAGAAAATGACTCGCGAGCAAACGATTACAGAAGCCAATATCTATTTGAAAAATCGTCGTGCTGTGGATTGGTTTCATCGTTTGATGATGGGTTTAATGTTATTGGCGATTCTTGCTGCAGCGATTGGTGTTGCGCTGGGAGGATCTGCGGTTTTTGCAATTACAATGCCTCTCTTTGCCGTAAGTGTGGGTATCTTTTTGCTCTATGAGTTGGTGAGCATTTTGAACAGGATGCGAAAAAGAGCGTTCCCGACGAAAATCGAGTATCAAGAAATAGATCCTGTTTCGGGTCAACCTGTGATCAAAACGATCAATTTGGAGCCTCGCCAATTGTTGCCAATCTGGATGGAGGTGTTGGCTTTTATAGCTGTTGTGGGATTCTTTTCTTTGAGCTTGATTCCCAGTATTGGTACGTTGGCTCTGTCTATGATTTTGATTGGTGCGGCGGTGATCATATTGATTTTCTATGGATTTCGCGAATTTAAAAATCATCGCTATAGCCTGAAGAGTAGAGATTTGAAAGATCTTGAAAAAGGAAACGCAGATCAAGAGCAAGCGTGGGTGGAAGAGCACCAAGATGTGCAAGAGTTTTTAACTGATTTGTCAAATAAAGGCTATACCTATCCCGATGCGCATAAGAATACCTTGCAAAGCTATGTCAATCGTTTGACTTCAAATCATCCTGATTATGTCCAAGACACTGCTGCGAGAGCTGCAGTGGTTCAAGAGATGAAGACTTATCTCGATACGATGAAGTCTGTTTTGACGAAGACTGCAGGCACACAGTTTGATCCCAAGGCTGTTGGGCAAGAAGGATTTTCTTTTGAAGCCAAAGCGATTATTGATGCTGTGGGCACTTCTCAAATTTATGAGTTTCTCAGGGAATTAGAGGAGTTACCTCAATTGGATGCTGGCGCTATCCTGCCACTTTACAGTTTTAGGAACGGTCCGATCTTTACTTCTGTTCGGGAACAAATCAATGATCAAATGCGACAAGGTCAGGTAAGAGATGTGACAGCTCGTCCTGATGCTAAAGCGGTTCTTAAAGCTATGGAGGTTAAAGTTGCTAGTTGGGAAGATAAATCTCCAAGAGTTGTGATTAAGGAGATTAACCAAGAAGTGTATAACTTGTATTACGAACAAGTGAAAGCTCATTTTGAGCGCAAAGGTATAGCTTTTCCTAATAGTTTAAAGGCACGGGGGGTGCACCCTAATGGCAAGAATAACTTAGCGAATTTGATTGAGGCCTTAAAAACGGAACAAGCACGATTGTCTCAGACGAATTCTTCTCAAGCTTTGGTGATTATGAAGCTATTGACCAGTTTGGAAGGTGATCAAGATCTTAAAACTTTGCTCGACCGGAGAGACCAAAATCTTCGTCAGCATTTGAAGGTATTGCAAAAGATGTTTTTTACGGAACAAACGTATGAAAATATCGCTCGTTTGCGTGTGGTGGAGCCTCTTTTGAAAGGCCCGGTTAAAAGCCAATTGAATTTTGTCATGAAAAATCAGTTGAAGTCCTTGGGTCAAAGTCCTTCTTTTAACGAGTTTACGAGTAGGATGATTAACTGGACTCGACCAGATTCTTCTGTGCGTGAAGGGTTGCTTAATGCGACCACGCGATCGGAATGGGAGGTTTTTAATGAGAATAGTCTGGACCGGGCGGTTGAGAATAGAACGGATAGTGTTGATTTTATGAAGAACTTAGGTCTGATGTATAGTCGCTTGGATTACTATGTGTTCGAGGATGTTCTTAAAAACATCAATTCTCAGGTGGTGAATGTCTGGGCGGCCCAAGGCCGTACAGACGTTTTGGCGCGTAAAAATTTAAAGTTTCTTGAAGCTTCTATTATTCAACACAGTCTGGATAAGCAGCAACGATATCATGCTTGGCTTTTGTATAGGGATTTAGCTAATAAAATGAAGGTGGTTATGCCAGAGACAATTGAGAATGAAATTTCTGTTTTGGGGGAGAGTTTTGTCAAAACAAATCAGCAGAACGGTACTTTGTGGAAAGTCTTGCAGGCACAAGTAAATCAGTTGATTGATCAAGAGGAGATGGTTGACTTGGTGGTGATGAGACATCGGGCTTCTGATGGAGTTTGGGAAGTGGCGGTGGCGCCACATCCAGAAGGTTATAGCGGAGAAATAGCTTTGCCTAGAGTTCAAAAAGAAGATGGTAATGTAGAGTCTAAGGCTAGGATGAATGAAAAAATGTGGTCATTTCTTGGCAGGGATAGCACAATGTCACGGACTGATGCTCCTTTCTTCGTTGTGTTTGAAGGGGATTTGAAAGATACTCGTGTCGAAGATGGTGAAGGACGGGTGAAGGTGCAGGCTCGTATGGTGATGCTAGAAGGAGCGGATGTGGAAAATTCTGACTACCAAAACTTGCAATGGCATGAGGTTGAAGATTTTATGAAGAATGCAAGGGTTTTTGGTGAGCAGGATGTGGTGGTTCGGCAAGCTATGCGCATGCAAAAACGTAAGGAAGAATTAGGGTATATGGCAAGCGAAAGAGATTTCTATGACAGGGTAGTTTACCAGGCCTTGGAACACCTTAATCCTTCTAACAAAAAGGGTTTTTTGCTTCTTGAGAACTATAATGAACTTATGCAGAGTAAGTCCTATAGCACGAAAGCGATTGTTGAGTATTTGGAAAAGAATCACTTTTCAGATGCTCGAGATCAATTTTTGAACGAGATGATTGAGGTTTTAGCTAACGACGGAGAGAATATCTCTGTAGAGACCTTACAAGAGATTCTTGAGGAAGAAAATGTTGTTTTAACCTCTAGTAGCTCTGGAGGAACTTTGGAACAAGCGATGCGTGATGTGATTTTGTACAGGGCTTGGGATCCTCGTGCAATTGTGCAACAAACAGAATTTCAAACCTTGCTTACGCAATGGAGTGTGGCTGGTATTCACGTGAATACCGATGATCTGAATAAGAATAGTTTCCAAAATCAAGTGAGGAAGACTTCTTCTTTGAAGTTGCACCAGGTGCTGAATGATTTGATGCTATATATTCATCGTAAGGAATTTCAGCATCCGCAAGAATTAAATGCATTCATAGTTTTCCTTGGACTGGGCAGGGTTGTTGGAGAAAATGGACGTCTGTCTCTGGAGTTAGATGTGAAGGATCTTGGGTCTAGTACAGAGATGTGTCAGTCTGTCTTGGCAAATAAAATGAAAGAGAAAAATATCGACAGATACTTGTCTGATGATTCTTACAATGTCATGACCCCGAGGGCCGCTAACGTGCAGAGGCAACAGAGCTTGAGCGAAAAATCACTCAACGAGAGCCTGGACTTTGGCAGCAGGGAAGAGGAGGATTCCGAAGATACTCGGAGCGTGGCCGCTTCTTATTATGAAGAGGAACCAGAGATGAATGAGGAAGATGATATATTTACAGATCCTTTGGCGCTTAAGCGTGAAGTTGGCTTGGATGCCAAATCTGTGCGTGAGCGTGTGGGACAGCCGAAGGCAACAGCAGCTCAAAATATGGCCACGGTGACGTTTGCTACAAATGGCGCTCCTTCTGTTAACTTTACTCGTGAAACACCAACTCACGTGCAAGGTGCGATAAAATCAGTGGTTGAGGCTGTAATGCGTGCTGATACCTGGAGGAGGCAAGATTTACGACCACGGATGCGTGAAGACGTTATTCCTGGAGATCTTCGTCAGACAATGAGGAATGCTTTGGGGGTTAGCGTAGATACTAAGAGGAAGGAATTTGTCTTGGAGGCCTTAACGCCTGACTCAATGGTAAAAAGGTTTCCTAAGGGCATTCAAATCCGTTACGATACGAATATGGGCAACTCGGCATCGTACAAGCGAGAAGACGATACCTTGGTTATTTATATCAATAGCACTTTGACTGGAGATGTAGCGAATGTTCAAGCGGTGCAAGCGATGGTTAAAAAAGCTATGTTGCACGAAATGGTAGAAACACTCTTGGTGCAAAAGCTTACTCTTATGGGTGTTTGGCAGGATATGTCTACGGCGATGCGTCCATGGCAAACCGATTCCGCCGCTTTTAGCTTGAAAGTCGAATTCGAAGCATCGGTCGAAGCGATTGCGATTCAAATGATGCCGGCTCAAGAGTTGATTAACTTGCAAGAAGCCTATGAAGAGTTTGTCGATTTAGATCTGTTCGAAGATATGATACGTGAGTTCTCGGCTGACTGGGAACATGAACTTATACGCCCTGATCAAATGAGAAGCAATGTGACCGCCTTGGGGAATCTTGCGTCGGCTGCTAAAACCGAAACAGGACAGGTTCAACGTACTAATGACTTTACACGTACCTGGATGGCCACCGCAATGGCGGCGTAGGTTATTGGCCTCTTTTTTCTTGTCATTCCCTTGCAGCTGGGAACACCATACCCTGACATGTTTGTATGGAGCCCAAAGGACTTAAGAAATAAATCGATTTATATAGAGGTCATCTTAGATGTTTTGTACTATAATATGAACATTGGTACTGTTATTTGTGATAGATAAGGAGATGCCATGAAGTTTCTAGTATCTATGGTGGCTTGCTTGTTGGTCAGTGGTTTGGTCTGGGCCAAGACCGAAGAGATTCAACTGACAACTTATTATCCTGCTCCCTATGGTGATTTCGAAAGCATTCGTACCAACGAGATGGAGTATTTGGGTGTGTTGCGTGGTCCTGTTGAAGCTGGTGGTGAAATTGAAAAAGGCGTGACGGGCATTGACGATCTTAAGCGAGGCGATGTTTACCGAGGCTTTCGTATTTTGGGAGAATTTTTAGAGCCCTATCGTTCGGATGATTTGGCGGCCTTACCCTTGGTCGACTTTGCTTATTATGAATCGGATAAGATCTTGTTTAACAATGGTGGTGGGATTTTTTACCAAGATGCGCGCAATGGTATTTTTTTGGATCGCGCAACTAACTATTCCGTGATGCGTTCACGGGCCGAAATTGTGTTGCAACCGGGTTACACTGGATCGCCGACTGACTACGATTTTGTGGTTCATAATTCGACTGATCATACCGTGATCAGCGAAGGGAAAATGTTTATCAAAGGTGATTTTGAAGTGCGTACGCCTGGAGGAGAACGTTTATTGATTGTGAGTGCTCAAGGAGGTAATAACAATAGCCCTGTGATTTTGATGAGGTCTAATGTTCTGATTGAGGGGGACTTAACGGTTACGGGAACGATCACGGGTAATATTTCTGGTTCTAATGTGACCATTGATAATCTGCGTGTGAAACGTCAATTGTTGGTGCAGAGTGATGCGGAGTTCAATACAAATGGTCATGTTGTCGATGCCGATGCTAGCCATTTGATTGTGCGGGGCTATTTATGGTCCGACCATATCCGTTCGACCTTGGGTAATATGTTTGAGGTTCGGGTGAGAAATAACCGCGCGATTGGGCGATTCCGTCGCGGGAATGGTCGGAGTGGGTTTGTGGCGCTCGCCATCCCTGGTGAGGCCCAGGGGCGCAGTTTTGCTGGAAATCCTTATGTGTAACCCCGATCTTAAATGCAATATCTTTCCTTGAGCTAAAATGTGTTTTCGACTATAATGAACGCATCTGTGAGAATGGTTCAAAAGCCAAGGAGGGCTGAGGTTGTTGCGTAATTTACTGCTTGTTATTATTGCTGCATCGCTAATTATTACTTTTTTGTCGTGGAGCAAGAAAGATCCTAAGAAAGAGCCTTCGGTGCGCAAGGTGGACGTAGTGACCTTAGAGGAACGCACTCAGAAGAAAATCAAAAAGCTTCACGAAGTCGCTCTGACCTATCAGCAGGCGGGAGAGTGGAAAGAAGCTTTGCATACTTGGAAAGATATTGTGAATACTTATCCCGAAGATGAGCAAACGGCCCAGGCTTTGCAGTCCTTAGTGGTTTTGTATCTTAATAAAAGCCAAACCAAGTTTGCCAATATTTATTTTGAAAAGCTCGAACAAGGATTTCCCGATAGCGAAGCGATGGCTCAGGCTTTGTACGATAAGGCACAGTATGCCGATAAAGGAGGCAATTTGAGTTCTGCTAAGCTGTCCTACCGTCGCTTGGTTCGCGATTTCTTTTTCTTCGATAAAATAGCCGAGGTGCAAAAGCGTTTGGAAGATTTGAATATAAGCTTATTATTTTCGAAAAAAATAACGGAAGGAACGAGCCTTTATCAAGTTCAGAGAGGGGATTCTTTGTCAACCATTGCGCATCGCTTTAACACCACGGTCGATTTTTTATTGCAAGCCAATGGTCTTAAAATTGACAGTGTGATTCATCCTGGTGATCGTTTAAAAGTGTTTAATCCCAAAGTTAAGATTGGTGTGACCATCGATAAGTCACAAAAAAGCATGTTGCTTACATTTAACAACGAAGTATTGCGTCGTTACAATATTGCGATTGGCAAAGACGGTAGCACACTTGTTGGAAAATTTGCGGTGCAAAATAAACTGAAAGATCCTGTTTGGTTTAATGCTGGTCGGGCTATTCCCCCAGATGACCCCCGTAATGTTTTGGGAACGCGGTGGTTAGGTATTGATCGCGATATAGGGATTCATGGAACGGTTGAAAAAAAGCATATTTTGGAACAAACTTCAAACGGATGTATTCGCATGAACAACAAAGAAGTCGAACAATTGTATTCGATTCTGCGTGTCGGTGATCCAGTTGTGATTGTCGAGTGATAACAATAAAGGAATCCTGTTATGGCTCATGAAGAACGTTTAAATTTTGAAGCGCCTATTTTAGAACTTGAAAAACGAATCAAAGAACTGGAATCTTTTGCCAAAAATGAAAGCATTGATTGCGAAGAAGAGCTATCGATGCTGTATTTGAAGCTTGATAAAATCACTAAAGATATCTATTCTCGTTTGGGACCTTGGCAGAGGGTGCAAATATCGCGCCATCCGAAAAGGCCATATACGCGGGACTATATTGACTATCTTATGGATGATTTTGTGGAAATACGTGGGGATCATCGTTTTGCTGACGATCCAGCGCTCGTGTGTGGCTTTGGACGAATTGATGGACGGACTTTTGCGATGATTGGGCATCAAAAAGGCCGTGATATTAAAGAAAAAATGGAATGTCATTTTGGTTGTGCACATCCTGAGGGGTATCGCAAAGCCTGGAGAGTGATGCACTTGGCCGAAAAGATGGGGGTTCCGATTGTGATTTTGGTGGATACACCTGGAGCTTTCCCGGGGATAGCGGCGGAAGAGCGTGGCCAGTCGGAGGCGATTGCGAGCAACATTATGAACATGACCAATCTTAAAGTGCCTACCCTTTCGATTATTATTGGCGAGGGTGGAAGTGGAGGTGCATTAGGTGTTGGCTTGACCGATGTGGTTGCCATTATGGAAAATGCGTATTATTCCGTGATTTCTCCTGAGGGTTGTTCGGCTATTCTGTGGAAAGATAAGGATAAGGCTGCGGATGCGGCTACGGTTCTTAAAATTATGCCAAAAGACTTGCTCAATATGAACATTGTCGACGAAGTGATCAAAGAACCTTTGGGCGGGGCTCATCGTCATTTCGAAAAAGCAGCCGATAATATTAAGAGTGCTATTTTTAAATACATGCACATCTGTGAAAGTATGTCGATCGAAACTTTGATGGAGCGTCGCTATCAAAAGTATCGTCATATGGGGACTTTCAACGAAGGAAGTGCGGGACATGCGTCTTTATAATACCTTAAAGCGAGCCAAGCAGGACTTTGAATCTTTGCGTGAAGGAAAGGTTTCGATGTATGTCTGTGGCGTGACGGTGTACGATGAATGCCATTTGGGACATGCGCGGGCCTATGTTAGCTTCGACGTGTTGCGGCGCTATTTGCAATACAAAGGTTATTGCGTGCGCTATGTGCAAAATTTCACTGATATTGACGACAAAATCATTGCCCGTGCTCAAGAGCAAGGTGCCGAGGATATGGCTCAAGCGGTTAAGGATGTGAGTGAACATTTTATTGAACGTTATTTTGATGTGATGGATGCCTTGGGTGTTTTGCGTGCCGATGAATATCCTAAGGCTACGGAACACATCGAGGACATGATTGCGATGATTGTGTCTTTGATCGAGCGTGGGCATGCTTATGACGTCGATGGAGAGATCTTTTTTGCTGTGAACACCTTTGAGTCCTATGGAAAATTATCGGGAAAACAGCTCGACGACTTGCAAGTGGGGCAGCGGGTGGATGTGGATGTGCGCAAAAAAAATCCCCTGGATTTTGTTTTATGGAAAGCCCATAAGCCTGGTGAACCTGCCTGGAAAAGTCCTTGGGGTTTGGGGCGTCCAGGATGGCATATCGAATGTTCTGCTATGTCGCGGAAGCACTTGGACGGAACTTTTGATATTCATGGAGGTGGGGTTGATTTGATTTTTCCGCATCATGAAAATGAAATTGCTCAATCGGAAGCCTGCACGGGTGAATGTTTTGCACGCTACTGGATGCATAATGGGTTTTTGACCATCAATCAAGAAAAGATGTCGAAGTCTTTGGGGAATTTTTTTACCCTTAAAGACATTTACGAGCAATATGCGCCTGAGGTGGTGCGGATGTTTTTGCTAACCTCGCATTACCGCTCTCCGATGGATTTTAGCGATGAACGCTTGGCAGAAGCGAAGGAGCAGTGTTATCGGGGCTATATGATGCTCAAAAATGCAGGTTTAGCCATTACTGGAGAAACCGCGTCGGTCTGGACCGATGAGATGCAGGTAATCAAAGATAAGTGGTTGGCAGGTATGGACGACGATATTAACACTGCCTTGGCGATTGGTTGTTTGTTCGAGATTGTCCACGAAGCCAATGTGTATATGAAAGAGGGGGTGCAAACAGAGGATCAACGCCAGGAACTTAAGGGCTGGCTTAATTTGTTTGAAGAGATTGCCAGGGTTATGCACCTGTTTCTAAATCCTTACCGTGTGGTGTCCGAAACATCTCCTACATCCGATGATGTTGAGCGTGAGATACAGCAGTTATTGCTCGAGCGCAAGCAAGCACGGACGGAGAAAGACTGGGGATCGGCGGATGTTTTGCGGGAGCGTTTATTGGCTCTTTACGACGATATTGAGCTTGAAGATACGCCCCAAGGGTCTTTGGTTTCGTTCCGTCTTTGATATATCTATGTCTTGATGGAGGGCATCATCACCAGGCCAATGCCTATAAAAAGAAGGTTGATCAGCCATGCGGCGAGCAACGGCGGTAAGTATCCGCCATTTCCCATCGAAAGTCCAATAAAGAATGTGCCTTGATAAATAAAGGCAACCACCAAGCTCGAAATAACGCCGTGCATGATCGAAGATTGACCACTCAAAATAAAAGGAATGCCGACAAACAGAAGCACCAAACTGGCAAAAGGGTATGCGATGCGAGAATGAAGGAGAACCTCTTGCTTAGAGGTCTCGTAGCCATTAGCTTTAAGTGTGTTGATATAGGACCGCAGTTCGCGGATACTCATTATTTCGATGTCGAAGTTTTTTTCGAAAATTTCGGGTTTTTCGGGGATTTGCAAAAACTTTTCGGCAAAATTGTCGACCACTGATTTGTTGATATTTCTTTGGTTGTAGTTATAGATGGTGCCGTTGTAAAAAATCCAACCGACGCTGGTCCATGTAGCTTTTTCGGCATTGATTCGGCGTGTGATTTTGTCATTTGTGTCGTACTGCAAAATGATCACGTGAAACATTTCTTTGTGTTCCACATCATACTCTTGGATGAAGTAGGCATTACGATTAGTTTTAAGAGTCACATTTTTTTTGATATAACTTTGTTCTTTGTTGGTGTGAAAGTGTTTTTTTTTAAGTATGGTCCCCAAAAAAGAGCTTTGAGGAATGATGAATTCATTCAGGAGGATGTTGGTGCAAGAGATGATGAGGCCAAAAAACAAAACAGGAAGAATCACGCGATACAGGTGAACGCCAATGGCTTTAAGGGCTGTGATTTCGTTGAAACGTTCTAAGTTGTTGAAGGTAAAAATGCATCCCAGGAGTACGGCTAAGGGACTTGATTTTAAAATGAACGAGGGAAGAAGGCAAAGGTAGTATTGGATAATAATTGGAAAGTTGATTTTGTTTCTTAAAATCATATCGAGACTTTCAAACAAATCGATTACAATGATGAGAAGTAAAAAGGCTGCTAAACAATACAAAAAAGAAGGCAAGCCTTTTTTGAGAATATAACGATCGATGATTAGCATAAGCGAGCAGTGTTTCCTTTCACACCATGCGTTCAACAGCTTTAAGGGCTTCCAAATCAAGTTGTGTGATACCTTGGGCACTATGGGTGCTATAGCGAAGGGTACATGTTTTGTAGGACAAGGCGATATCGGGATGATGGTTTTGCTGATGAGCGATTCCAGCGACCGTGTTGACGAAGGCCATGGTTTCGTAGAAATTGCTAAACTGGAATGTTTTGTGCAAGGCCTGAGAGGCGTAGTTCCAGCCTGAAAAATCATCTAAGGCTTGTTGAATATTTTTATCGTTTAATATTGTCATGAACTTGAACCTATTACTATGGTACACACTACTCTATTTATGCTAAACGACAGTGATCTAAACGTCAACTAAAAATTATGCTAGAATACCCCTTTGCATTGTGTTAAAAGATCTCTAAAAAAAGGAGTGTTAGGTCATGTCTCGTGTCTATAACTTTTCGGCTGGTCCAGCCATATTACCAGAAACTGTCTTGCAGAAAGCTGCACAAGAATTGCTCGAATATGGATCATCGGGAATGTCGGTGATGGAAATGTCGCATCGTTCGAAAGACTATGTGACTATTTTTGAGAATGCACGCCAGGGTTTACGTGAGCTCTTGAATTTACCAGGCACACATGAGGTGTTATTTTTGCAGGGTGGAGCCACGTTGCAGTTTGCTATGGTGCCACTAAACCTGATGGGAACGCATAAACGTGCGGGTTACACCAACACGGGAGCGTGGTCGAAAAAGGCCATTGCTGAAGCTAAGATGTATGGGGAGGTTGTGGACTTGGGGGATTCTTCGGACAAGAATTTTAGCTATATTCCCGAAACGGATTGGGCCAACCTTCCTCAAGATTTGGATTATGTGCATATTACGAGCAATAATACCATTTATGGAACGACCTATCATCAATGGCCCGATACGGGAAATATTCCTTTAGTGGTTGATATGTCGTCGAATATTTTGTCAGACACCATTGATGTGTCTCAGGCTGATTTGGTTTATGCAGGGGCTCAAAAGAATATTGGCCCTTCTGGAGTGACCGTGGTGATTATTCGTAAAGATCTAGCTGGTCAAGCCTTAAAGATGACACCGTCTCTTTTGAATTACCATAAACACATCGAAGCTGATTCGATGTTGAATACGCCTCCTTGCTATGGGGTGTATATGGCGGGCTTGGTGTTTGAATGGCTTAAAGAGCGAGGTGGGGTTGTGGCTATGAAAGAGCACAATGAAGTGAAAGCTAAGTTTTTGTATGAGGCCATTGATGGATCTAAGCTTTTTGCTTCGCTCGTGGCTGAGAAAGATCGCTCGTTGATGAACTTGCCTTTTGTGATTGGATCTGATGAGCTTGATGCTCAGTTTATTAGTGAAGCCACCGCTGCAGGCTTGGTCAATCTTAAAGGCCACCGTTTGGTAGGGGGGATGCGTGCGAGCATTTACAATGCGATGCCTTTGGCTGGGGTGCAAGTCTTAGTAGATTTTATGGTCAAGTTCGAAGCTACACATTCGGTCTAGATTAAATCAAGGCTCTTGGCACTTTCTTTTTTTATTAGAAAAGGGCTTTTGTGTGAACGTGTGTAAAATGTTTAAGTTTACCTTTTACCACTCTAGGGTGCCGATCGAGTATTCCTTAACTGTTCCTTCGAAGAAGTTAACCTCGATCATATTGCTCTGCGTGAGCTCGTCGATCCAAGGACAAGGATTTTCGCTGTTCCATTCGGGAGCGAGCCCGATGCTTTCCAAACGTAGATTACCGACAAACTGCAAGTATTCTTTAAGAACATCGGGGGTTAGGCCTGGGATGCCTTCGCCAATGCAGGTTGCTCCCCAGTTGTACTCCATCTCGACAGCATCGATGAAGTTCTTATGAATGCGAGATTTGAACTCTTCGGTCCATAACTCGGGTTGCTCATCTTTAAGGGTATTGGTGATGTGCGTGAAGACGCGCAAGTGCATGTCTTCGTCTTTATTGATGAATTGAATCATTTCGGCACTTCCAGGCATTTTGTTGTTACGACGCAAGACATAAAAAATCAGAAAAGCGCTGTAAAAGTAGATGCCTTCAAGAATAATGTTGCCCACACAGGCTTCGAGAAAAAGTTGGTCATTTTCAAATGTGCCTGTTTTAAAATTGGGGTCATCAATTTTGCCCATGGCCTGCAGAACTGTTTTGTTTTTGCTATATAGCTGACGATCTTTGCGGTACATGCCATAAATTTCTTCGGGATCAAGTCCTAAGGCTTCCACCATGGTGGCATAGCTATGAACATGCAAAGCTTCTTCGAACGATTGACGTATAATTGCCAGGGTAACCTCTGGTGAGGTGATATGGCGTACGATGTTGTTTACCAAGTTATTAGTTTGCAAACCATCAAGATTTGAAACAAATGCCAAGCTTCGTTTGTAAACATTGCGCTCATTTTCGGTGAGAGCATTGGGATCATTCCACATTTCGACATCTTTGGCCATAGGAACTTCTTGAGGCATCCACGTGTTTTTAAGCATGGTGCGAAAGAGTTCATCGGCCCAAGGATGTTTAAGTGGCGAAACTTGCATGAGGCCATCATTTTGCCCATTGATAATGCGGCGGTTGTTGATGATTTCGGCATTACGGGTAGGGGTATTTTCGGCGCTTTGAATATATTGTTCTAGTTTAGTTGCCATAGTTTTCTTTTCCTTTAGTTACACAGGAGGTTATTTATTGGCATGCCTCGCAGTCGAGATCTGTGCTTAAGCATGCTTTGATTTCTGTTTCGACGGCTACGGGAGCTTCTTGATTTTGGGATATTTCGTTAGCTTGTTTTTTGCTACTAACGGTTTTTCCAATTTGCGAAGCGCCTTTGTTGCGCAAGTAATACGTTGTTTTTAGACCCAATTCCCACGCGGTTGTGTAAACATCACTGAGTGTTTTTCCGCTGGTGGTGTTGATAAACACATTGGTTGAAGCCGATTGATCAATCCATTTGGCTCGTAAGGCCGCAGCCTTAATGGTCCAGAGGGGCTCAATTTCAAAACCCTCTTTGTACTTTTGACGAATGGCCAAAGGAATGTCGGAAATATTTTGCACCGACCCATCGTTGAGCTTGATTTGATCCAAAATCGCTTGGTTCCATAAGCCAGCATGTTGCAAGTCGTCAATCATGTTGCGGTTAATTACAATGAAATTACCCGAAAGATTTTCTTTCATGTAGATATTTTTGTAGGAGGGTTCGGTGCAAGGCATAACCCCCGCAATGTTGGCGATAGTCGCCGTAGGCGCAATCGCCATGGTGTTGGAATTGCGCATGCCGTACTCTTTCACATGAGCTTTTACAGGAGCCCAGTTGAGCGATTGCTTTTTGCTGATAGGCAATTCTTGGCGGCGTTCTTTTTCGAGAAGGGCGAGTGTGTCAAATGGGAAAATGCCACGATCCCATTTGCTGCCTTTGTAAGATTGGTATGTACCACGTTCTTTGGCTAGCTTGGAGCTTCCTAGAATGGCATAGTACGACACCATTTCCATAGAACGATCCGCGAATTCTAAGTTAGCTTCGGAGTCGAAGTTAATTCCACATTGATAAAGTGCATCTTGATAACCCATCATGCCCAAGCCAATGGGGCGATGTTTCATATTAGAGTTTTTTGCCTCGGTGGTTGGATAGAAATTGTTATCGATCACATTGTCGAGCATACAAATACCTGTTTCGACTGTGCGTGCAATTTTTTCTTCATCCAGGTGGCCATTGTTGATCATGTGCCCCAGGTTAATGCTCGCCAAATTGCACACGGCTGTTTCTTCATTGGAGGTGTTGAGTGTGATTTCGGTGCACAAGTTAGACGAATGCACGCGACCGCAATGGTCTTGAGGGTTGCGCACATTGATTGGATCTTTAAAGGTGAGCCAAGGGTATCCTGTTTCGTAAAGCATAGTGAGATGCTTGCGCCACAGATCACGGGCTTTCATGGTGCGTGCCGAAGATAAGTTTTTCGATTCATAATACTCGTAACGCTTGTCGAATTCGGTGCCGTAAAGATCATGCAAGTCAGGAACTTCGGATGGTGAAAATAATGTCCAGTTGCCATCTGCTTGGACCCGCTTCATAAATAAATCGGGGATCCAGCAGGCGGTGTTGATATCGTGAGCGCGACGGCGTTCATCTCCAGTGTTTTTGCGAAGTTCGTAAAATTGTTCGATATCGCGATGCCAAACTTCCATATAAGCGGCCATGGCACCTTTGCGTTTCCCTCCTTGGTTAACGGCAAGAGCCACATCGTTAAAGATTTTGATGAAGGGGATAACTCCTTGAGAGAGTCCATTGGTACCATGAATTTTAGCTCCAGTGGAACGCACAGAGGTCCAGTCGGTTCCAATTCCTCCAGCCCATTTACTTAAATTGGCATTGTCTCCAAAGACTTTGAAAATACCATTGAGCGAGTCATCCACAGTATTAATGTAGCAGCTGCTCATTTGGCTATGGGTTGTTCCACTGTTGAACAGGGTGGGGGTTGATGAAATTAAGTCCATTTGAGAGAGCAACTGGTAAAACTCGATCGCTCGGTTATCTCTGTTAGGTTCTTTTTGGGCTAAGCCCATGGCAACACGCATCCACATCCATTGAGGAAGTTCGTAAATGGCTTGTTTGTTGCTACGGTCACGCAAGAGGTAACGGTCTTCGAGAATTTGGAGGCCCAAATACATAAAAAGACGATCGCGCTTGGCAACCAAAGCCTGAGCAATGGTGTCGAGATTGTATTGATCGAGCACGGGCGAAAGCATATCAAATTCGATCCCTTTTTGAATGTAAGCGGCAAAATTGTCTTTATAGGCTTGTTCAAGATTGTTCGAGGTGAAGGGTGTTTTGAGAACTTGACTATAAAGCTTATCAAGCACAATGTGAGCCGAAAAATAAGAGTAGTCATAATGATGCTCAATACGTTCGCGTGCAGCATTGGTCACAACTGCGTGAAAGTCTTTGAGAGTAATTTTGTCGTAAATATGCTGGTGAATCGAAGTGAGTGCTTCAGGTACCGATACGTGATCGAGGTTGGTCGCAAGTATTTCGAGCTTATGCTGCATCTCTTCGACATCGTAAAGCGTGTGTTTGCCGTCGGGTAAAACGATCCGCAATTCGCGATTCTTGATTTTAGCCAAAACTTTTTCTTGGCGTTTACGTTTGTGTTGATCTCTGTAGAGGATGTACTTTTTAGCAATTTTATGATGTCCTTCACGGTTGAGAACTTCCTCAACTGTGTCTTGAGTTGTTTCGACATCTGTGAACCCTTGGGTTCCCCAGTGCTTGTCAAGGTTGTCAATCACCAGCTGAGTGAGTGTTGCCACCATGGTTTTGTCTGAAATGTTGTCGGACAAAAAGGCTTTGTGAAGGGCTTGAGCGATGCGGGTGGCGTCAAAGTTAACTTTGCGACCATCACGCTTAACTATATATTGTAGGATTGGCATAAAACTTCAACTCCTAATATTCATCACATAACGCACATCTTTACATAAATAGTAGTGTAAATGTTGTGACGTTTTCATTTTATCTACTGTAGCAACTCCTAGGAGAGGGTCAAGGTTTTTCCCCTTCCGATGAATGGAAGATGCGAAAAATCAGCCTTGAATCAGGTAGTGCTTAGAGAGCTTGGATAAGTTAAAAGATTGTTAAATTGTGTAACTTGTTGTTTTAAAGAGATATGGATCAAAAATTTTGATGTGAAGATCTCTAGAGAGCAGTTCGGACAATTTTAATTGACGAAGGCATCCTTTTTTAGGTATAGTGTGAGGTCTTGTTGTGGGCGATTAGCGCAGTTGGTTAGCGTGCTATCCCGACATGTTAGAGGTCACTGGTTCGAATCCAGTATCGCCCATAAAAATAAACATATTTAATAGATTTAAAAAAGAAATGGTTTATGTCTGAAGAATTGTTGGTAGAAGAGCAGATGACCGACTTAGAGCGGATGCGTCATAGTTTAGCGCATGTGCTGGCTATTGCGGTTAAAGAATTATTTCCCGAAACCAAAACAGGTATTGGTCCTCCGGTTGAGCATGGGTTTTATTATGATTTCGATCGTCCCGAACCTTTCACTGAAAAAGATTTGCAAAAAATTGAAAAGCGAATGAAAAAAATCATTGCCCGCAATCAAACCTTCCAGCGTGATGAGCTAGACGTTCCTACGGCCATTCAGACCTTCAAAGACATGGGTGAAAATTACAAAGTTGATTTGATTGAAGGCATTGTGGCTAAAACTGATGCCGACAAAGTGAGCGTCTATCGCACGGGTGAATTTTTTGATTTGTGCCGAGGGCCTCATGTGGAGCACACCAAAGATTTGGGCGTGTTTAAACTCACAAATATTGCGGGAGCCTATTGGCGTGGCGATGAAAACAATGCCATGTTGCAACGGATTTATGCGGTGGCTTTCGAAACCCAAGATGAGTTAGATCAACATTTGGAGATGCTTGAGGAAGCCAAAAAACGCGATCACCGTAAATTGGGACGTGAGCTTAAGTTGTTCACCATCAATGAAGATATGGGGTCTGGTTTGATTTTGTATCAGCCCAATGGGATGGTGGTCCGTATGGCCATCGAAGATTTTGAACGTGAAGAGCATCTCAAGCGCGGCTATTGTCAGGTGATGGGGCCAGGTATTGTGAATACCAATATTTGGAAGATATCGGGGCATTATCAAATGGGCTACCCGATGTATCTTTTTGAGATTGATGGTCAAGAGTATGGCATTAGGCCGATGAATTGTCCCGCGCACTTGTTGCTTTTTAAAACCGAAACACGCAGTTACCGCGATTTGCCTTTGCGTATGTTTGAATTGGGCACGGTGTGTCGCTACGAAAAATCGGGTGTTTTGCATGGTTTGTTGCGAGCTCGTTCGTTCACTCAGGACGATGCGCATATCTTTTGTTTGCCCGAACAACTCAAAGATGAGATTGTTGGTGTGATGGATTTTGTCAAAACCGTCTTTCAAACCTTTGGCTTTGATAATTTCGAAGTGGAGCTGAGCACGCGCCCTGATAAGTCGATTGGTTCGGATGAAAATTGGGATAAAGCGACCTTGTCTTTGGAGGACGCTCTTGAGGAATTGCAAATTCCCTATGATATTAATGAGGGTGAGGGGGCTTTTTACGGACCCAAAATCGACATCAAATTGCGCGATGCTTTGAATCGTGTTTGGCAATGTGCAACAATTCAATGCGATTTTTCTCTTCCCGAGCGGTTTGATATTGCTTATATCGGGTCGGATGGGAAAAAACATAGACCCGTGATGTTGCATCGTGCTATACTGGGTAGCTTGGAGCGTTTTATGGGGATTTTGATTGAGCATTATGCGGGAGCTTTTCCTGTTTGGTTGGCTCCAGTTCAGGTCAAAATTTTACCCATTGCTGACAGGCACCACGATTATGCATATGCTATTGTTAAGTGCTTGTGCGAATTAGGTTTACGTGCCGAAGTTGATGAGCGCAACGAAAAAATTGGATTTAAAATTCGCGATGCACGAAAGCAACGTTTGCCCTATATGTGGGTGGTTGGTGATCAAGAGGTGGCCAATCATACGGTGGCTGTTCGCCAAAGGGGCAAGGGCGATCGCGGAGCATTAGCTTTAGACGAAATGGTGGAAGAAGTGTGCGAAGCTCATCGTTCGAAAGCTTTGTGGTGATGAATGACTTTTAGATTAGGAGGATACAGCGATCTCTAAGGCAAAACAAGCGTGTATTGGAACTCAGATCTGTGCGGAAGAAGTTCGAGTGATTGATGATCAGGGGACACAGTTGGGCGTAATGACATTGTCGGACGCCTTAGATAGAGCCAGTGAATCGGGTCTTGAGCTGGTTGAGGTTTCACCCAACGCAAACCCCCCAGTTTGCCGTATTATTGACTACGGTAAGTTTAAATATAAGCAAGAAAAAATGATCAAAGACGCCAAAAAAAAACAGAGTGTGATTGTGGTCAAGGAAGTGCGTCTTCGCCCGCGGATCGAAGAGCATGACTTTCAAGTGAAATTAAAAAATATTATCCGTTTTCTCGAGCATGGGGATCGCATTAAGGTGACGGTCATGTTTCGCGGTCGTGAGTTAGGTCATCAAGATGTGGGACGACAGTTATTGGATCGCGTGGTGATTGAGGTTGAAGGAATTGGCTCTGCGGAGCGGCTTCCAGCGATGGAAGGGCGTATGCTGATCATCTTTTTGGTGCCAGAAAAGAAAGGAAAAAAATAATGCCTAAGATTCGTACAAAGCGTGGTGCAGCCAAGCGTTTTAAGTTAAGCAAATCTGGTTTAGTGAAGCGTGGGAAAGCTGGCAAAAGTCATATTTTGACGAAAAAAACAACTAAAACCAAGCGCAAATTACGTGAAAAAGTTGTGGTGGCTTCGGTTCAAGAAGCGAGAACCATTAAGGCAATGTGTCCTTACCTCTAGACTGTGTCGACCAGGTTTTAAAATAAGACCCTTTGCAAGCAAGGAGAAAAACAATGCCCAGATCAACCAATGCGGTGGCTTCGCGTCGCCGTCGGAAACGTGTGCTTAAAAAAGCGAAAGGTTATCGCGGAGGCCGTAGTCGCTTGTTTCGTACGGCTGTCGAAGCGGTTCGTTGCGGGATGGCGTATTCGTTTGCGCATCGTCGTAAGAAAAAAGGTGACTTTCGTTCCCTATGGGTTACGAGAATCAAAATTGCGGCCAATCAACGGGGTTTGAGTTATAACCGTTTGATCCATGGTCTTGCTCAAGCCAATATTGCCCTCAATCGTAAGATGTTGGCGGATGTTGCTGTCAATGACCCTAAAGGATTTGATTTAATTGTTGAGCAAGTGCAAGCCTCTCTTGCGGCTTAAAGCAAAGCAAAAATAATCTTATTTGAAAAAGCCCCTGATATTATATTAGGGGCTTTTTTTATGGCATCAGTTATCATCAGTCATTTTAGAGCCTTTTCAAGTTCTACAAACGGAATGATTGTCTATGATTTCGTTAGTTTATGGTCGATATTTTGTCATCTCGCGGCTTGACCGCGGGATCAATATGTCCACGGCTTTTAACAAAGCAATCTCTTCCCAAAGACGACTTAATTTAGGGTACAATAACCTTTTTAAGTGCTACAAATGGAATGAAAGAAAGTATTAAGATGAGCAAAAAAGTGCGTTTTGGGATTGTTGTGTTTCCTGGGTCAAATTGCGATAGTGATTGTTTTCATGTGATTCAAAATGTTTTAAAGCAAGAAGCGGTTTATTTGTGGCATAAAGATACGGATTTGCAAAATGTTGATGCCGTAGTGTTGCCTGGGGGGTTTTCGTATGGGGATTATTTGCGTTGTGGCGCAATTGCCCATTGTTCGCCGATTATGGAGTCGATCAAAACCTTTGTCGCCCAAGGTGGTTTGGTCTTAGGTATTTGCAATGGGTTTCAGGTATTGTTGGAAAGCGGTTTGTTGCCAGGTGCGATGAAACACAATACCTCCCGTAAGTTTATTTGCAAATATGTTGATTTGGTGGTCAATTATAATGAGACACCTTTCACCAATCAATATCAGGTGGGTGAGACCATTCGTATTCCCATTGCGCATAATGAAGGCAATTATCATCCTGTACCAGGTCAGGAGTCTTTGGCCGAGTCCAAGCGGTTGTTTGCGTATGCAGACAATCCCAATGGGGCGTATGCCGATATTGCGGGCTTAACCAACGAACAAGGCAACGTGCTTGGTATGATGCCGCATCCCGAGCGTTGCAGTGAGGCAGATTTATTGGGCGAAGATGGATTTAAGATTTTTCAAAGTATGGTTGTGCACTTGCAACGTGTTGCCGTGTGATTGAAGACGTTGTTGAGGGGATAAAACATCATGAAAAAAATTACCCTTTCTAAAGAAATTATCGAAGGGCATGGACTGAGTAAATTGGAATACGAGTTGATTTTGAAACTTTTGGGGCGTGAACCGAATATTACAGAGCTTGGTATTTTTTCGGTGATGTGGTCGGAACATTGCAGCTATAAAAACTCGAAACCGCTTTTAAAACTGTTCCCAACACAGCATGAGCGTATTTTGATTGGAGCTGGCGAAGAAAATGCTGGAGTGGTTGATATTGGTGATGGCTGGGGCTTGGTGTTTAAGGTGGAATCGCACAATCATCCATCTGCGATTGAGCCATATCAAGGGGCTGCCACGGGTGTTGGGGGCATTATTCGCGATATTTTTACGATGGGTGCTCGTCCGATTGCCTGTATGGACTCTTTGCGTTTTGGTTCCCTGAGCGATGAGCGAGTGAAATTTTTATTGAAAGGTGTGGTCGAAGGGATTGCTGGATATGGCAATTGCATTGGGATTCCAACGGTTGGTGGCGAAATTATGTTTGACGAATCCTACCAAACCAATCCTTTGGTTAATGTGTTTTGCTTGGGTGTGGTGAAGCATGAAGACATTGCCCGTGGTGTGGCTTCGGGTGAAGGCAATCGAGTGCTTTACGTAGGGCCTCCAACTGGACGTGATGGTATTCATGGGGCAACCTTTGCATCGGATGATTTGACTGAAAAATCCTCAGAAAAAAAATCCGCAGTGCAAGTGGGGGATCCCTTTATGGAAAAACTTTTACTCGAGGCGTGTTTGGAAGTGATTCAAAAAGGCCTTGTGGTGGGGATTCAAGATATGGGAGCGGCGGGCTTAACCTGTTCGACCTGTGAAACGGCTAGTCGCGGGAACAGTGGTATTTCTATTGATGTGGCCAAGGTGCCTCAACGTGAAACGGGCATGACACCATATGAGATTATGCTTTCGGAATCCCAAGAACGAATGTTATTGATTGTGGAACCTTCCAAAGTGAAGGATGTGCAAGCCGTGTTTGAGCGGTGGGATTTGTATGCTGAGGATATTGGGCAGGTCCAAACTGGAGATCGGATGAAAGTGTTTAACCATGGTGAATTGGTGGCCGATATGCCAGTGGACGCCTTGGCGGAAAAAGCACCTATGTATGTGCGCGAAGAGGAAGAGCCCGCTTATTTGAAAGATTTACCTCAAGTGGATGAGGCAAAAGTGGCTCAAAAGCAAGATTATGAAGCATCGATTAAACAATTGTTGGCTGTGCCTAATATTGCCAGCAAGGCTTGGGTCTATGAGCAATATGATCATATGGTAGGCACGAATACCGTGTCTTTGCCAGGCTCGGATGCGGCGGTGATTCGGGTTAAAGATACCGATAAATTGGTGGCGATGAAACTCGATGGACAAGGTCGCTACTGTTATGTTGATCCCTATGAAGGTGGCAAAATAGCTGTGGCCGAAGCGGCCCGTAATGTGGTTTGTTCGGGGGCACGTCCGATTGCGGCGACCGACTGTTTGAATTTTGGAAATCCGATGCACCCCGAAGTATTTTGGGTGTTTCATCGTTGTGTGGAAGGTTTGGCTGAGGCTTGCCGAAAGTTGGATACTCCGATCATTGGGGGGAATGTGAGTCTTTATAATCAAAACCCCGATGGTGCGATTTTCCCGACACCGATTGTTGGTGTTGTTGGTGTGATGAATGATGTTTCTCAGGTGCAACAACGTGTGAATACCCAGTGGTTCAAAAACGAAGGCGATGTGATTATGCTTTTGGGTGAAACCAAAAATGAAATCGGAGCGAGTGAGTTTTACAAAACTGTTTTAGGTGAAACCGTGGGGCCTTGTCCTAAAATCAATCTGCAAGTCGAACATAATCTTTATGAAGCGGTGATTTCTGCGAGTGAGCAAGGTTTGTTGCAGTCGGCGCATGATTGCGCCGAAGGTGGTTTGGCGGTAGCCTTGGTCGAATCATGTATATCTGGTCCCGAAGCCTTGGGTGCGACGATCTCTTTTGCCGAATCCTTTGAGCCCAATGTACTGCTGTTTGGCGAAAGTCAAAGTCGGATTATTGTGTCTTGTCGTGCGAATGATGAAGCGACTCTGCATAACTTGTGCGAACAACACGGTGTTCCAGTTCAAAAACTAGGACAGGTTGGTGGCGCACAGCTAACAATTAATGACTGGATCAGCTGTGCTGTGCAAGACTTGCAGACAATTTGGACCGAAAGTTTCGCATTATTATTGAATGCCTAGACCTTTTTGTAGGACGTGTAAGGTATGAAGTATTTTGGTGGTATAAGTATAGCTTTGCTTGTGGTTAGTGTTGGATGTTCATCTCGAGCGATTTATCGGCCATTGATCAATATTACTCCGTATCCACCGTCGCCAGAAAAAACCTTTGAGTTGCAGGTTAAAGAGGATGCTTCTCCTGTGAGTCCGATTGAGCCTTTTCGCTTGAGAACAATGTATGGAGGCTACGATCACTCGTCTAATCTGATCAAGAGTACGTTTGGTTATGGCGTTCGTTTGAAAGGAAAACGTGATCATACAGGGATTGACTTTGTGGCACCGATCGGTGTTTAGGCTTTTTGGAGTTGGGTCCACTTTCTCAAGTGGTGTTGCATATAGGGCTGTTTCTTGGGATCGAAATAAGTGAGGACCAAATCACCCTGTTCAAGTCTTTCGAGGTATTTGGGCTCTGTCCCTAGGCGACTTTGTGTGACATAAGAAATCGAAATCTGAGTGCTATCTTTTTTGCTGCGCACCACATTGAGAATGCCTGCTTGAGGAAAGGCATAGGTTGTATTGAGGGGAATGTTGTCAAAAATCATCACACTCATATTGTCTAAAGGTTTATCGGTGGCATAATTTCGCATATATCCTTCGTTAGTGAACTCAAATAGTTGATAAGGGGCAAAAAGGATCAAATCTTTGGGCATATCGGGACGAATACCTTGAAAAACCATTTGCCAGCGCCCCTGGATATCTTCGGACTGAGCGGGACGAAAGCCTTCTTGAGCCCAAGCCGAACTGACCAAGAGACCGATCCAAAGTATAGAGCGCAAAAGCGACATGATGAGTAACCCTCATTAGTATTCAACACTGGGACTACTTTAACATGATTGAATATACTTGACAAAGGATCGTGGGTTTATTATCGTAAATAGAAATATTTTCTATTTAGGGAATGGTGCTGGAGTATTTGATTCAGCAATTGCAACAATCGGATTAGAAAGTGACTCCTTGGCGCAAAGCCTTGCTGGCTCTTTTTAAGAGCCAGTCGAAAGCTTTAAGTGTCGGAGGGGTCTACCAGCATTTTAAGTAAAAATTTGATCCTGTTGGCTTGCCAAGTGTCTATCGTAATTTGGATGCTTTGTGTGATTTAGGTCTGTTATATGTCATGTGTTCCAATGACGGTCGCCATAAAGTGTAATGTTGAAGGCCTCTGTGGGGATTGCAACGATGAATCGATATCTATTTAAAAAAATTAAGTGTCTTACGGCACTCATTCTTGTTCAGCTATTGGTGTGGCAGTCGGTGTCGTATGCGCTTAGTCCAGGCTCACATGTGGTGGATATGTATGCTGAGTTTCAGCATAAAGTGCAGCATGGAGTGCCATGGGCATTGATGAATCAGTCGGCGAAGGAGCATGCGCATGCTCCCGCAAAGCCCGAACAAAAACCTGTTCCTAAACACGAGCATAAACATGATCATAAGCATGAGTACAAAAAAGTTGAGACCCTTAAATTATTTTATTCCATTCCCAGTGAATGTTTTGCTTTGGGTTTAGTTATTCTGGTGCTGGCAGTGGTCTTTACTGGAGGATCTTATTGGTTTTTAATGCTTGGTCTGCCTTTACTGATACAGGTGATATATGACATGGAAGTTACCTTAGAGCTTTATTGGAATAAGAGTGCTCTCAAAAAAGTCTATGATTTTATGCAAAATAGTGCTGGGGTTGTGATTATTGCGATTGTGCTGTTTGGTTTGATGGAGATATTAGGCCACTTGGTGATGGTTGGTGCTGCGGCGACACCTCTTTTTTGGACCTTCACGGTAATTTCTCTGATTGGAGTGATTGTTTATGCTCTTCCTGAGATGAACAATGGATGGAAGGCTGTTTTTAAAGCCATAGATTTTGGTCGTCAAGGCAAGAACCCCATGAGAGCCTTGGGTATGAGCTTTGTTCGGGGGTTTTCGCTATTTTTATTTATACTTTTACCTCTTTTGGGGATTGTTCATTTAAACCTTGCCTTAGTGGTGTTAATTGCAGCGTCTGTCCAATTTGCTTATATTTTGAAACGTCAAGCTCGCGAATACCAAATGGAAGCCATGGGGCAGTTGAAAAATCGAGAAATTCCCCGAAATATTGTGGTGGTGGCGCTGAATGGAGCAAAACTCCAGCAAAAAGTGATCCTGACCGAAGAAGAGGTTCAGGATATGTTAAATCAAGGGATCGAGGTGACGGCTTATGTGGCTCAAAATACGTGGGTGCCTCGCATGGATGGTTTGATTGAAGCTGTAATCAATCAAAAGCAGGCCTATGTTGATGAGTCGGAGCTTAATGGGGAAGAGCAGCTTAAGCTAGTTAAGACCAGTGATCAAATCAAGGGAGGGACTTTTTTGACAGGAGCGCCTATTCATGTGCGCATTTTGCAGGTTGGCGAGCAAAGCGAAATTGGTCATATTGAATGCTCTCTCAAACGATTTAGCAGCAAAGGTGTGTCGCGAATAGAACGATTTTCTGATAAGGTTGGGCAGTATTTTATCTACACCGTGTTCTTTTTTGCTATCGTTGGTTTTTTGGTGAGTTATTTGACTGTTGGCTCCATAACGACAGCATTAATTGGGGCTCTGACCGTCTTTGTAATCATATGTCCTTGTGCCTTTTTGATTGGGCAACCTTTAGCCTTTAGTGCTGCGCGCCAGAACTTGGCGGCGACGCATAAGATTAGCGTCAATGACGATCGTTCGTTTTTAGTGCCGCGTGTGATGGTGTTCGATAAAAGCAATACGATCACCGATGGGGTTGAAATTGATCGTGAGAAGCCTTGGGTGTCATTAGGTGCCGATATGGATGATGAAAAAGAGAAAGAGCGTATTTTGAAATGGGCCGCGATGGCTGAGTACCCTTATGCACAAAATCAGTATGCTCAAGAGGTGATTGAGTTGGCAATTCACCATGGTGCCACAGACCGTTTAAAGTTGGAAAATCATAAGAATTCTGTGAAAAGTCAGATTTATGAGAGTGGCAAAGGTCTTAAAGCGATCATCAAGGAACCTCATTATGGACATGCTCATGATCAGGAGGTTTACTTGGGGAACTTAGAAACGCTTTTGACAATGGTGACCACAATTCCCGAAGAGCAACAGCAAGCTTTGCGCAGACAAGTGGATGAAGTTGTTAATGCTGATTCGGACCAGGTTGTTACACCGATTGTGATGTACGATATTACTCATGAGAAGCCTTTGCTCGTTTTTCGGATTATTAATCGAATTCGTCCCAAGGTGAAAGAATTTTTGGAGGATTACCGCAACATAGCGAAGCGCAATCCTTATTACACTTTTTTAAATGGAGTGTCACGTTTATTGTTCCGAACAGATTCTTTTCCTTCACAAACTTTGGCAGTGGTGGCATCGGGTGACCGCAAAGAAGCAGTTCGAAAAATTGTTAAAAAAATAGATATCAAGTTAGCTTTGGCCGAAGTGAGCCCTTCGGAAAAAGCTTTGTTTGTGTTACTGCTTAAACATGGTGGATGGCTTGGAAAGTTCCAAAAAGATTTGGAAAAACGAAAGGATCCCCTGATTTTAACCTATCAAGAATTTCGCACCTATCTTATGGACAAAAGGTATGCCACGAAGAAAGAGGTTAATGACCTTGAGCAAATTTATCTTAAAGAGCATCAAGGGCCCGAAGATCATGCTTTAAAAACCAATGTGGTTTTCTTTATGGGCGATGGTAGCAACGACCGTCAGGCCATGCAAGTGGCTCATGCGGGAATTTCGTTCAATGGAGCACGTTCGGTTGGGCAGGGAGATATTCTTTTGGGAGCCGACAAAAAAGAGCAACCGCTTTTTTCACAGGTTAGTTATATTATAAAAACTTTTCGGCGCACCTATGGCATCATTCTAACCAATATTTTCTTGATAGCCTTTGTTTGGAATATTGTGATACTCACTTTGATTTTTGCAGGAGTGTTAGGACCAGGGTGGGCGGCTCTAATGCATGCTTTGAATACGCTATTTGTTGTGATTTTGGCAATGAAACTAATGGCGAAACCCAAAGAATTTTTTAAACAAGAGTTTAAAAATATGTTTAAAGGTAAGGTATCTCATGTCGATAAGGAGCCGAAACACAAATCTCAAAAAAAGGCTGTTCAGAACCCTAAAAGCAATGTGGCGCAATTGATGACTAAAGAAGGGGTTCGCCCGCAGGCGCTATTTCAGGACGATTGCTGTAGGTCTAGGTTTCGTGGTCGTGCCCAAGGGGGGCGTGGCGGGCATCATCATGATGATGCTGAAGTCGACCATTGTTGTTCGTCACCAGTTGTCTATCGGCCTCAGTATTATCGAGTTCCAGGCCTTTATGAAAGTAGGCCAGTTTTAACAGTTGCACAGTTACTAGGTGGTCAAGTTACTGCATGGCAGCAGTGGGCGGGTGCAATAGCGGATATGAGACAACTG
Source organism: uncultured bacterium (assembly GCA_964565945.1). Classification (GTDB taxonomy): domain Bacteria; genus CAZMGY01. The sequence goes on from CAZMGY010000003.1 coordinate 51,816, forward strand.
TTAACCACAATGCAGCAACGCAGAAATAGCAAGCAAGCGAATATTACTTATATGATGGGGCCTCTTTTTGATGACTATGTTCTTGATGAAGGTGTCTTTATGGATTGGGTGATGACTCATGCCAATAAGATTCAGTTGATACCCAGTGCCACAGTGGGGGCGATGCACTGGAAAGATGCGCAAGGCATTTATCGCATTCATATCGATCCTCGGTTGCTTAAAGATAGCGGTATGCAAGGCGTTTTAGCGAGTGAGTTATTGCATGAGCTTTTGGAGATTTATTTTGTGACGCATGCGCGTGCTCAGGAGCCAATTTGGCATGAGGCCTATACGATAGAGAACCTGGATAAGGCCTCCTTTGAAGCGTCGATATTTGCGTTGCAAATTCAACTGCTTCAAGCGTGGGGAATGGATATGAATCGTATTCGTAATGGGTATATTTCTGTGGAGCAACAGTTTTTTGATGGCCGAGCATTTTTTAGTACTGGTTTTGATGAGATTAATTCGTCTGTCGCTTCTTCTCGGCCACTTCAAGAGGTGGTTCAAAGTCAGTTTCAAGTGCTTTTTGTCGCATAAACCGTTTTTTAGGGCTAGTCCGACTCAAAGAGCCATCGCGACCTTTCCTTTGGAAAGATATACATTTACCTATTAAAACCACCCTTTGTCAAAAAATATCTTTAGGTAAATGTTTTAGAACATTAGGCATAGCGTAAAATTGTCTCTTTTAAAAAAGGCTAGTATCTCTCTACTAGCCCTATATGAAAAACTCCACTCAAGAATACTTTTAATCCGAGGTTATATAATCAATTTCCATTTCTTTGCATCCGCAATCATGGAAATAGCTAAAAACCTTTTTGTAGAGGTAGACGTGTATCGGGCATTATATAGTGTTAACTGTTAGGATAAATGAACGCTTGCAACTATTACAGTAATAACGAAAGCTATTGCAATACGCACAGGCTTTTTTCCTCTAAATAATCGATACACTGATTTTTTTGACTTGGGAACAATTTAGATACTGTTATAATGGCTCTTGCGCAACCGCCATAATTGATTACAAATATATTAATGACATAATGGGGTTTTCCAAAGAGAGGGATTGTTTTTGACATGGAAGCACAAGATGCCTATAAAGAAGCCGGTGTTGATATTGAGGCTGGCAATCAATTTGTTGGTAAAATTAAACAGTCAGTTAAGAGCACCTATCGTCCAGAAGTGTTAGGGGATTTGGGAGGTTTTGGAGGTTTGTTTCAGTTAGATGTGTCTCAATATACACAGCCTATTTTGGTGAGTGGAACCGATGGGGTTGGAACCAAGATTCGCGTGGCTCAGATGGCGGGCAAGCATGATACGGTGGGTATCGATTTGGTGGCGATGTGCGTGAATGACATTATTGTTCAAGGGGCGGAGCCGTTGTTCTTTTTGGACTATGTTGGTGTGGGTCAATTGAATCCAGATGCGATGGCTCAGGTGGTGGAGGGGATTGCTGAGGGCTGTCGTCAGGCGAGGTGTGCTTTGATTGGTGGAGAAACGGCCGAAATGCCAGGTATGTACCGTGGCGAAGATTATGATTTGGCAGGTTTTTCTGTTGGAATCGTTAATAAAGACCAAATGATCACGGGCGAAACGATTCAAGATGGTGATGCTTTATTGGGCTTGCCTTCGTCGGGTATTCATAGCAATGGTTATTCTTTGGTGCGCAAAATAATATTTGAACAAGAAGGCCTATCTTGTGACGATGTTCTTTTTGATGATTTAACGGTGGGGCAAGTGCTTCTTGAGCCTACACGGATTTATGTGAAGGCTTTACTAAGCTTAATGAAGAAGGTCGATGTAAAAGGTTTGGTGCACATCACTGGCGGTGGTTTCACCGAAAATATTCCGCGTGTTTTGCCCGAGGGCTTGCATTTTCAATTAGACGAAGAGGCTTGGCCGAGCTTGCTTATTTTCGAGTACTTGCAAGACAAAGGTCAGTTGAGCCAAGATGAAATGCGCCGGACCTTCAATTGTGGTGTGGGCATGGTTATTGTGCTTGCGAAAGAACAGGCCGATTTAGCACAACAGATTTTGAAGGAGCAGTGTGAGGCTTCATACCGGCTCGGTCGCGTAATTAAGAGGTAATCGATGCATTGGTTGGGCATATTGGTTTCGGGTCGTGGTTCGAATATGGATACAATTATCGCAGCGTGTGAAGAGGGTCGTCTTTTGGCGGAAGTGAAGGTTGTGATTAGTAACAAGGCCGATGCTCCTGCTTTGGATAAGGCGTGCAAAAAAAACATCGAAACATTTTGCCTTCAAGATGAAGATGCTATCGTCTCCTGTTTGCAAGACCATCGAGTCGACTTGGTTTGTTTGGCTGGTTTTATGAAGATCATTAAGCAGCCGCTTTTGCAAACTTATCCGAATAGGGTTGTGAATATTCATCCTTCGTTGTTGCCCAAATTCCCTGGCTTAAACACCCATCAAAGAGTGTTAGATGCGGGAGAGTCCGAAAGTGGTTGCACCGTCCACTATGTGGATAAAGGTATCGACACTGGACCGATCATTGCTCAGGCGGTGGTCCCCGTTGCTACGAAAGACACCTTCGAAACTCTAGCCGTGCGGGTGCTTAAAGAAGAGCATCGCATTTACCCCGAAGCCATCCAAAAGGTTTTGGAATCAATCTGATGATGAAACAACGCCTCTTGTCTCATATGGTCGAATCTCGTTGCCTATCTAAGGTGCGCGCGCACTTGATTCAGAATCGGCCATTGCACCTTTCGGGGCTTTATGGCTCTTTTGTGGGTGCGTTACTTGCGGCTATACATCAAGATCAAAAAATGCCTTTATGGGTGATTTGTGAGAGTGATGAAGAAACGGAAACTGTGGCGCAAGATATGAGCGTTTGGATGAAAACGCCTCAAGTTTTTGTTGAGCGAGATGTTCAGGATATGGCTAGTTTGGTTCGGCGTGCTGAGGCCTTGTCTTCGTTGGCACAAAGCGATAGCGATAGTTTTGTTGTTTCGTCCAAAGCACTTTTTCAGGCGATGCCAGACCCTCTTGTGTTTCAGCAAGGGTGTTGGTCGCTTAAGTTTAATCAAAATATCGAACGTTCGTCCGTGTTAGAGAAGTTGGTCAAGAGTGGTTATCAACGTTGTGACATGATTGATGCTCTGGGAGAATTTGCGGTGCGTGGCGGGATAGTCGATGTGTTTCCTTTGGGCTACGAAGATCCTGTGAGAGTGGAGTTTTTTGACGAAACGATTGAAAATATGTGGGTGATTAACCTAAGCACGCAGCGCTCTAAGGAGACGATTAAAGAGGTGTCTATTGCTCCTGTTTGGGAACTAAATCCAGATCAACACGCATGGACGTATCGCCTATGGGATCATATTCCTTCGCAAAGTATTCTTGTGTTAAAGGACCCGATGTCGGTGGAGCGCACCTTGGGTTCTGTGGTGGGAGAAAGCGCTTGGGTGGATCAGTGGTTCCATAAGGCGGCAGAGGGCAAGCTAACATTGGCTCTATTAACACCCGAGGATCATTGGCTCGAAGAAGAATTGATGATGCATATGCATGCTACCGAAATTCTCGATCATGATGCCGCTGCTTTACGACGTCATTTGGATAGCTGGAAAGAGTTGAATTTGGAGCGCGTGGTGGTTTGCCAGCATGACAAAGAGCGACGCCATTGGAATGATTTTATCGAACAGCATTCGCTGCAAGAGTGGGTGGAGGGTGTTGAGGTAAGGATTGGTTCGATCAGTTCTGGTTTTGTGGTCGAAGAGTGTGGTGTAGCGGTGCTTGCTGCTTCGGATGTGTTTCCACGTCGTGACGAAGTGTCTAAGAAAAAAGCGCGTAAGCACAGCAGCTTGCCCATTACAAGTTTACTTGATCTCCAATTAGGGGATTACGTGGTTCATTTGGGGCAGGGGATTGCTCAGTATCAAGGTTTGCATCGTTTAGATAACGAAGGGGCTCTTCGAGATTATATTAAGTTGGAGTTTCGTGAGGAAGCTATTTTGTATGTGCCGATTGAGCAAGTTGATTTGATTCAAAAATACATTGGTTTGGATTCGGCCCGACCTAAACTGCATAAGCTGGGTGGTCGATCATGGGACAAAGAGAAACAAAAAACTGAAGAGGCCATCAAAGATTTGGCTGCGGACATAATTAAGGTGCAAGCGGAAAGAAATATGCGCCAAGGGTTTGTTTATAATCAGTCCAAAGAGCTGGAAGAGCTCTTTGCCAATAGTTTTCCTTACGAGGAGACCGAAGATCAGCAAAAAGCCATTGATGATGTGTATGCCGATATGGAGTCGCAATGCCCCATGGATCGTTTGATTTGTGGAGATGTAGGTTATGGGAAAACCGAAGTGGCTATGTGTGCCGCTTTTAAGGCTGTGATGCATCATAAGCAAGTGATGGTTTTGGTTCCCACAACGGTTTTGGCTTTTCAGCATTTTCGTAATTTTGAAGATCGAATGAAAGATTTTCCGATTAAAGTCGAAATGCTTTCGCGTTTTCGTTCGCGCAGTGAGCAAAAAGAGATCATTGAACATCTTAAATTGGGTCAAGTGGACATTGTGATTGGGACGCATCGTCTTTTGCAAGATGATATGGGCTTTCGTGATTTGGGCTTATTGGTGATTGATGAAGAGCAGCGTTTTGGTGTGGCTCATAAAGAAAAGATTAAGAGATTTCGCAGTGTGATTGATATTTTGACAATGTCGGCAACACCCATTCCACGAACCTTATATATGTCTTTGACGGGAATGCGTGACATGAGTGTTATTCATACGCCGCCACGTGAGCGTTTGCCTGTGCATACCGAAGTCTGTGGCTTTGATGAAAAGGTGATTGTGCGTGCCATTCAGTTTGAAGTGAACCGCCAAGGTCAGGTTTTTGTGCTGCATAATCGGGTTAAAAATATTGATAAGTTTTCCAAGAAAATCGCTCAATTAGTTCCACAAGCGCGTGTCAAGTATGGTCACGGACAAATGACGGAAAAACAACTGGAATCGACCATTATAGATTTTGTGGGTCATAAGTTTGATGTATTGGTATGCACAACCATTGTGGAGTCGGGAGTCGATATCCCTAATGCCAATACTATTATTATTAATAATGCCGACCTTTTTGGTTTGGCCGATTTGTATCAATTGCGTGGACGTGTCGGGCGAAGCAACCACAAAGCATACGCCTACCTTATGGTGAATCCTAACAAGCATTTGCCCAGCGATGCCCAGCAACGTTTGCAAGCGATTAAGGAGTATTCTGGTTTGGGTGTGGGGTATCGGATTGCCATGAGAGACCTTGAGCTGCGAGGGTCGGGAAACTTGTTGGGCCAGGAGCAAAGTGGTCATATTGCACGGATTGGTTTTGATTTGTATTGCTCTCTCTTACGCAGGTACACCAAACAAATGAAAGGAGAGGTTCCTGATGTGATACCGGCGTCGGTTGATCTTAAAATGGATATTACGGTTGAGCCCGAGTTTATTCCTTTGATGGGGGAACGTTTGGATGTCTATCGTCGGATTGCCAGTGCGGCTAGCGAACAGGAGTTGCGTGAGGTGAAAATTTTTGTCGAAGATCATTATGGGCATCATTTGCCCGAAAATCTGTTACTATTGTTTGAACTTTCCAAACTGAAGATTGTGGCGGCGATGGAAGGTTACACACACATTGGACGCCGACGCAATCTTCTTGATTTAGTTAAACCAGAAAAGCACCAAGTGGAAATTTTACCAGATGCATCGATGGATCCGCGTGCTTTGCTCGATTTGATTTGGAGTTTGCTCTAAGCTTTCTAACGGCCTTAATGTTCACAAACTCGCGGAATCCCAAAGTGCAACAGTTCGAAGGCAAAGCTGGACTCTTTGATTCCTCCAAAGGGAAGGCGTGGGTCGGACTTGACAAAGCTATTCACAAAACAAGCTCCAGCATCCAGTTGTTCACGGGAAAAATTAAGCCCTTTTGGCTAGGTCTTTGGTGAATATCGCCGAACCTAGGCCAAAGGAGCTTTGCTTAGCGAGTTGAATTGCTTCGGCCTCATCCTTGGCTTTGATTAAAGCGCCCACTGGGCCAAACAGTTCCTCGTTGAAAGCCACCATGTCCAGTTTGACGTCTCCCAGCAATGTGGCGGGGTATAAGGCTCCAGGATGTTCGGGTAAAGTTCCTCCACAGAGTAAGGTTGCACCTTGCTCCAAATAACGGGTGACTTGGTCGTGCAGTTTATCGCGTAGAATCGACACGAGCCATGGGGGCAATCGTGGTGGGGATCCAGAAGTTCTCCCAAACCTTGTGATTTAAAGAGCTGTGTCATCTTTTCGGCAAATGCGTCATAAAGCGATTCTTCGATAATAAATCATTTGGCTACAATACAACGTTAGTCTCCATTGATCAGGCGAGAGGCTGTGCAGGTTTGTGCCGCAAGTTCAATATCTGCATCAATCAAAACGACATAGGGGTCGCTGCCTCCTAATTCGAGAACCGACTTTTTAAAAACGGCACTGGTTTCGAGGACCACGTTTTTTATCACCAGTGCTGAACCGACCATATTGGAAAGATGTTTGAGCAGGTCAGTGTTACCCGCTATTAGGGCTGGAGCAAGAAAACGGAATACTTGCCACAAAGGGCAATTCCAGGGCATGACCGCCAAAATGGTACCTAAAGGTTGGTAGCTAATAAAACTGGTGGTGTTGGCAATATCGACGGGTTCATCGGCCAAAAACTGAGTGGCATGTGTGGCGTAATATTCATAGACCATGGCGCACTTTTCGACTTCACCCTTGGCGTGTGACAAAGGTTTTTCCATTTCGGCCGTGATGAGTTCTCCATAAACTTGGGTGTTATCTTTGAGGAGTTAGGCCATTTGATTTATCAGTTTGGAGCGATTTTCGAACGAAGTGGTTTTCTAGCTGGCAAACACCTTGTGAACTTCTTGCATGATTGTATGGATACCGTCTGTCGAATGAGTCTCCTAGATGGCAAGGGTTTTTGAGTGTGTAGGGCTTAAGGGCTGTCATAGGCATGAGAGAGCACCTTTCTTATGCAGAAAACTATTATTTAAGTTTTTCCACAAGTTCTTGATCGACAGCAGTGTCGACATCGACAATCACAGCGGTTCCTCACATCTCAATAAACTTAAGTCATTCCGACTATTGTACTTTAACTTAGGTTGCTTCTCAATGCAGATGCTTACAAATCTCTAGGCGTTTGTTGTGTTTGAAAGGCTAAGGCTTAGGTGACTCCAGACATAAAATAGGCTAGAATAGGTTTTTGAGAGTTTTATGGAGAGGTTATGATGAGTTCTAAAGTTTGTTTAGCGATGATAGGCCTGGGTTATTGGGGGCCTAATATTTTACGTAATTTTGGTCAGATTAAAAATGTTGAGGTTAAGTATATTTGCGACTTAAATGAGGTTAAGCTGAATGAATACGCAAAAAGATACCCAGAATCTCATAAAACACAACGCTATTCCGATGTGCTTTATGACCCTGATGTGCAAGCGGTGGTGGTGGCCACGGCGGCGTCGTCTCATTTTGAGTTGGCTTCACAAGCGCTAAAGGCTGGCAAGCACGTGTTTGTCGAAAAACCACTTACCTTGGATTCAGCCGAAGCCGAACAATTGGTGATTTTGGCCCGAGAGCAGCAAAAGCAGTTAATGGTGGGGCACCTATTAATGTATCACCCCGCTGTTGAGTACATGAAAAGCTATATGCAAAGTGAGGAGTTTGGTGATTTGTGTTACATATATACCACCCGTGTTAACTTGGGCAAGGTACGCTCTGTCGAAAATGCCCTATGGTGTTTAGCCCCTCACGATATTTCGGTCATCTTGCATTTGACTGGAATGGTTCCCGAGCAAGTCTTTGCCCAGGGAGAGTCTTATTTGCGAAAAGGTGTGGAAGATGTGGTGTTTTGTTCGATGCGTTTTCCTAATCAAGTGATGGCTCATATGCATGTGAGTTGGTTGGATCCGCATAAAATTCGCAAAATGACAGTGGTGGGCTCCAAGCGCATGTTGGTGTTTGATGACATGCAACCAGTTGAGAAAATCAAAATTTATGACAAAACCTTTGTGGCTCAGGCGGGATTTGATACTTACGATGAAGAGTATTTAACTATGTCCAATGGCGGTGTTTATATTCCTGAGTTGCGCCGAGATGAACCTTTGCGTTTGGAATGTGAACATTTTATTCAATCCATCACTCAGAATACTTCGCCTTTGAGTGATGGTCAAAACGGTTACGAAGTGCTAAAAGTTTTGGTGAATGCGCAAAAGTCGCTTAGCGCGACAATGCTTTCGAAAGAGGTTTGATTTATGGTGCAACAGATTGCAGTAACAGCTGTGATAGATCCCAGTGTGGTCTTGCCTGAAACGGTGACGATCAAAGACTATGCCGTGATTCATTCTGGTGTGGTTTTAGATGAGGCTGTGGTGATTTCGGAACATGCGGTAGTTGGTAAGTCCGTGCAGTTATCTGGGGCATCTACAGTTGAACGACCTTCGGGGGAATTAATTACTATGATTGGTGCGGGCAGTACTGTTGGGGCCCAGAGCGTGATTGTGCAATCGGCTCGTATTGGCCGTGCTTGTGTGATTGCCGATATGGCATTTGTGCGAGAACGTGTGGAAATAGGTGACCGAGTAGTTGTTGGCCAGTTGGTCACGGTGGAGAATGATACGCAGATTGGATCGGGTACCAAGATTCAGGCCAAAGCTTATGTGACGGCTTACTCCGAAGTAGGGCAAGACGTGTTTTTGGCTCCCTGCGTGGTGACCACTAATGATAATTTTATGGGGCGAACCGAAAAACGTCACGCTCTTAAAAAGGGAGCTGTGATTAGGGATCGAGCTCGCATTGGTGGAGGTGCAGTTCTTTTACCAGGTATCGAAATAGGAGAAGAGGCGGTGGTGGGTGCGGGATCCGTGGTGACGCGTTCGGTGGAGGCTGGCCAAGTAGTTTGGGGGAATCCTGCTCGAGTTCAACGCAATGTGCCTAATGAGGAAAAGTTATAAATGAAATTTTTTGATCCTAAACCAGAGTACGAAGCCTGTCGTGAAGCCATTGATCAAGCGATGCGAGCTGTGATTGAACGAACCTCCTTTATTCATGGACCCGAGGTAGTGCAATTTGAAGAGTCCGTGGTTAATTATTTGAATTTTGTTCAGCAAGGTCATGCGGTGGCGGTGTCTTCGGGAACCGACGCATTGGCCTTAGCGCTGGATGCGGCGAATATTGGGCGTAGTGATGAAGTGATCACCACGCCGTTCACCTTTATTGCCACTATCGAAACCATTGTACAAGTGGGAGCGACACCTGTTTTTGTCGATATTGACCCCGCAACATTTAATTTGGACTTGAAAGCTTGGGCATCGAAAATTACACCTGCCACGAAAGCGGTGGTTCCTGTGCATTTATTTGGTCAAGCGGTCAAGATGGATCAGCTGGTTAGAGAGGCCGAACAATACCAAATTTGTGTGATTGAGGATGCGGCTCAAGCGATGGGAGCTATGTGCCAGGGTCGTCAGGTTGGGACCTGGGGTGCTATGGGCTGTTTTAGTTTTTTCCCTAGCAAAAACTTGGGAGGTTTTGGTGATGCTGGTTTGGTGAGTTGCCAAAGCGAGGAACATGCGATCAAGGTGAAGGCCCTACGCGTTCATGGATCTTATGTGAAATATGAGCATCATGATTGGGGTTATAATTCGCGGATGGACACTTTGCAGGCGGCTGTGTTAATAGAAAAACTTAAGCATTTGGACGTTTGGATTAAGCAGCGCCAAGCCAATGCGACTTATTATTTGGAGCAACTTGAAGGCTGTGGCGATCTTGTTTTGCCGCAAACGGCGGAATCTTGCACACACACCTACAATCAATTCTCGGTGCGAACGATGCGTCGCGATGCTTTGCACTCTTATTTGAAAGAGAAAGGTGTTCCCTCGATGATTTACTATCCCAAACCATTACATTTTCAACCTGTCATGAAGGCCATGGGATGTGGCGAAGGAGATTTTCCTGTGAGTGAACAGGTGTCGCACGAAATTTTATCTTTACCCATTTATCCGTATTTTACAAGGGATGAACAGGAGAAGGTGATTCAGGCTATTCAAACTTTTTTTGAGGGCTAAGTGGTGCATAAGATTTTAACTGTGGTGGGTGCTCGACCTCAATTTGTGAAAGCTGGTGCGTTGTCTCCGACCTTGCGGCAACATTTCGAGGAATGCTTGGTACACACGGGGCAGCATTACGATGCACAAATGTCGGATGTTTTTTTTCAGGACCTCAATATTCCTGACCCTAATTATTCCCTAGGGATTGGTTCGGGATCGCATGCCACGCAAACAGCCGAGATGATGAAAGCTTTAGAAACGGTTATGCTCAGCGAGCAACCTCAGGCCGTGTTGGTCTATGGCGACACCAACTCCACTTTGGCGGCGGCTTTGGTGGCGGTTAAGTTGCATATCTCTTTGATTCATGTGGAGGCGGGTTTACGTTCGCACAATTTAGCGATGCCCGAAGAGGTAAACCGGGTGATGACCGATCATGTGGGGCAACTTTTGTGTGCCCCTACACGCGAAGCGATGAAGCATTTGCACAACGAAGGTTTAGCCGATAAGGCGTGCTTAACTGGAGATGTGATGTGTGCTGCCGTAGTTAAACTGGTTCAAGACGATCGCTTGCAATCGGATGTTGTGTCTCATTTGAATCTGTCCTCTAAACCTTACGCGGTGGTGACGTTGCATCGTGCCGACATGACAGCTCATCAAGAGAGGATGAGCCACATATTGAATGCTTTGCAGGCGTTTCCTGGTGAGTTAATTTTCCCTGTTCATCCACGCACAAAACGATGCTTGCAAGAGTGGGGTATGTGGGACGATATGCAAAGTCGAGATCAATGGTATTTGATTGAGCCATTGGGGTATTTTGATTTTTTGTGTTTGATGTATCGGAGTGATGTGATGATTACGGATTCGGGAGGGGTACAAAAAGAATCGGGTCTGCTAGGTGTTCCTACATTAACTCTGAGAGAAGAAACTGAATGGGTCGAAACGGTCGAAACGGGTTGGAATCAATTGATAGGATATGCGCCAGATGTGTTGCAACGTGTTTTGGAGCAACCGTTACAAAAGCCTGATGTGAATTTGGCCTCGTATTACGGTGAAGGGAAAGCTTCAGAAAATATTGTCGAAGCAATAAGGAGTTTGCTATGAAGTTGAAAGCGTTGGTCACTGGAGTGGCGGGATTTGTTGGATCGCACATGGCTTACAAGTTGATGGATGAAGGATTTGAAGTTGTGGGTATCGACAATTTGTCGCAGGGGTTTGAGCGCAACATTTCCCCTTTGAAGAAACTTGAGGGATTTTCGTTTCATCAAGTGGATGTTCGAGACTTGGATGGACTGCACAAAGTTAGTGAGGGTATTTCTCATATCGTTCATTTGGCTGCCTACAAAATTCCTCGCTATGGTGGAGCTTTAGATACCTTGCATATTAACACGAAAGGAACCGAAAATTGTTTGGAATTGGCGTGTCAGAAAGAAGGCGTCAAAGTTTTGTTTTCGTCCACTTCGGATATCTATGGTAAAAACCCAGACCTTCCCTTTAATGAAGAATCGTCTTCGGTGGTGGGTTCTCCCAAAGTGAAGCGTTGGAGCTATGCTATTTCTAAAATGTTTGATGAACAATTATGTTTTGCTTACCATGAAGCCTATGACATTCCCATCTCTGTGGTTCGCTATTTCGGGGGTTATGGCCCTCATCAAAATCCAAGCTGGTGGGGTGGACCTCAAGCGGCCTTTATGGCGGCTATTTTGGAAGGGAAAACCATAGAAATTCATGGCGATGGTTTGCAAACGCGAAGCTTCACTTATATCGACGATATGGTTCAAGGTACGTATTTGGCTTTGGTGCATGACAATTCGCACAATAATGTTTTTAATATTGGCGATTGTCGTGAGATAACTATTTTGGATTTAGCTCAAAAAGTTTGGGAGGTCGCAGGTCAATCGGGCGATGTCCCTGTTGATATGATCCCTTATGAAAACTTTGGGCGCTATGAAGATGTGCGGCGTCGTGTGCCAGATATTGCTAAGGCGCAATCTCAACTGGGTTTCCAGCCACAGATGTCGCTAGAAAAAGGTTTAAAGATAACCTTTGAGTGGCAACGCCAGTTATGAGTTTAACGCGTTGTCTGCAAGATAGGCCTCGGCCTAAGGGTATTCTTGTTGTTAAGTTGAGTGCAATTGGGGACGTGGTGCAAAGCTTGCCTGCGTTGTACGCGCTTAAACAACAGTGGCCCGATGCTACCATTGATTGGTTAGTTGAAGATAAGGCCCAGCAAGTTCTTGAAGGACATCCCGATATCGATCGTTTGATTGTGTTTAAGCGTTGCGAGAAAAATCTGTGGTCTTTGTTGTGTCAGCTAAGAGAGACTTCTTATGATTGGGCGATTGATTTACAAGGAACGTACAAAAGTGCTGGATTTATGCGAATGGCTCGTGCCCAATGGAAAATTGGTTACGACCAGAATCGTGAGCCCTGTCAATTTTTATACAATGCGCACGCTAAACTTAAGACACAGGATCAATTGCCTGTTGTGCGTAATTTGGATATTTTAAAGCAGCTTGGTGCCGAGGTAAACTCGGTACAGTACCATTTCCCTTTGGGGCAAGAGGATTTTGATTGTGTTGCACGCATCGTGCAAGTGCATCAAGTGGGAGCCGCGTATGCCGTGTTGAGTGCTGTGACGAGCTGGCTGACGAAGTGTTGGGGTCGTGAAAAGTTTCGACAATTCTTGCAAAAGTTGCCCGAACATTACCGTGGTACAATTTTTGTGGTCGGAGGCGCTCAAGACAAAGAGGTTCACGCCAAACTGTGTGACGGTTTGGATCATGTGGTCGATTTAACTGGAACCTTGAATTTAAAGCAATCAGCGGCGCTGATGCAAGATGCTGATTTTATGGTGTCGGGAGATACGGGGCCGTTGCATTTAGCCGTTGCGGTGGGTTGCCCTGTGTTTGGTATCTATGGCTCCACAAATCCTAAGCGTACTGGGCCTTTTCAAGAGGAGGCTTGTGTTGTGCAAGGGAAGCTGGATTGTCAGCCTTGCTACAAAAATGAGTGTCCTTTAGGGCATCATCGTTGTATGGAAGATTTGTCTGTGGACTATGTGTTAGAACAATTTATTGATTTTTGGAAGCAAAGGAGAGAGTTATGATTAAATTAGAGCGTCCTTTAGTAGTTTTTGATGTAGAAACGACTGGAACGAGTCCTGCGCAGGATCGGATTGTTCAGTTAGCGGCTATTAAAATTCATCCCGATGGTAAGGAAGAAGAATTCGAATGGATGGTGAATCCTGAATGTTCGATTCCCGAAGATGCTCGAGCTTTGCACGGGATCACCAATGAAGATGTGATGTTTGCATCTCCTTTCAAAGAATTGGCCTATGAGGTTTTAAGTATTTTTAAAGGCTGTGATCTTTCGGGTTACAACGCAACTAAATTTGATGTTCCCTTGCTTGCCAACGAATTTAAACGCGCAGGTATGGTGTTTCCTCTGGAAGGGATTGTGATTGTGGATTCTTATGTGATTTATCGTACCTTTGAACCCCATACTTTAAGTAAAGCCTATGAACATTATTGCCATAAAACTTTAGAAAATGCCCACTCGGCGTTGGCCGATACGCGTGCCGCCTGGGAAGTTTTGAAAGCACAGGCACAATATTATGAGCAATTGCCTAATCAAGTGAATGAAATTGTGAGCTATTGCAGTGAACAGCGCCGAGGTAATTCTTTCGATGATGATGCTCGTTTGAGTTGGGTGCAGTCGGAGCTAGCAATCAATTTTGGAAAATACAAAGGCAGCACTTTGCGTCACTTGGTTAATGCCGATCCTGGTTATCTGGAATGGATCATGAGCCAAGACTTTTCGGATCAAGTGAAAAATGCTATTCGTGAAGCGCTCAAAGGAAAGTTTCTTCAAAAGCAATCTTAAGTGTGTTTACGAACGTTGAATCTTGAAGAAAAAGTAGAGGCCGAGTACCCCGATGATTATATTGGGTAACCACATGGCTAAAATGGGATTCAGGGTGCCTTCGTTGGCGAGTGTTTTTCCAATACTAAACAGAAGGTAGTAGATGGTGGCTAGAGTCAAAGTGAGTCCGATGCCAGACGAGCGATCGCCACGTTTGAAGCGAATGGCCAAAGGAATGCCAATCAGTGCAAAAATAAAGCTGGCCAGTGAAAAGGAAAATTTTCGCTGAAATTCAGCACGATGACGATTGGTTGATAAGCCTTTTTCTTCAAGCTGTTTCATTTCCTCTTTGATTTCTTTCAGACTCATTTCTTTCAGACGTTTGTACTTCAATTTGATCTTTCGGCTGGCTTGATCCAGTTCGAGAATAATGGGAAAGGATTTGAAGTGCATTTTGTAAAAATTTTGGGTGTTGTTGGGGTTGGGCATCTCGGCGGTTCCGTTCACCAGGTGCAAGATGAGCCCGTCTTTACTTTCGGGAATTTCGAACAGGCCCTCTTCGGCTATAATGGTGCGAATGGTGTTATTTTCTAAAGATTCATAGATGATGATTTGCTTGAGTTTTTTGCCATCAATCTCTTTGATATGGAAGATGTAGCGGTTAAAGGCGGCAATGAAGCGCCCTGGTTCGAGAAGGGCTTCGGGTTTTTTATAGCCCAGGTCCAGCAAGACCATTCGCATTTTGTAGTGGGCTTTGGCCACAATAGGCATGTTGATAAACATGGAGAAGAGACTAATTCCGAGAGAAAAGAGGAGAACGGGGTACACGATGCGGTACAGGCTGATGCCGCTGGCGTTAAGCGCGACAATTTCATTATCTTGAGATAGCCTACCAAAAGCGATAGTGACCGCTGCCAATAACGATATGGGCAAGGTGTAAGAGAGGAGGTAAGGAGTTAAATAAAGGAAGAGTTCAAGAATAGTAAAAAAATTCACACCTTTGTTGATGATCAGATCGGATAATTTAAGAAAGTTACCGCTAAGTAAGGAAAAAGTAAACACTGTAAGTGATAGCAGAAGAGGAGTAAATGTCTCTTTTAAGATGTAACGAGTGATAATTTTTAGCATAGCGCACTCATTGTAGCATGCCCTTAATTTACGCTATAATGATGTTTATGAAAATGTTTTTGTATATGACGGCGTGGCCTTTAAGAGTTGTCTTGTCGTGGGTCTTTGCGGGTGTTGTTTGTCTGCGTAATAAGTCTTTTGACTTTGGTTTACGTGTGCGGAGTGTGTCTTGTCAGGTTGTGTCGATTGGAAACCTAAGTGTTGGAGGAACAGGTAAAACGTCTTTGGTGATAACGTATGTTCACAGGCTGCAAGAGCAAGGTTTGAAAGTAGCGGTTTTGAGTCGTGGTTACAAAGGCGTCCAGACAGAAGAACTGCTATGTGTGAGTGATGGTTCACAGATGTTGATGAGTGTCGCACAAGCTGGAGATGAGGCTTTTATGTTAGCGCAAACCCTGCCAGGCGTGTCTGTTTATGTAAATGCTTCTCGTTATAAGAGTGCACTACGAGCTATTGAGGAACATCAAGTGGATGTGTGTGTCTTGGATGATGGTTTTCAGCATCGTTTTTTGCATCGCGATAAGGACATTGTGTTGTGGCATGCGCTAGATAAGCTTAATACGCAACATGTGATGCCTTGGGGACGCCTGCGAGAGCCCTTATCTTCCCTAAAGCGAGCCGATCTTGTAATAGTGAGCAAAGCGCAACTTATTAATTCCTCGCAGAGAGAAGAGCTTGTGAGGTCGTTGTCGGCTTTCAATGCGAACATCGAAGTTGTTTGTGATGAACCTCGACATTGGGTGATTCATCCGAGTGGGAAGCAGGTGCCTCTTCGGGATTTTAAAGGGAAATCTTGTGTTGTCTTCTGTGCTTTAGGTCGTCCCGAAGGGTTTATGCGGATGGTGCAAGGACTAGGGCTTGTGGTGCAAAAACAACGCATTTTTCTGGACCACTATGCCTACACCCAAGCGGATGAAGCGGATCTGACAAAGTTGCAACATGAATTTGGGGCGGACTATTTGATTTGTACCGAAAAAGATCGTGTGAAATTGTCTTCTGACTTTGTCTGTTCTGTGTTGAAAATTGGGATGAACGCCCCTTCGATGTGACACTGGTCCCCTAAAAAGACCTTTGTTTTCGTACTCAGCAAAATCTGCAAAAAGTGATATACTGTATGTCCTCGTAAATTTAAGGAGATTAAAGTGGGATTGATTTGTATTCAAGCGATTCAAAACTGTTATGAGTCACCTTGGCGGCGCTTGTTTGATGGATTTTTGGCCTTCTGTGGTTTGGTTGTGCTCAGTCCGTTGGCGTTGGCCATTGCTCTTGCAATCAAGCTAGAAGATCGTGGGCCTATATTTTACGCCCAAGAAAGAGTTGGGCGAGGAGGGCGTGTGTTTAAATTGTTCAAGTTTCGTTCGATGGTGACCGATGCGGAATCCCAAACAGGTCCTGTTTTGTCCTCAACGCGAGACAATAGGATAACTCGGGTGGGGGCTTTTTTGCGTGCGACAGCTTTGGATGAGTTGTCGCAGTTATGGAATATTTTCAAAGGTGATATGAGTTTTGTGGGGCCCCGATCTGAACGACCGTTTTTTGTTGAGAAGTTCAGCAAAGATATACCAGGCTATTGTTTGCGTCATCAAGTTCGCCCAGGCTTAACGGGTATTGCACAAATTTTTGGTCGTTACAACACGACAGCCAGGGATAAGTTGCGTTACGACATGATCACAGTAAGTCATCCTAAAATATTGTTTGAACTTTATTTAATCGCGGTTTCTTTTAAAATTACCTTTACAGGTAAATGGACAAGTATGGAAAAGGATCGGTAGGACGATGGTTTATGACGTTATTATAGTTGGGGCAGGTCCTGTTGGTAGTTTTTTAGCGCGTCAGCTGACGCGCTCAGGATATTCGGTGTTAATGCTAGAAGAGCATGATATTATTGGTCAGCCAGTTCATTGCACGGGTGTGATTGGTGCTAGCTCGTACCGTTTTTTGGATTTACCCATGGATGGCTTGCAAAACAAAATTCCTGATATTAGTTTTATTTCGCCACAAGGCCACGAAGTAACGCTTAACAACCCCAAGCACTGGGCGTATATTGTGTGTCGCCATAGCTTTGACAGTTCCATTGCTAAGCAGGCAATGGAGAGTGGTGCTGAGTTGCGCTTGTCGTCTAAGGTCGAAGATGTGGTCGAAGATGATAAAGGTGTAACGGTGACTCTTGAAGGGGGCGAATCCATCAAAGCACGGTTTTCTGTTCTGGCCACTGGCTCGACATCCAAGTTGCCTTATAAGTTAGGTTTTTATCGTCCTTGGTATTTTTTGAAATCGGCTCAGGTTGAAACCGAAGTGCAATTTGACAATCCCAAAAAAGTTGATGTGTTTTTGGGAAGCAAGGTGAGTGGGGGAGAATTTATTTGGATTGTGCCTGTGAATGAAACGGTGGCACGTATCGGTGTTTTTTCACGTTATAATGCTAATCAGTATTTAAAATCCTTTCTGGAAAGAGAGGATATTCAAGCTCGTATTCCTAATCCTTATAAACTTTCTTGTAGCGTGATTCCGATTGGAGGTTTGGATAAAAAGGACGTGCAGTGGTCGCGCATACTGACAGTTGGCGATGCCGCTGGTCATGTGAAACCAACCAGTGCTGGAGGGATTGTTTTTGGAATGACCTGTGCCAGCATCTTAAAAAAAACCTTGGACGAATATAACGATAAAGTACATTTGGACGATCAGATGGCAAAGGCTTATTACCAGCGTGTGCGGCGTCGCTTGGGCTTAGAGATTCTTGTGGGCAGTTTTTTTCGCAGTTTGTTTTCTAAACTCGAAGATGACGATTGGAATCGGATCGTGTCCTTGGCAAATGACCCAGAGTTGCTTGATATGATTCATAAAAAATCTGAGTTTGACAAGCACAGTAAAATTATCAAGTGGGCCTTAACCAATAAAGAATACCGACGCATCTTTTTTCAGAAATCTTCAAAGAGTCTGTGGCCTGTTGTGAAAAAAGGGATGACCATATGGATTTAGTCCAGGATCAGGATATTTTTACCAAATATCAGATTAAGCCTAATAAATTGCCTCGTCATGTGGCTATCATTATGGATGGGAATGGTCGCTGGGCTCAAGAAAAAGGCCTTCCTCGTGCCAAAGGTCATCGGGAGGGCATTGAAGCGATTCATCGAGCCGTTCAGGCCGCCATTGACCTTAAAGGTATTGAGATTGTGTCTTTGTATGCTTTTTCGACCGAAAACTGGAAACGTCCCAAAACAGAGATTGCGAGTATTATGGACTTGGTCAAGTATTTGCCAGGAAAAATCAGTTTGCTCAATCAGAACGATGTGCGTGTTCGATCGATGGGACGGATGAAAGATATGTCTTTTTTTGTCCGAAAAATGATTTCTTTAACTCAAGAAGCGACCAAAAATAACAAAGGAATGGTTTTGAACTTTGCGATTAATTACGGAGGACGCGAAGAAATCATTGATGGACTTAAAAATGTTGTGAGTCAAAAAAGTTTGCCCGATTATGATTTGACCGTAAAAGATTTTAAGCGTTATCTGTATTGGGATTTGCCTGATGTGGATTTATTGATCCGTACATCGGGGGATCGGCGCATTAGCAACTTTATGTTGTGGCATATTCCCTATGCGGAGATGGTCTTTTTTGATACACTATGGCCAGACTTTCAGGGAGAGGATTTTTTTCATGCGGTTCACGAGTATCAACAACGTTCGCGGCGTTTTGGCAACCTTTAGATATGGGGGGGGGTGTTTTTTGATTGGTTTGGGGATTCTCCTTGTTTCCTCAGGCGTTTGGGCTCGTCCTGTTTCGGTGGATGTCCCTTTAGATCATTGGAGTTATGCCATATTGGGTCGTTTTGCGGCAAGAGGTTTGGCTGATATGACTAATTTGTCGTCACGTCCGTTGAATCGTTTACAAATGGCCGATGTTACCCAACAGGTGATCAAAAATATCCGTGGTTATGATGTTGGAGGCCATCCTTGGACTTACACACAGTCTTTGGAAGAAGATTTGGATAAAATACTCGAAGAGTACCAGTATGAGTTGGTTTCGATCGGAGAAACTACCTTGGCTGGTGAGGAGTTGCCCAAAAAGACCGACTTTCGTTTGGTTTATCCTTTCCGCATGCAACGCTTTTTTGCCGATTTAGATGATAATGACACAACCCTGTTGCGCAATCAAAATGGTCACAAATTGGAAGAGGGGGCTAACCTTCGGATAAGCTTTCGTAGTTGGCTTAAGGTTAATGATATTTTTGCTGCGACAGTAGAGCCTGTCTATTATCACAATCGCGAAATGGACGATTTTACCGTGGAAGAAGCCTATGGGCGGACGCATCTTGGTCCTATTGAGCTATCGGTGGGGCGTTCGACGATGTGGTGGGGAACTGGTCGGTTTGGTTCTTTGATTTTGTCTAACAATGCGCTGCCTTTGGATACGTTTAAAATTAAAAATATTAAGCCCGTGCGTTTACCTTCCTTTTTAGGTCGTATTGGTACTATGGACGGAACTTTTTTCTTTTCCCGTCTAAAAAGTTCGCGCGATATTCGCCACGCTAAACTTGCTGGAACGCGGATAACCACATCACCTCATCCCGATGTATCTTTTGGATTTTCGCGTACGGTGATGATGGGGGGTGAGCGCGGTGGAGATTCTTTGGGAATCGATGATATTTTCAAAGCGTTGGTTGTTTCTAAAGAAAATGAGGCCAGTGAATCGAATAACAATCAAATTTCGATGATTGATGTGATCTGGCGTTTGCGCAACACCAAAAAACATTTACCTTTCACCAACAATATTGTGCTTTATGGTCAAGTGGCTGGAGACGGTGAAGATAAAGAGGGTTTTTCTAATTTGGCCTATTTGGGGGGCATTTATTTGCCCGATATTTTAATTCCAGGTTTGTCCTTGTGCAGTGAGTATGCCACAACAAAGCGAGCTGATGACAAAGCCCTATGGTATGACCATCCCTTGTATACCAGTGGATACACCTTTAAAACGCATAATATTGGGCACTTTATGGGTGGGGATGCCGAGAGTCTCTTTTTTCGTTTGACCAAACATGCCTTTATAAAGCCAAACTATGAATTGGGCCTCCAGCTGGATCGTGTTCGCACTGGTTTGAGTGAAGCTAACACTGAAGTACGTTCACGCGCATCGATTGACTTTAGGATGTTTAAAACACCTTTTGCCGAAGCCAAATTTCATTATATTATTGAGTGCATTGATAACTATTTGCGTGTGGATGGCGCGCGTTCGACTAACCATATTTTCGAAATTAGTGGGCGTGTCGAATTTTAAGACTAAGCTTTCGTTAGGCTGTAACCGTGGCTGTGGATCCAGTAATCAAGTCGTGGGATGAGGCGAGACAGAAGGCTAGCGTCGAAGAAAAAATATAGCTAATTTAGAGAAAGTTTGCTGTGCTAAATATTAAATGTAAAATGCACGACCAAGTGCCTGTTTGTGAGCTCAATGGTCAGTTAGAAAGAGAAACGATTGGAAGCCTGATTTCGCAAGTGAAAAGTCTTGAGATGCAAGGGCCAGTGGTTTTGAACTTGGCATTTGTCCACTACATAGATACGACAGCGATAGCCGTTTTGGTGGATTTAAAGCAACGTTTTGATAGCTTAAAGCGGCCGCTTTATTTGCTAGCTGTAGGTAAGGGTGTGATGCAGATATTTGAGCTTGCAGGGTTAAAAAAATATTTTCAGTTTGCGACTTCTTTGGATGAAATCCTCAAGAATGGTAGGTGAAATCTTTCTTACGTCATACAGTCAATAGGACGCTCCTTTTAGGCTAGGTGTTGTAAGGTGTTTTTAGGGGCTTTTTTTTCGAAAGGGGCTCGTGAGTGAGAATCGAAAAGATCTTCGTATTTTGATTCAAAATCTTAAAGAAATGTCGGCTTATATCAAGTCTTTTGCTAAAAAGATCGAAGAGAATTTTTTGTCCTTGGTTTGGAAAAGCCAAAATTAAAAGAAAAATGGAGATCGAAAAAAAACGTAAGCAAGCCCGCCAAAAAGGCAAGGATGTGGATAAGCATGGGCGTGAAGTGGAGCGACGTAATCGTAAAAAAGATTTGTTGTGGCGTTAGTTAGGGCAAAGAATGTAAGGCAAACAGAGCTGCACCTATCACGCCGGCTTTGTTGCCTAAGGTCGCGGGTCGGATGTGACAAGATTTAAAGGCAAAAGCCATGGTTTTAGGTTGAACCGTGGCTAAAAGAGGTTCGAAGAGTTGTTGACCGGCATGAGAGACGCCTCCTCCAATCACAAAGACATCGGGATTACAAATATTGATCAAGTTGGCGACCCCCGTGGAGAGATGCTCAATGTAGCTTGCCACAAGTTCTTGAGCCAAAGAGTTTCCGTTAGCGGCATGTTCAAAAATGATTTTAGCTGAGCAGTCGCTGTTCTCGGGCCAGCCTTGATTATGAGCTTGTTTCACAAGTGCTGTGGCCGATGCATAAGCTTCCCAGCATCCATAAGAACCACAGGTGCAAAGCCTTCCGTTGGGTTCAATGATCATGTGCCCTACTTCGCCAGCGTAGCCTGTGCTACCTTCGTAAATGGTTTGATTGAAAATAAATCCGCCACCAATGCCTGTTCCCAGAGTGATGCATACGGCATTGGTGGCACCTTGTGCTGCACCAGCTTGGAACTCGCCGTAAGTCATAATGGTAACATCGTTGTGGGCGATGGCGGGACAGTTAAAGGTATCTTGCAAGTGAAAGAGAAAAGGGGTTCCCACCCAGCCAGGAAGGTTATGTGCCCCACTAATCACCCCACCCTGCTTGGGATCAACAATACCTGGGGTTCCTAGTCCGATTATTTGAATTGACGCGCTAGGTGATTGGGCGATTAGTTCTTGACATAGTTGGTCAATATGGCTAAGAATAACCTCGCCTTTTTGCTCAGCTTCGGTGGGGCAAGTTACTTCATAGAGGCATTCGCCTTGATCATTCACTAAGGCACCTTTGATGGAGGTACCGCCTAAATCAATTCCAATTGCCACATTCATAAGAGCTATTATATAATAATGCTGATATTAGTCTATGTTTTGCTAAAGATAAGGAGAATTGATCAGAATGTTAAGAACCTCAAACCCCATTTTGTCCAAAGATATTTTTACACGTGTTCAGTCAGATGGTGTATCGCACGAGATGACGGTTCAAGGAGCTATAACGAAAACGGCCATGTTGTTTTTATGTGTTTTGGTTACGGCTTCGTGGGCGTGGTCTTATGAAGGACCTATGGCAACCACCATGGGTTGGATGGTGGGGTCTTCGCTTCTTGGATTTGTCTTAGCAATTGTGACCTCGTTTAAGCCTACCTGGTCGCCTGTTTTAGCGCCAGCTTATGCCTTGTGCCAAGGTGTGGCGATTGGTTTTATATCGAGCATGTTCGAGAGAAGCTATCCTGGCTTAGTGATACAGGCTGTTCTTTTGACATTTTGTGTTTTGGGAACCATGATTGTTTTGTACAAAGCCAATATTGTGCGGGCCACGGATCGCTTCCGTCGTGTGATGACGATTGGGATGGGGGCCATCTTTTTGGTTTACCTGTTAAGCATGATTTTGGGCTTCTTTGGCATCAGCATTCCGCTGATTCATAGTTCGGGACCGATGGGCATTTTGTTTAGTTTGGTTGTGATTGGCTTTGCTTCGTTTTCATTGATTTTGGATTTTGATTTCATTGAACAAGGTGCGAACTACGGAGCTCCCAAGTATATGGAGTGGTATGTGGCCTTTGGTTTGATTGTGACGTTAATTTGGGTTTATTTGGAAATATTGCGTTTATTAGCCAAGTTGTCCAACCGTCGCTAGGATGTGTGCGTTGTCGTTATAGTTTAGCTTCAGCCATTTTTTTGATTATACATTTCGATTATTTTTATTAAATAGCTAAATGAAAGTAAAATCCATAGGATTATTGGCAAAGAATTTCAAAATCATCTTCACGTAATTTTGCAGTTCCATCATATTGAATAACCCAAAGTTCTTTAGTAATTATTCCATGGGCATTATTCATTTTCCATCCTGCGGTCAATAAAGCACTTTTTTCATTAATAATTTTTATTTTTGGCTCAATATAACTCACATCTGTAAAGCCATCATCGATGAGTTTTTGCCAAAAATCCTGAATTTCAATCGTCCCTGTGTACATGCCAAAAGGTTTAGCATTCATAATAGCTTTTTTTTCATACTGAATTGCACAACTGGCAGCGTCACCAGAATTAAAAGCATTTTTCCATTGGGCACTAGCAATCTTGACTGCCTCTAAAATTAGTATATTTTCTTCTTTACTCATACGGTAATCCACCTATTATTAAAAGAGATTAAAAAATAAAATCAAGCTACCAAGGGTAATTTTTACTCGTCATTATATATCACAAGAATCTGGTTGTACAGTCTTGCATCCCCCATTCAAATTCACCCAATGGGTGAAAACACCAAAGGTAACCAAACTTCTGTGCTTATGAATATTTTAAACTATAAACTCACCTAATTGCCCGCACATTTAATGCAATCACTTAACCTTAATAAAACCAATTGACAAGCGCTTATCTTCTTTAAATAGCAATAGTACTATTTAAGGTTTCAACTTTTATCAATACCTTACTACTAAGCCAACACGAAGGTGGGAAATGTCTGGATGACACCATCCATATTGCCAAAGACAAAGCCTTGTTTTTACTGCTTCAACAAAAAAGACCAACACCACAAGCCATTGCTACTTGCTTAAGACGCTTAGGTAGAGACAATCAAGGTATTAGAGCCTTATCAGAAGTTAATAAAACTTTGCTCGCTGCCAC
>CAZMGY010000004.1:0-2685 GCA_964565945.1 uncultured bacterium
ATGGAATGCAAAGATTTAGTCTACCAACTTAAATTTGCTCACTTTTTGGCCGCTGTTTTCCACGAACCATTGACATCACACAAAACACGGGAACGTATTTCGCACCACTTTTTGCGCCAAACTAAATATCATTATGGGCACAAAGACCTCAAGGACATCACTTTACACAAAACATATATTTTTATTCTGGGAACATTTTTGAACTCCAACAGTAAAGATATTTGGCAACCACTCCTTGATCAATTAACGAATTACATCTTTGATAAATCTCCAACTGACGGCACATTCTTTGTCCCTGTTTTAAAGAAAATGTACTTAAACACCAACCGAGCCGACTACCTTCTTAACAAAATAGAGCAATCAGCCAGTGAACCTGAAAAGCAAAAAACATTGCTCTATACCTTTTCTAACACGCCTAACTTTAACAAAGAGAAAAAGTCCTGGATATATCGATTACCTAAGTTTTTCTATATCCGCTTCGCAGGTTACTCGGTCTTCTTTCTTATCCTCTTTGCCCTTACCGTTTGCACACTTAATTTTACATATCACTCACTCCTACGTCTATCAATAACAATCACCGCATTCATCGTGCCACTTTTTTTCGTTAACCTTATCTCTCTCATCAGTCGTTTTGAGAAAGATATTCAACAAGCTGTTTTCGATGACAAAGTGTATCTTACCGACATCAAAGATATTCACCATATCAATACAAGAAAGCTCAAGCACAAAAGGAGTTACAACAATTTTCTAAAAATCTTCAAAAACTATGAAGAGTGGAAGAGCAAAACCTATACAAAATCTTTTGTTGCCAAGAAAGATAAGCTTTACACAGAATTTATTAAAGCTCAAAAATCTATTCCTGCCGATGCTTCTAAAGCTCAAATTTTTAAATCCCAATCCGAGCAAGGTTCCTTCCTTAACAAAGCTGCCTAGGTCTTTTATTAGTTTCAAATAAAGTATTGTGATACTTGATTTGACAAAATAATTGCAATTTGTTATATTTTATTTATATTTTAATTTGCTAGAATATAATTCTAGGCGCCATCCTAGATTATGAGAAAATTTAATGGAATTCTCTGCGGGTGACGTTTTGATAAATGTGTTAGAAAAACTTGATTGCTTTTATCTTGCACAGACCCTATATATATTGAGAAAATAGTAAGATTAGGATACAATGAAAAAAGCGATTTTATGGAATCTTATCATATTACTGTTCGCAACAGACACATGTTGGGGACTTGCGGTTCCTTCTATCTTCCACTCAAGCCAACCCAAATCATCCTCATCGGAGGCATCCACATTATCTTTTAGTTCCCCTCGATCTTCAGAAATTGGAATTGAAGAGATTAAAAATCTCAAAGAAGGTTTAATCTTCGAAGAAAACAATACAGAGGCAGCAAAACCTTACAAACTCATCAAAAAAGATGACAAAGAACTTCCTTCAGAAAAGTTTCGTTTTGGAAAAACAGATGCGGCTCTTTTTCTCCCCTCAACAAGCACGAAAAATAAACCTTTTCGCGCAAAGTTAAAAATCTTTGGGTCCAGGTTTAAATATTATGCAAGCTACATCATTGGCTCATTTGTATTTGACCTCTTGATTATTTTGGTCCTTATCTTATTCACCACAGGTGGGGGAACCCTCTCC
This sequence comes from uncultured bacterium, assembly GCA_964565945.1. Lineage (GTDB taxonomy): Bacteria > CAZMGY01. The sequence goes on from CAZMGY010000004.1 coordinate 1,646, forward strand.
ATCCATGCTCCCCTTGCCTTCGCAACCTTTTTCGTCACCTACATTTTCTTTTCTGGTTTAGACTTTGCAATCACTGAAAATATAGCAAGACACCTCAAAAGTCGCATTAACAAGACTATCGAAAAACAAAAAAAAAAGTATCTTTTTTCTAAATTGGGCTTACAACGAAAATCTTTAGAAGACCTTCTTAAACGTAAAGCCATTGATGAGGATACCGCCCAAGCCATCAATAGGTTTCTCAAATATATTGAAACCCCTGGAAATAATCGCATCCCAACGAACGAAGCCCAAGCATTGCAGTTGGTGCTGGATTGGCAACAAAAAAACAACTTGTCGCTCAACCAAACCCTTATTTTGCTCAACATTCTAAACCAACTCTTATTTTCAGGCCAGGACATGCACGAATACTACACAACCCACTCATCCTATAGCATTAGGAAGGTTCTCAACAGCCCTCCTATAAGCAAAGGCCTCTCTATGTTAGAGCGCTATATCCTCATCAACACCTATGCCATGAGCAGTGTTGAAACCAAAAGAGATCGCGAACAATTTGTAACATTTTTGCTTGAACACCACAGTCTTAAAGCCGATATCAGCAATGTTATGGAACTGTGCTATCGCTCTGGTCTTAAAAAAATTTTTCAGTACTACATTATTTCTAGCTACGAAATAGGACAGTTCAGCTTTTACATGCACGAAGTTTTCGAAGACGATGGTCGTATATCAGCCCTACGGTCTTTCTTAGACATGCTTTCAACTATTCGTCCTTGGCCACGCGAACTTCGTAAAAGAATCATTCATCATGCCAGAGAAATAACCAAACTACCCCCAGTTTGGCTAGCTCATCTCTATACAAAAAATGGAGCTCCAACACAAGAGCTTCTTAAAATTTATAAAAACTGCAAGCATTGGGCCAAAGACCAAAACCACTCCATCTGGAATACCAAAAAACTCGTTGTCGACGTTATCGCCTCTCATCAACCTATGGGCGAATCTTACAATGCAGAGATATTAGAATATTTATTTGACGAAGTATATGA
>CAZMGY010000005.1:0-50885 GCA_964565945.1 uncultured bacterium
TTATTGATTTTACGGTTCTGGTAACGATGGAAAAACTGGTTGAAGAGTTTGAAAAACTAGAGCAAGATCAACGAGAATCTTGGTTTAAGGATGTGGTGCAAAAATTCAATAACAACCAACCACCTTGTTACCTTGGCAAAGCGCGTGTTTTGTACGATATTCTCTTTGAGGATAGCTTGCTCTTTTCATCGGAAATGACATTTGCTGGAAATATGCAAGCATTTATTAAAGATTATGTTAAGAAAAAAGTTCAACGATTTATTAAGGATAATCGGGCCTTAATTAAGGCAGGAGCATCGGTTGCGCTGTATGGGGCTTTTTTTGAATTTCGCAACAAAGAGCTTAGGTGGGAAAGAATTAAGAGCGAGTTGCCTTTAGAATACGTACCGTTTATTTTAGCTATGAGTGCTAGGGAAGAAGTTAGGGATATTCAAGCTCAAGACAAGAGTTTGAATCGCCACAACTATGAAGCCTATTTTGCGGATATGAGTGAAGCTGGGATAGGCTACCTTGTGCACGATGCTTATGACGCTAGGGCTATGATTTCTGATGAAATGGCACTTGATATAGAAGCTAGTGCGTCAGAGAGGATTCAAGCCATGGAAAACTATATAAGGGGGGTGTGGTTCATGTTGTCTGGAACGTTTAAAGATGGAGATATGTGGCCCACGCCGTTTATTCGAGGCGTAGTGCATCATCGGTCGTGGATACTGGGAGAATTTTATAATGATTTGCAGAATAATTTTTTTAAGATTCTTCGTAGTGCTGAAGCTAGTTTAGATAATATTAAATGGATAAACGAAATTGATGTTGAGGATTTGTTTCGAAGAACCTTGATGCAAAATGAGTATGATGTAAGGATTGACGGAGGATCCTTTAGGGTGAAGCACCGTTTCGAGAAAAAAGATTTAAGGCTTCTTAAAACAAAGCTTGGCGAGAATATAAGAGACGATAAATATTTGTCTCTTCGATTTGTGTTTGATTTACTGCCACCAGAATTACCCATTCAGAAAATGGTCAAGAGGCAGTTAACTACAGAACGGCGTGGATTGTGGACTACTTTATTTCCGTCTGGGGTGATGGAGGCTGAGGATCCTATTGAGGTGTCTGTGAACTATCTTGATGATTCGGAGACTTTTGAAACTACGGGACTGCTAAGTCGAATTAAGCCTAAGGATATTCAGGCGGTTCGTTTTGATAATTTAGAAGATATGAGAAGAGCGATCATGAGTGCTCTAAATAATCCCCGCAAAGAGGTTTTGGATCGATTACGGGATATTCTTGTTTATGCTCGAATAACAGATTTGAATAATTCTTTTGATCTAAAGGTCGAGAAAGGTGGTGACAAATATAGTGTGAATATGCTTCCTTTTGCCGCTCCTGGTGAAAAACTTTTCGATTTAGTTGAAGTTCCCGTGATCTATCAAAATCAGTCCTTGGTGACCCTTCCTTTGCAAGGATTTTTTGATGTTAAAGAGATTCAAAATAGCTTGATTCAGCTGATATCACCAAGGTTCAGAGAGAAGGTTTCATTTGATCTTTATGCTGTTTGGAAGCCTGCGTTAGATGGTGAAGAGGAGGCAAGTGTAAAGGTGGAGTTTGTCGAAAAATTGACCAAAGATAATCAAGATATTCTTTGGGGATGTAGGTGGACTGGGCTGGAAATGAGACCTAAACCTGGAAGGTTTTTTTCATTGTCAAATGAGATACTTAAAGCAGCTTAGTTGTTTTCTTGAGATTGAATGCACAGCTCGAACCAGGTATCAAAGGCGCTGGTTTGCATAAAGTTTGTCCAGATAAATCCAGTGAGATAATTTTCAATCATGAGCATGCTGAGGCCTTGGTTAATGCCGATGTACTTATTCGAAAACCAACTTTGGCTTAGGTTGAAGGAATCTCTAAATCCATAAAAACCATAAAGATGATTTTTGTAAGTGTCGTAGAAGTGACGTAGCGCTGGTAAAGAAATCTCGGGAGTGAGAGGTAAGGAACCTATAGCTGCCGAGGGCGAGAGTGTGCCATCGTGCAAATTAACCCCAGGTTTGGCGCCATAACCTTTGAATCCCTGTGGGCCACCACTTGCGGTAAGGCCCCACGCATTTTCGCCATAACTGCGGTATTCTTTTTGGTGGTCGATGCAAAATTGGCGGTTGGCATAGGTGGCGGCAATGGTGTTAGTCCAATGGTTGAGACCATGATCATTGATGTTTTTAAAATCAATAAAGAGATGTGGGTATTGGTACACAAATAAACTGCCAGTTTGTGAATAGACCATAGTGTAATCTTTGTAATTACCAAGAGGGCGTTTGACGTTTATCCAGTATTGCTTGGAAATGGGGTGGGTTGGCGAACCAATTGCAAGGACATAGGCCAAAAGACTTTCGTTGTAGGTGTGCCAGTAATAGGGTAAAAAGCCTAATTCGGGTTTCCATCCCATGGCTAGGCTCGACTTGCCGTTGGTCATCCATTCCCAGTCGATTCGTTCGTAGAGTCGTTGCGCAATATCACTGATTTCGGAATTTTTAAAGAATTGCCCAGCGGTGAGGGCGCCAGCGATAAACAGGGCTGTGTCCATCGAGGAGATTTCGGAACTCCATACACGTTGACCTGTTTTAAGATCGACAAAGTGATAGTAAAAACCATTTTTGTGTTCCACAGTATTTTCGATGGTTTTGAGAGCTTTAAGTGTCATTTTGAAGGCCTCGTCGTAGTCGAGCCAACCTTTGTCGCTAGCAATGCAATAGGAGACTAAGGCGAAGCCTAAAGCCGAAATACTGGCGGGAGACTTGGGAGTACTGTTGTCTTTGACCAGGCCATTGTCTTTATTGATTTCGCCAGTGAAGTATTTAAAGGTATCATATTCGATTTTTTTCAAGAAATCGATACGGGTGTCACGCGATGTTTTGGAGGCCTCTTGCACAACTTCACTTTGTTCGTTGTTGTGATAGAGATCGTAGTCGATCAGTTTAACACTTGTGATACTGGCGATTTCGGTGGGTAGTAGTGTTGTTTCTGATCCGTCAATAGTATTGAGGTTGACAATATCGTAATCGGTTTGGCTGAGTTTACCAATAAGGGTATTGGTGTTGTTGAGGGTTACAATGTCGAGCGTATCATTTTCGTTGAGTTTGGCATAGTGTTGTGTGCCCAAAATGTGAATGCCGTAGTTCTTGTTTTGAAAGTTGAGCAATTGGTTGCGCGTGCTGCGTAGTTCCTGATTAAGATTTTCGATATTATCTTTGAGAAGCAAATTGCTTTTTTTAAGCTGATTGATCAGAGCTTCGATCTTTTCGTCAGTTTGATTGAGTGCAATGGTAGTGATTTCTTTTTTAAGTTTTGTCTGTGTTTTTTTCTCGCTTTCCAATTGACCTTTAAGAGTAATTTCTTTTTTCTTGAGTTGACTCAGACTTTCTTGAGTTTTTACCTGAGATTGTTGCAGTTCGGAGATATTACCTTCGAGCGTTTTGTTCTGCTGAGAGGCATCCCAGTAATAAAAAGAGATATAAGCACCAAAAGTGAGTAGCAGAAGAATGAGAATGGCTAATTCATAAGGTTTGCGCCGCAGTGAGTTGACATAGGCACAGAGGCGCTTGCGATCATGTTCGATAATATCTTCGTATTGCACTCCAATCAAGACCGATTCGATGCCTTGATCTTTAATCACTTTATACCAAGCTTTTTGGGCAAAAGCTGCGATCGGGTGGCGCGAAAATGGGGGTGTGATCATAAGAGCCATACGGTATTGATTGCTATCCAAATAATCGTAAAAAGATTTTTGTGGAGAGTAGAGCTGTAGGCAAAGGCCTCCTTTGGAGATATCCCGCGTAAAACATTGGAGGGTCTTGCTTGCTGTTTGACTGGACTTTTTATCGACAAATCGTATCTCCACTGGAAAAACAGTGTTGACGCGTAGATACGTTCTTTGTTCATGTTCGGCAGGACGTTTTTTTTTGAATAAACCCATGGAATACAAAATCCTTTTCAAAACACGTCCATTATTATGGTCAAGACCTGGGAAATTGTCAATATATAGCATTAAAGATAAAGATTTCTTCAAAAAATTTGACAGAAAGTTTTTATTTTTCGTACGCTTAACATATAATGATCCCATATTGGGGGAAATGGGAATGCTCTCATATGAATTATCTATCAAAAATTGGGGTTGTTCTAGTTAGATGAAAAAGTCTTATGTGTTTTTACTATTAATAGGTTTTGTTGCTCAATCCGCGATTCTGTTTCCTTTCGAACGTGAACAAGATATTCCACGCATTGTTCAAAATGAGCGTCAGCTTATGTTGCATTTTATGCAAGGTAAGGGGTTTTTTAAAAATAGCAATTACGAACAGGCGAGAGAAGAATTTTTGCGTGTTATTCAAATCAATTCTGACTATCGCCCGGCCTATGAGTATTTAGAGAGAATTCAGGATATAGCGATCCAAAAATCGCAAGAGGAACAGGAACGTCGTGCCTATATGAATCGTGCCTTGGATATGATGGATACGGTTAAAGAAAAATTACGTTTACCTTCAGATGAAGACTTGTTTTACCAACTCACTGAGTCGGAGCAAAAAAAGCTAGATGGTTATGTGGGTGACAATGAGTTTAGCAAAATGATCGAAGAGCAGCGTTTAACGGTGTTAAATAAAGCTAAGCAAATCAAAAAAGACATTGATAAAGTTCTTGAGGAAAGACAAAAATCCGATGTTATGCGTAATGTGGCTGGGCGGGACGAGGCTTTTATGGTTCAAGGGTTTGAGCCTTACACACGCGAAAATGCGACGATGAAAGAAAACGTAGAAAGGGTGGCCGAAGCGCAAGAAGAGATGGATGCCAATTTCTTTTTTAATCGACGTCAAAAAATCGAAAGCTTTTATCAACGTGGGGTTCAGGCCTACAAACTCAGAGATTATCCTTTGGCTAAGGATATGTTTGAAAAAGTTCTTAAGTTGGAGCCAGGCTATAGGTATGCACAAGATTATCACGAAAGTAGCACGTCTCAGCTAATGATTAAAGAAATTCAAGAGCGTAAAAATCGTAAATTGCTCAAAAGGGCGCGTAGAAATCGTAAGCCAAGGGTGCAGGAACCCATTGAAATTGTTTCTCAAAACCGGGCTCTTGAAGAAAGTTCTGCCGTGGCTGAGCAGATGAGTCAAGCTTTTGAAGAACGCAAGGGAGCCTTATTGACTGGACATCGCGATGAGCTGTTGGCTACAGGTATTAAAGCGATGGAGATGAAAGACTACAACAAAGCGATGGAGATTTTTGAACAAATCCTGCGTTATGACCCCAAAGACCGCAGTGCAGAAAAGTATCGTCAGAAAATTCTTGTTCATATCAGTGAGAAGGAAGAAGCTGTTTTAGAAGCTTTAAGTCAGGTTCAAAATATGGCATTTGAGGAGTCTATGTCTCCAGCGACGCCTAAGGTTGACTTGGACCCCAATGCGGATTTTCAAGCTAATGAAGCTTTGGTTGATGTTGTTGCCAAACAACGTCGTGTGGTTGAACTTTATGAGAAAGGAAAGCATTTTTATCGTCAAAAAAATTATACGGCTGCATTGCAGCATTTTCGAGAGTTGGAATTGCTTGACCCTGCACACCGTTATGTTAGAAAGTATATGCATCGGTGTGAGCATCTTCTCAATATAGGACGTAAGGAAGTACCTCGCTTAGATCCTGCCAAACTTTACGCTCAAGGTGTGAAGCATTTCAAAAATAAGGAGTATCGTTTGGCGGCTCGAAGATTCTGGGATGTCCTTAAATTGAATCCACAACATCGCAAAGCCCAAAAAATGTTAAAGAAAGCTCTTTCTCCACTAGATATGGGGATTAAGACTTTATTGTCCGAAATTTCTGCAGCTGAAGAGGTGCGTTCAAAACCTCAAGCCATTGAAGCTATGCCCGCACCGAAGTTACCCACAATTACAGGTGAAGAAGATCCTGAAACATTGTATGAAAAAGCTAAGCAGCTTTATCGTGCTGGAAAATACAAGCAAGTGATTCCTTTATTTGAAACTCTTGTGTCTTTATTGCCGAAGGATCCTCATGTGGAGCGCTTTTTAGAATTGAGTCGCAAAAAATTTGTTAAAGCAGGTGGTCAAGTAAAGGAAGTTGTGCCAGAGCTGGTTGCGAAATTCAAGTCGCAGGCAACTTCCGATCTGTCATTGGATCCTTCTAATAACCTTTCTGCAGCTAATGCTATTTCCCCAAAATTTACAGTGCATTACGAAAAAGGGAAAGCTTTGTTTCGTCAAGGTCAATACAAAGAAGCTATTCTGGAGTTTGAAAAAGCGGTTAAGTTGGTGCCCAATCATCGTTATGCGCCGCGTTATCTCCAACGTAGTAAAGAAAAAATGCAGGCTCAGGGCAAAGTGGCTGTTGCTTCTGCTCAAGAGATGTCCCCTCAAGACAAAGAATTCAAAACTAATTATGAAGAAGGCAAGTATTTGTATCGTCAAGGTCAATATGCTCAGGCGGAACCTTTTTTCGAAAAAGCTGTGGAACTTAAACCGAATCATCGCTATGCCTCACGTTATTTAGAGCGTAACAAAGAAAAGCAGGCCGAAAAACAAGCGATTTCTCAACCTCTTGCATCCCCATCTCTTCCTGCAGCAGGCGTTGCGACACCACAAGCGGAAAAACAGTCTGTGAATGAAGAAACTTTTAACCGCTTTTATGAAGAGGGCAAGCGTTTGTATCGTCAAGGTCAATATGCTCAGGCGGGACCTTTTTTCGAAAAAGCTGTGGAACTTAAACCGAATCATCGCTATGCCTCACGTTATTTAGAGCGTAGCAAAGAAAAGCAGGCCGAAAAACAAGCGATTTCTCAACCTGTTGCATCCCCATCTCCTCCTACACCAGCCATTGCGATACCACAAGCGGAAAAACAATCTGTGAATGAAGAAACTTTTAACCGTTTTTATGAAGAGGGCAAGCGTTTATATCGTCAGGGAAACTATTTGGAAGCGATTGGTCAGTTTGAGGAAGCCGTTAAACTCAATTTCAATCATCGTTATGCGCCACGTTATCTTAAACGCAGTCGGGAAAAATGGGCCGAACGTCAAGAGGCTCAAAAAGAGCGTTTGGCCACAAGTGAAACGCAAGCCCCAGCTCCTGCTCAACAAGTTGTTACCGAGGAACAAAAAAATTCAAAAAAACTTTATGAGCAAGGCACGACGATGTATCGCGAGGGGCGTTACGCCGAAGCGTCCGATATTTTTGAACAAGTGGTGGCTCTTGAGCCTAATCATCTCTACGCGGGAGGTTATTTACTTCGTTCCAAAGAAAAAGTTTCTGCAGCTGAGTCGCGAGCTCAAGGAGCCTCGAATCCTATTGTTGTAACCGCTCTTACCAAATCTAGCCCTGCGTCTTCAGATGTCGCTGAAGATTCTGCCCGTTTGTATGAACAAGGAAAAACAGATTTTCGTCAAGAAAATTACAAAGGGGCTATAGAAAAATTCAAGAGAGTGGTACTGCTTGACCCTAATCATCGCTATGTCAGGCGTTATTTGAAAAAATCGGAAGAGCGTTTTGCTGAGCAAAAAAAGAATGATGTTCAAACGGCTCTTTACCAAGATAAGCAGACAGATGGGGTTGCCTTAGGTCAAAAAGAGCGCTTCACTGCTGGAGAAGGTGTTTTGGAGTTTAGGGTTAATCGTAATGTAGGCATTATTGAGTTAAGTCAGGAAGCTGCAGAAATTTTAGAGTTTCGTTCTACGCAAAATAAATTTGTTCGGGTTGTTGGAAAAGAAGACTTTGAGGCAGAAGAAGATCTGATGATGTTTGAACGAGAGACGTCTATGGAAGATTATGTTGAAGAGCCTGGTGAGCATGTCGATATTGTTTTGGCCGAAGGCGATAAAAAGGTAGCTATGAAAGAAGCCAGAAAGCGCGTTAGGGCTGTTGATGTTCCTGTGGTTGCTAAACGTGCTAAACAAAAAGTTCTGAAAAAATCGAACCGTAAGAGTCGTAAGGCTTATTTTAGCGGTCTTAAGCTTTATAAGCGTTGCAACTACAAGAGGGCGGCCATTGAATTTGACAAGGCTGTGGCTTTTGATGAGGACAATTCCCTTGCTCAAAGATATTTGGTTTTGTCGTCACAAGAACTTAAGAAAAAAGGTATCACATTTAAGTCGGAATATTTGCCAGAGAATTTATCTAAGGTGGTTCAGTTTAAACAACCTTCTGTCGAAGAGGTTAAGTCAGTTTTTGAAGACGCTAAGCCTATTATGGAGAGGGTGCCTATATCCACCGACGGATCGCAAGATAATTATGAAGTTGTGAAAACCGTTCAGATGACAGATCCTGCGGTTTTAATTAAACGTAAGCAGCAGCGTGAAAATGTGAAGAAAATATACACCAAAGGTGTCGAGGCTTACGAAGCTAAAGACTATGAAACGGCTCTTGTTCTATTTGAGCAATCCAGTGTTATGGCGCCTAAGAATAAGAGCGTGCTTAAAGCTCTAAGGTTAACGAAACAGAAACTTAGTGCTGCTGCCAAAGCCAAACAGATGGCTACCCAAAGAGAAGAGGAGAAAAAAGTTTCTCAAAAGATAGATGTGATTTATGTTCGGGCGAAAGAACTCTTTCGGGAGAAAAAATATCAAGAGGCCTATGTGATTTTTAAAGATGTGATTGCTCAGGATCCTAAGCATTATTTTGCTCAAAAATATTTTGTTAAATCTAGGGAAGAATTAATTGCTTTAGGCGTTGATCCAGAAAAAAAATCAATAGCCATGCATCAAAAAGCTTTATTGACGGAAGAAGCGGATATGGCGTCACGCTTGTTCGAAAAGGGTAAACGCAACTTCGAAAAAAAGTTGTACGAAAGAGCGGTTAAAGAGTTTTATGTGGTTAAGTTGATGCAACCTGATCATCGTCACACGTGCAAATATTTGAATCGAAGCGTGAAACATATTGAACTTAGCCGTTGGATGGATATGAAAGATAATTTGGATGAGAATTTCAAAAAAAGTCCCTACTATGCCACCCAAAGGGAGGGATATGCTCTGAGTCGGAGTGATCAAAAAAATATCGACTCTTTCATCACCAAAGGCTTAAGACATTATCGTAGGCAAGAGTTTGAGAAAGCTTTGCTGTTTTTTGATAAAGCGAGAGATATAGATCCTTATTATGGTGAGTTGTCGATTTGGAAGACTAATGCAAGATATTTGTTAGATATATTGGAACATAAAATCAATGGTGAAATGGAGCAGGTTAAGGTTAAGTCCGAATTTGTTCTTAAAACAGATCCCGACAATGCATTAGCGAAGAAATATGCCACTTTAGGTGAGTTGGAGCTTCAGTTTTATAAGGATGAGCATAAAGTGTTAAATCAATTTCAAGAAGAGTTGCGTCAGCTTAAAAACAAAAGAACGAGGCAAGAAAAATTAGTTCGAGCGTTTCAAGAAGCTAAAATTTTACATGAAAAAGGACGTTATATGGAAGCTTTAAATGGGTTTGAAGACGTTTTGGCACAGGATCCTACGAATACTTACGCGATGACATTTGCGAAATATGCGCGTCAGAGAATTCAGGAAAAGAAGAAGCTAGAGTTAGAAATGCGTAAAGTCGAAGAGTTGCAACGAGCTGTTGAAATTCAACAGGAAGTCAAAGTGTATGATTACTATGAAAGAGTGGAGCAGGCACAGGCAGGTATGGCGATTGTGGCCACAGGTGAAATTCCTATAAAGCAGCCTCTGGACACAAACCCTGATGCCGTAGAGAAAATGACAGCATCAGAAAAAGCGCAGGCCTTTGTCGATAAAGGAAAAAGTGCTTACTTGCGTGGAGAATATGATAAGTCAGTTGCTTTGCTAGAAAAAGCAATTGAGATGGATGATGGAGCTAATCGTGACGAAATTCAGATATATTTGGAGCAATCAATTAAAAAACGTGAATGTCAAAAAGTTCCTTTTATATCTCCACGCGAACTGACCGAAGAAGAAAAGCAAATTATGTTGCGCAATGAATTGATGAGAAAAGGACGTTCTTTGTTCTACCGAAATAAGTATGAGTTGGCGATCACTCAATTTGAAAAAGTTTTGGGCGTCGAACCTGGATTTGAGATGGCTCAGAAGTACATGGAGTTGGTGAATAAGAAACTGGAAATTAAGCGCAAGCAAGAATTGGAGCGTTTGCAACAGTCTGTTTATGCTGATGAAATGTCGACGATGTTACAGCAAGAGAAGAGGATTGTTATGCTTTTGGAAAAAGGCAAAGAGTTTTTTGTTCAGGATCAATATCGTTTGGCACGTGAGCATTTTGAAAAAGTGCTCGAACTTCAAGAAGATCATGTGATTGCACGCGATTATTTGTATTTAACTGAGGAAAAGTTAGTTAAACGAGCAATGATGGAGGAAAAACACTTAGCAGAGATGCAGTTGTTAAAAATTCGCGAAGAGCGTGAGGAACGTATTCACTTGGCTAAACAGGCTAAAGAAAAAGTGCGCCTCCAAGAATTAAAAAAGCAAGTGCAAGAAATCGATAGGTTGTTTGGTGAAGGTAAGGTGGCTTACGAAAAAGGGGAGGTTCAGGTGGCTATCGTTTATTTTGAAAAAATTCTCCAAATTAATTCTAAACATAGACTTGCTTTTGAATATTTGAATTTGGCAAGACAAAGCTTGCGAACTTTGCAAAGGAACGAATTGAAACAGGTTAATCGTGAAAAACAAGAAGTCTTTCAAAAAGAAGCGGAAAAGTACACAAATGTCCAATTGGCTTACGATAAAGGCCTTATTTATTACAATCGGGGTGAATACGGTCGTGCTTTAGCTTTGTTTAAACGGGTGTGGATGTTAGATCAAACATTTCCTTATTTGACAAAAGTCCAGGAATATATAGAAAATATCTCTCAACGAAAAATGTTGGCGAACACATCCTCTCCGAATCAGAATTATTTAGCAGAGTTGTACGAGAATGGTAAGGATAAGTTTATTGCGGGTCAATGGCAAGAGGCTTTTTCGACTTTTCAAAGTGTTTCTAATATTGATGCTCATTACAAATCTGTTCAAATGTATCTGCAAGTGGCCCAAGGTGAAATTCAGAAGGCCAGAGCGGCCTAAGCAATTAAGGAGGAGGAGTGAAAAAAATCATTGTTTGGGGAGTACCCCTTCTTTGTGTACCTTCTATAGCTGTGTTTGCACAAAATGTTATAACAACAGGTGTTGTTGATATTTTCCAAAAACAGTCTATAGTCTCTTCCGAGTTTAAAAAAGCGGAGGACTTTTTTGAGGAGGGCAAAAGGCTTTATAACGAGAAATCTTATGGCTTTGCGATCAAAATGTTTCAAAAAGCTTTAGCCTTAGACCTTACGCATACGACAGCTCAGAAATACATTCAGTTATGCGAGCAAAATATTGCTTGGCAAGAGCAAGAGTCTCTGGCTTTGTTAGATATAAAGCGTAAGGAAGAGGAATTAAATCGTCATAAAAAATTAGAATCTTGGTTGGAGAGTGGGATTCACCATTACAAATTGAAGAAGTATGATCTTGCGCTGATTGAGTTTGAAAAAGTTCTTAAATTTAAGCCCAATCACACCGTGGCGAAAAAATATATAGATGAAACTAAAAGAAAACTCAATGTTTTGGGATTGCAGCAGATATCCGAGATTTCGAAACGTGAACGCCTGGATCAAATGATTGCCAAAGAAAAGAAAATTGAACAATTGGGGCAAAGAGGGATTGATTTGGTTAAACAACGTCAATTTGAATTGGCCTTGAACACTTTTAAAGATCTTGTGATGTTAGATCCTCATAATACTTGGGCGCAGGAGTATATCGACCTTTGTGAACAATGTTTAGATTGGGAAACCAAAGAAAAAAAAATGCAGCTAGAGCTCGATCGTAAATATGTTTTGAACGAAGAGCGACAACGCACGGAGTTGTTGCAAAAGGCGCAAGCTTTTTTTGAGGAAGGTAAAGGGGCTTTTAAAGAGAAACGGTACCAAGAGGCGCTTGAGTTATTCCAAAAATCATTGGATTTTAATGTTGAGCATGAGTTGGCTCACAACTACCATAAGTTAACCTCCAAAATTATAGAAGAAAAACACTTGAGTGACTTAAGATACTTTAATCAAGTTAAAGAAAGTGCCACACGTGAGATACATTTGGATCAGATGATGCAAACACATCTTGAGAACGAAAAGATGCTTGAACGCGGTCAAAAGCTTTTTAATGAACAAAAATTTTATCCGGCCTTAGAGTTCTTTCGTAATGTGGCCAAACGTTATTCCGAAAATAAAATGGTTCACGATTATATTCGTTTATGTGAGAAATCGATTGAATATAACCGTAAAAAAATTAAGGCCCAAGCTGATATGGCTCAAGTTTTGCTAAGGTACAAAAATATTGAGTATAATTTGAACCAAGGAAAAATGATGCACGAACAGGGTAAGTACGAGGTGAGCACCGAGCTTATGAAAAAGGTGCTTCAAGATGTACCTAATCATGCCTTAGCACTTAAATGCATTGAGCTGAACTATAAGTGCCTGGAGCTAGATAAAGAGCGTGAGAAAGTTCAGCTAGAGCAAAAAGAGTGGATGTTGCAAGAAAAAGAAAAAATGCTCGAAGATCAAAAGAATAGCGGCTTTATTGAACAGAATATTAGCAAAGGTATGGCCTTTTTCGAATCTAAGCAATACCATCTAGCTTCGCAACGGTTTGAGGTTGTGTTAAGTAAAGTGCCTGACCATCGTGTGGCTCAAGAGTATTTTAAGTTATGTGAACGTTACTTGGTGATTAAAGAGAATAAGCATCTAGAAAAAATTGCCCAAGTTAAAAATAGTCTAGAGCAAAAAAGTTTAGCCTATTTTAATGATGGTAAAGAATTGTTTGCTCAAAACAAATATCGGGAAGCTATTCAGAAGTTTTCTAAAGCATGGGAGTTAAGTCCAGATGCCGCTATAATGACGGAGCTTCAGACATATGTCGAGAAATCTTTTAAGCAACTTGAGCTAATGAAACAAAGGAAAAAAAAGGTGGAGAATGAGAAAAAACAACGCCAATACACGGATCTTTACCGTCAAGGTGTGGTGTTGTTTGAAACAAAGAATTACCAGGGAGCTATCGCTTATTTTCGCAAAGCCTTGGCTCTTTCTCCCAAAATGAAAGACGGAGCTCTCAAGGGCTACATCGAGAAGTCGTACAAAGGGATTGATGAAGAGAAAAAACATGAACAACGCAAAAAGCTAGCGATCAAATATCGACAAGGTATGGATTCTTATCGTTCAGAAAAATGGGAAGACGCTTTGAAATACTTTAGCGAAGTTCACATTGTTGATCCTAAATTCGAAGATGTACGGCTTTATCTTAAGCTTGCTCAGAAGCAAATAGAAGCCTCTCAAGAGTAGCTTATTGATTCCGTATTAAATAGCCAAATAGTCCTTAAAAGGATTATCGGCATCAATAAGTAGGGTCACATTGGAGTCGTGCTTAAAAAGGTCTTCTTTTTGCATGCTTTCCATGAGCTTTTTGTTGGGGTAGTTGATGGTTTTTTTGAGTATTGGGTTACTTTCAATGAGGGTGACTGTTCCGAGAATTGTGCCATAAGACCCTAGCGTGTTGTCGATATTTTTTGGATCAAGTAGTAGCTCGGAGGTTTTTTTCAAGATAGTTTGGTTTGCATGGAAACAGTTGCAGACTCCAAAAGTGAGGTAAACGGTTAATGTGTGCCATTTTTTCATAGTTAGTAGTCTAACACAATGTAATTCTTTAGATCAGTTTTCTTTTTCTTGACTATTTAAGGGCTTCTTAACTATAATATTGATCTTGTTATTAGCGGGGCGTAGCGCAGCTTGGTTAGCGCGCCTGCCTTGGGAGCAGGAGGTCTCCAGTTCGAATCTGGGCGCCCCGATAAAAATTTTTTGCGTGTGCAATAACACAAATAAGGCCGAGGCTTTAGTTAGGTATTTTGTGTTGCTAGCTTAGCTGGATAGAGCAATGGATTTCTAATCCGTAGGATTCTTTAGAGGAACGAAGCCGTAAGATAAGCACTGCCTAGGAAGAGAAAGATTTTGCGCCAGTAGCTCAGCTGGATAGAGCAACGGGTTTCTAATCCGTAAGTCCTAGGTTCGAATCCTAGCTGGCGTACTATAGAATTAAAAGTGATTTGTGGTGGGTGTAGCTCAGCTGGTTAGAGTGCTAGATTGTGGCTCTAGTTGTCGCGGGTTCGAATCCCGTCATCCACCCCATTTTACATTTTCCGAGTACAAATCTTCATAATACCCTTGGATATATTTATAATTTAAAAATGAGATTTACTTGTTGTGAAAATATAAAAAAATCTTCTTCGCAGTGTATTAAAAGGATTTTGATGTTAAAATGTCTAGCCATTGTCCTTATTGTTTAATATTTCGTTCTACTTTCTTTTTCCAATAATCCTTATTAGAGGCGGGCATTCTACAATGTAAAGAGCAACCATGCCAAAAACAAGAATCAATAAAAACAACTAATTTATATTTTTTTATCGCCAAATCTGCCTTGCCCAACAAGTTTTTAACATTACCTCTAAACCGCAAACCATTTTTCCAAAGATTTTTTAATATTTCATTTTCTAATTTAGTATGAGAAGAACTTATTGACTGCATTCGCTTTCTTCTAATATCTTTTTATTGATGTTAAAGGCAATAAAGGCAAAGTTTTTGATTTAATCGTGCAAAGAACCCAAATCAAAGGACAAAGGGAGATGTATTTAGACATGAATATGGATAATACCAATGACACAGACCAAAGTCTTGCGATTGGTATGTATGTCTATCGCATGATTGCCACTAACTTTGAGGGTTTAAATAACAGTGAGATTGTATATTTTTACAATCAAAGAGCGGAGGATAGTGAAAATCGTATTAAAGAGTTAAAAGATGATTTTGGGGCAAAACAAATGTCTTGTAGCAATTTTGCTGCCAATGCTTTGTATTTTAATATTTGTAGTTTTTCTTATCATCTGTTCGCCCTAATGCGTCAACTAGTGCCGCTTGAATTTGTCAACAAAAGAGCAAAATATGTGCGTCACCGTTTTTACAACATCGATGCCAAAGTAATCCAGCATGGTAGACAGATAATGATTAAATGCTAAGCACAATACCACGGCTTGTTTAAGCATGTGTTAAGATAAGTTAAGATGCTTAAATTATTCTTAACATAAATTAATATATTTATATTACTGACAAGACTTTTTTACTAAGGAGGGCAAAGTTTGCTTAAAAATAGAAAAATCAGTGAAAAACGCTCTGAATTAAATGGACAAAAGCATTAGGCAATTGATTGTTGGTGAAATCATAATATTTAAGTGAAAAAATAGTGGTTAAGTGGTTTTTTACGTTGAAAAAACTATTTTTGTGGTGTTGGTGGTTTTTATTTTTGGATTTGGGTAATATATTAAATATTGATTGTTTATCTAATTTTAAACAAAAAAATCAAACAATTTTCAATAAACAGGTGCTAACATTGTCTACCCAGTGACCCCAAAAGATAAAAATAGTGTAAGTCACCCTGCAATACTCCCTAAATTAAGTTCAAGTAAAAGTAGAGTTTTTTTGATTTTTAGTTAGCATACCAGCCCTCTCATCGGGAGTTAACTGCCCTAGATAATTTTCCTATCATTAAAAAAAAAGGGGGGGGGGGGGGAGAGCAACAGAATTAAGCCAGCAAGATTACTAGCTGTCTAGGCGTTTTGGTGTCAATGGCGGAGAGGGTGGGATTCGAACCCACGGTTCCGTTACCAGAACAACACCTTAGCAGGGTGCCACTTTCGGCCTCTCAGTCACCTCTCCAACAATCCAACAGATTAAATATTTTACCATAAAAGCCCAAAAAGGGAATGAGTTCTTACAGAATGCAAGGTTAAAATAGTGCCACTAAGAGCGCTAAAAAAACCCAAAATCGCACCTATTATTTGGGGGGAAGATTACCGTGAAAAACAGCATTGGTGACGTAGGGGTGGGGCTGTTCTTGTTATTATGATAGAATAGTTAGAGCAAAGACGTGAGAATAAGGTGCTATTATGAGAGAAGTATTAACATATCCTAACGAAGAGTTGCGTCAGACTTCGAGACCTGTCGAGGATTCTGAGTTTGGTCGGCCGATGGAAGAGTTTATTGAAGAGTTATACACCCTTATGGATCAAGAAAATGGTGTTGGTTTGGCTGCTCCTCAAGTAGGTGTTTACAAAAATATTTTGGTTTACAAAACCATGGGTGAAGATGAAGAAACCAAGGCCTACTTGATTAATCCTAATATTGTGGAAACCGAAGGCAAGACACTGGTCGAAGAAGGTTGTTTGAGTATTCCTGGCGTATTTGCCAAGGTTCCTCGTGCTGTTAAAATTACCGTGGAAGCGCAAAACATCGAAGGTGAAACCTTTTGCAAGACCACTGATGTGTTTTCGGCGGTTATTATTCAGCACGAAACCGACCATTTGTTTGGCAAACTTTTCATTGATCGATTGTCTTTAATTAAGCGCAAGCTACTGTTAGCGCAATACAATCAACAGAATTAATCCCTATGTTGCGCTGTTGCTTTATGGGAACGCCAGAATTTGCGGTGCCAGCGCTGGAAGCGGTGGTGGTTGCCAAACATCAGGTTTCTTTGGTGATGTCTCAGCCTGATCGGCCGAAAGGGCGTGGTCGCAAACTGTTACCTCCTCCTGTTAAGGTCAAGGCTTTGGACTTGGGTTTAAGGGTTTGGCAGCCAGAAACATTGAAAAACGATGCTTGTGCCGAGCATTTGTGCTCCTTTGATTTTGATATAGGCATTGTGGTTGCCTATGGTCTTCTTTTGCCAAAGCCTCTTTTAACGATTCCACGTTATGGCTTTATTAATATTCATCCGTCGTTATTGCCGAAGTATCGCGGTCCGTCGCCATTGCAATACGCTTTGGCCGAGGGCGATGACGTGACTGGAATGAGCATTATGCAGGTGGAACCTCGCATGGATGTTGGTCGGGTTTATTGTCAAACCAAGGTCCCGATTGATTTCAAGGAAAACATGGGGGATTTACATGACCGCATGGCGGTGCTCGGTGCCGAAAATCTTTGTCGAGTTTTGGAGTGTTTTGATCGTGACGGGAAGTGTGATTCTGTTGCACAAAATGATGAGGATGCGACCTATTGCTACAAGGTTGATGCCGCCTTTTGTCGGATTGATTGGTCGTGGAATACAGAGAAAATTGTGAATCAGATTCGCAGTTTGTCTCCGTTCCCTGGCGCTCAGGCGATGTGGAAAGGAGTTCCCCTTAAGATTTTGAAAGCGCATAAGCAGGGGTCTCAGGTGAAGGATGCACAAGCGGGAACGATTGTGGCGCATCACAAAAATCAAGCGATTGAAGTGGCAACAGTGGATGGCTCTTTATGGATTAATGAACTCAAAATTCAAGGAAGTCGTGCCATGACGGCTCAGGATTTTGTTAATGGTCAAGGTGCGCAATCGGTGGGAACTCAATTGGAATGAATATTCGAAAATTAGCTTGTGATCTCTTGCTTAAGTGGGAGGATTCCTCTTGGTTTGCTTCGGACCTTTTGGAAGATTGTGGACAGAAGCATCAGCTTGCGGCCCAAGATCGTTCTCTTTTGCACGAAATGGTTTACGGAGTTTTGCGTTGGCGCCCATGGCTCGATCAATGTATTGCGCGCTGTTTAACGAACCCTAATCAACGTTTAGATATGTGTGTGCAAATCCTTTTACGTTTAGGTGTGTATCAGATGGATATGCTTGATCGTATTCCCGATTACGCGGCGATTGATCAGACGGTTGCCGTTTTGCGAGATCGCACAAAACGTGGGTTTGTGAATGCTGTTTTGCGTCGTTGGGGGCGCGAAAGCAAGGATAAAAAGAAGCCTTTGCCGCAAGAGGGGTTTTCTTTATGGGTGCAAGAGCATTTTGCTCAGGAATTTCCAGACCAAGATTTAACGTCTCTTTGGCAAGCGATGCAAAGTAAGCCTGTTATGTATGCACGATGGAACCCTGGAAAGGGAAGTCAAGACGACTTAGAAAAGTGTTGGCAGGACGAGTGTGTTGCAGGCACTTTGATGAATCCCGAGTTAGGCCTTTATTCATTGACGTCGATTGAGGGGTTAACTCAATGGCCGAGTTTTCAACAAGGCTTATTTGTTATTCAAGATGTGCATGCGGCGCGGGTGGTGGCTCATATGGATGTTGAGGCGGATCATCAAGTGTTAGATGCTTGTGCGGCCCCAGGAGGAAAAACTTTCCAGATTACGTCTTATGTGAGGGATGCCTCTCAAGTGGTGGCGCTTGACCTTAAAAAGAAGCGTTTAGAGCGCTTGTCTGAGGCTGCCAAGCGTTTGGGTTTTCCTGCGGTGCGTACGGTGTGTGCCGATGCTTCGTCGTGGATGACCGAGGAACGCTTTGATCGTATTTTGCTTGATGCACCTTGTTCAAATTTAGGCGTGTTGAATCGTCGGCTCGATGTAAGATACCGCTTTTCCAAAAAGCAGCAAGAGGCTTTGATTGCAACCCAGCGTAAGCTCTTGTTGTCTATGATCGATTTGCTTAAACCTGGTGGACGTTTGGTTTATAGCACCTGCACCCTAGCGCGCCTAGAAAACCAAGATCAAGTGACCTGGTTATTGGAACACTATCCTGGTGCTACTTGCCTCGAGGCGCATCTTCATTTGCCAGGGGACGGTTTAGGTGATGGTGGCTATGTGGCGGTGGTTCAGGTCTAAGCTGATGTTTGTATTTTAGCGGGCAAAAATTCTTGTTTGCGTAGAAGAATATTGATGGTCCACTTGTCTTGCCTGAAACGATCAAAAGCTAATTGGAATTGTTCATGGTTGACGACAGGGACTCCATTGATTTTGAGAATATAATCGTCTGGATCAAGTGAAAGGTGGGTGCTTAAGAATGTTTGGATGTGTGACCACGAGTCTTCTGTGATGGTGTAGCTTTCGAATATTAAAGGAACATGTTCGACAAGAATGTGCGTGGTGGTTTTTATTTGATGGAGAGATTGCGGGGTTGTCTTGGATGAATTTGGCCACAGAGATGGAAACGAATGTTCAAGGGCTTGGGCATACTGAGAAATTTGGTTGACCACATGTTTATAAATCAAGTGGTCGTGTTCGCGCAGATCATCAAGGTTGTTGATAGGCTTGATGCTTGGTAGCTTCCACGAAAGAGTAAAGTGATTGTCTTGATTTACTTGTGCGGTAAAGGGACCTTTGGAAGATTTCAGATTAATGGACAGCGTAGCAATATTTTTAAGTGCATGCTTGTGATATAGTTGGGTTGTTTTATCTTCGGAGGGGGGGGTTCCAAAGATATTCCTGAATAGGTTTCGTTCAGCTTGACTGGAAAAAAAAATGTGGAGAATACCTTCCTGATCGATTTTCCATCCTGTACGAGATCTTTTCTCAAAAGCTTCGAAATTAATGCTGAAGTTAGGTCCTTCTTGAATAATGTCTGGAAAGAGCATGTCTTCGATGGATCCACGAAGGTTGTGGAGTTGTTCCAGAAACGTTTTCAAGTATAACAAGGAATTCTCATCGAAGGTGATCTTAAGTGTTCCTGTGTTTTTATCCAAACTGAGTGTGGCTTTAGAGGCTTCCTGTGGGGTAACGTTGCATAAGTGGGTAAAGTTAGTGGCGTCAAAGTTTTGAATAGAAGTTTCTTGGATTGAGGGCAAGTATTTCCATGGTTCTTGTTGAGCTTTATGAAAATTTTCAAAAAAACTTTTTGTCCAAAGAGGAATATTCCTTTTAAAATCATCTGGGAAAAGATATCCGGCTTGTTTTTGAATGTAATCGACCCATTCCACACGAAAACCTTGGAATTCTTTCTCTTTTTTTTCAGGTTTTTGGGTGAGAAAGGTGCTAATGTTGGCAGAGCTATAGCTTTTGTCTTGCTTAAAGAAATGGCTCATATTGATGCTGTGGCTTAAGGCTTCACCTACGTCGACGAGAAATGGTTGATAAATGTCATCTTGATTTTTGTGAAAACGAACGTTCCCCAAAGTAAAAAAATCCCAAGTGCCTAGCAGTGTCGCAGCCAGGAACATCTTACCGTAAAGCGTACGATTAACTTTCACTTGTGAAGTTGCTGTATCATACTCTTCCTGGATTTGTTCTGTGTCTAGTGATTGTTCGATATAGGGTGATGCCACATAAAGCTTGCCATTGATTCCACGAATGATTTGCGTGTTGATAACGGGAAAGCCCATTTCTCTAAACAGATTCGCCAAGGCTACCTCACGTATGACGGTGTCATAGAGAAAGATTTGCCTTGAAGGAGAACCAGCTTCTTTGATCATCCATGTGCGTTCTTGGGAATCTTTAAAAATTCCACCCTTCATTCCTCCGCCAGGCTTTCGTGCTATGAATCGGTATTGTTGAGGTAAGCTTAAATCATGGGAATCTTTGCCCAAAATCCACCCGCCAGCTTGAGTGAGTTTCTTCAAAGGGATGTCAAGCGAAATGTGGTCGTCTTCGTACTCTTGAACTGTTGTTGAGTTGGCGATACTGGCGCTTTCTGTATGAGTTGATATGCCCAGTGTTGCTGTGAGAAAGGAAGAGATGTCGGCAGGCCTGTTAAAATGAATTCTTAAGAAATTTTGATCAATTTGTTCGTAATATTGCATATTTTTAAAGTGATGGTAGTCCTCAATGGTCCTGATAAAGTGATATTCGTCGGAGATATTATAATGTAGCTGTTGCGTAGAAAGGTCAAACCAGATGCGTGCTTGATGTTCATTTTCGAGCCTATAAGGATCTGTCGAGCTTTGTTCGATGTGGCGGATGGCTTGGCTTTTGTGCGCCAGTTCCAGTGTCAGTGCTATTTCTTTTATCTGTGAGCGGGGCGACAAAGCAGTGGCTTTCGACAAAGATAAACTTAGCAATAGGATTAGGCTAAGATGGCGCCACATGTGGAAATATACCTAATTAAATTAATATAAAATATTATTATCATATACATATAACAAATTTATAGAAATCTTGTCAAATTAAGTATCACAATGCCTTTTTGTGGTTCCCTGAAGGCTTGTTAAAAAGGAAGAGTAGGGGTCCTAGGGTTCTGATAGAAGAGGGTGATTAGGTATGTAAAGCGATTATTTGAAAAATAATCGGCTAGTTTGTTATACTGTTATCGGTAAAAATGCAATAATAAAAAAGGATATTTAATTCATGATTATTATATTCAAAACAAGTGCCACGGAAGAGCAAATTTCCCATGTGGTCGAAAAAATTGAAGAGCTTAAGTTGACCCCTATGGTGGCTCGTGGAACCCTCAAAACCGTGATCAATGTTTTGGGTGAGGAAGAAGTGATTCGCGAAGCTCCTTTGCAGACATTTCCTGGGGTAGAAATTGTAATGCCTGTGATGAAAAAATATAAATTGATTTCACGCGAAGGGCACGAAAATAACACTGTTGTTCAGCTCGGTGAAGGTGTTCATATTGGTGATGGGAAGTTAGCCGTTATTGCAGGCCCTTGTTCGGTTGAAAGTCGAGAGCAATTGGTTGGTATTGCCGAAAAGGTAATTGCAATGGGTGCAATTGCGGTGAGAGGCGGAGCCTTTAAACCACGAACTTCACCTTATTCGTTCCAGGGTTTAGGAGAAGAAGGTCTTAAATATTTGCAAGAAGTTCGGGAACAGTTCGATGTGCCTGTGGTAACCGAAGTGATGGACACTCGGGATGTTGAGCTTGTTACTAAGTACGCCGATGCGTTACAAGTGGGTGCACGCAATATGCAAAACTTTAGCCTGCTTAAAGAGCTAGGCATTTGCGGGAAACCGATCGTGCTAAAGCGCGGAATGGCGGCTACCATCGAAGATTTATTGCAGTCGGCCGAATACATTGCGGCATCGGGCAACTTGAATATTATTTTGTGCGAGCGAGGCATTCGGACTTTCGAAACATCGATCCGCAATTCGCTGGATGTGAGTTCGATTCCTGTCCTCAAAACGTTGACACATTTGCCAGTGATTGTAGACCCTAGTCATGTCGCAGGTATTTGGGAGTATGTGTCCCCGTTGGCCTTGGCTGGTGTGGCTGCTGGTGCGGATGGAGTGATTGTTGAGGTGCATGAAAATCCCGAGGAAGCTCTTTCCGATGGACCTCAAGCCCTTTTGCCTCGAACATTCGAGACTTTGTTCGCGCGTATGCAAGCCGTGGCTCAAGCCATTCGACTTTAAGCAACTGATCTGGATTCCCTTAGGCAGGTTTGGTGTCATATTGTTACGGTTCTAGGTCTTTTTTAAGGTGGAACAGAAATGATTACTTTTAAAAATTTAAATAAAGCTTTCGGATCCAAAGTGGTTTATCGCGATTTGAATATTAGCATTCAGGCGCAAACATTTCAGGCGATTATTGGACGCAGTGGTTGTGGAAAAAGTGTTTTGCTCAAGCACATATTGGGTATGTTGCAGCCCGATGCTGGTGAAGTTTGGGTCAATCAACTTTGCGTCAATCAGGCTTCTGAGTTAGAGCTAAATCATATGAGACAAGATTGCTCCATGGTGTTTCAGGGAGGCGCTTTGTTTGATTCGTTGACGGTCTGGGAAAATGTCAGTTTTGGTTTGCACCAACAAGGTGGCTATACGCGTCAAAAATGTCGTGATGTGGCGCAGGAAAAATTGTCGTGGGTTGGTCTAGAGTCAACCATGGATCAGTATCCATCTGAGTTAAGTGGTGGGATGTGTAAACGTGTGGCCATTGCACGGGCGATTGCGATTGATCCCCAAATTATTCTCTACGATGAGCCTACCGCGGGACTTGATCCCATTACGTCGGATGTGATCAATTGCCTTATGCGCGATTTGCATGAACGGATAGGAGCCACGTCAATTGTAGTTACGCACGATTTAGCAAGTGCTTATCACGTTTGTGATGAAATGGCCATGATGTATAATGGGAGCTTTATTGTACACGATAAAGTAGAGGCGGTTAGGCATTCCGATAATCCTTATGTGAAACAGTTTTTGGAAGGTTCCTCGACTGGCCCCATAGGAGTCGAGGTAACATGAATCAATCTCACTTAGAACTTAAAGTAGGCACTTTTGTAGCGATGGCCTTGGTGATTTTAGTGGCAGGTATTTTGTTTTTTGGCAATCAAAGTTTATTTTCGGAAGGATACAAAGTTAAGGTTCACTTTCGTTTTACCAACAGTGTGATGGAAGGGGCACCTGTTCGCTATTCTGGTGTGAATGTGGGTAAGGTTAAAAACATTGAAATTTTGAATGATCAGGGTGTAATTGAGCTCACGTTGTTGATTGACCAAGGGGTTGTTTTGCGAGAAAACATTGAGGTTTATATTAATACCTTAGGTGTGATGGGAGAAAAGTACATTGAATTGATTGGAGGCTCTACTGATTTTGCGATTGTGACAGAAGGTAGTGTGCCTCTCCAAGGTAAAGAGCCAATAGCCATGAACAATATCATCGAAATGGCTCGAGATATTACCAGTGAGCTCAGTGGCGTGATCAAAAGTTTGAATGCTGTTTTGGGAGAGCCAAAAATGCAAGAAGATTTTAAAACTACCATTGCCCAAGTCCGTATGGTAACGCAAGATTTAAGTCAGTTAACCAAAACAGTTAATGAGATGATTGGAAAAAATAAACCTAACATTGAGCAAACGATTACGAATGTTTGCGACGCCTCTCAAGGAATCAATAAAAACATGGCTATTCTGGAAGAGTTGTTTGTCAAAATTAAAAAAGGTGAAGGGGTTATAGGGCAGTTGTTGACCGATAAAGATTTGTATAAAGATATGGAAATGTTGATGGCCGATATTCGAGAACATCCATGGAAGCTATTGATTAAGACTCGAGAGAAAAAAGTAAAAAAAACAAAAGTTTCTAAAAGGGATACGTTATCGAAGACCTCTGTTCAAAAAAGTATTGTCTCAGCCAGGCGTGGGTGAGCTTTCATGAAAACAAAAGTTAAGCAAGTCTATGTCTGTCAAGAATGTGGGGCTATTTCACCCAAATGGTC
The DNA here is from genome assembly GCA_964565945.1 of uncultured bacterium. GTDB lineage: Bacteria > CAZMGY01. The sequence goes on from CAZMGY010000005.1 coordinate 23,943, forward strand.
TGGCCGTTGCGCGGAATGTTCCGCTTGGAATAGTTTGGTCGAAGAAAAACGACTTCCTCAGTCCAAAAATAAATCTTACGATGCGGTTGATCCGATTCATTTGACCGAATTGCATTCGGAGCAATATTCTCGCGTGTCGAGTGGATTTTCTGAACTTAACCGATTGCTGGGTGGTGGGATTGTGGCAGGATCGTTTGTATTGATAGGAGGAGAACCGGGCATTGGGAAGTCCACATTATTGCTTCAAGTAAGTCATGCTTTAGCCAGTCAGCAGAGCAAGGTCCTTTATGTGAGCGGTGAAGAGTCGGTGCATCAAATTAAAGATCGCGCAATTCGTTTGGGGGCATCTGTCGATAATCTCTACGTTTTGTCGGAAGTTAATCTCGATGTGATTGTGGCCTCGATTAAACAAATGAAACCAGACTTTGTGATTATAGACTCCATTCAAATCATGTATCGTGATGATGTGGGGTCTTCACCAGGTAGTGTGAGCCAAGTTCGAGAATGCTCCAACACACTCTTGCATGTGGCTAAGAATATGAATATTCCTATTTTTGTGGTTGGCCATGTGAATAAAGAGGGAAGTTTAGCTGGTCCCAAAGTGTTGGAACATATTGTTGATACTGTTCTTTATTTTGAAGGTGATCGACATCATGCGTATCGGATTGTGCGTGCAGTGAAAAACCGCTTTGGATCGACCAATGAAATGGCTGTTTTCGAAATGTGCGAAGAAGGTTTGGTTGAAGTATCTAATCCGTCGGAGCTTTTTTTAAGTGACGAGCAAGAAAAAATTCCCGGATCAGTGGTGGTGCCTTGCATGGAAGGTTCACGGCCTTTGCTGGTTGAGATTCAGGCTTTGTTGAGTGACTCGCATCAGTTTGGCCATCCGCGCAGAGTGTCGACTTTTATTGATCATAACCGTGTGGCTTTGTTGATTGCCATTTTTGAAAAACGTTTGGGCGCTTCATTGGTTCAGCAAGATGTCTTCATTAACTTGGTGGGAGGTATTAAAATGAATGAGCCTGCCGCGGATTTGGGTGTGATTGTGGCTATGATGTCGAGCTTGCGTAACCGTTGTGTTGTTTCGGGCTTAGTTCTTATTGGTGAAGTAGGACTTGGCGGAGAGATTCGTAATGTGGCTCAGTGTGAGCGACGGATTGTCGAAGCGGAACGTCTGGGGTTTCGCAAGTGCCTTGTGCCAGCTAAATCGGCCGACATTTATAAAGGAGGCTCGATAGAAATTGTGGGGGTGAAACATATTGAAGAAGCTATTGAGGAGGCTTTGGAGGCATGAGAGTTGGTTTAGGTTTTGATATTCATCGTACCGATCCTGATCGGGTTCTTATCTTAGGGGGCGTTCAGGTGGAAGCCCCTTTTGGATTAGCTGGGTATTCAGATGCCGATGTTGTAACGCATGCCGTCATTGATGCTTTGTTGGGAGCGATGGGAATGGGCGATATTGGTGATCGTTTTCCAAATACCGATATGTGTCATAAGGATCGTTCGAGTCTGAACATGCTTGATGAAGTGATGGAAACGTTGCAAAAGCAAGGATATGTAGTGGTGAATGTGGATTGTAATATTATTGCTCAAAAGCCCAAATTAGCTACGTATAAGCCACTTATTGAGGCTTCTTTAGCTAAAGTTTTAAAGATCAATGAAAAATCTATTAACGTGAAAGCCAAAACACATGAGACAATAGGACCCTTGGGTGCGTGTGAAGCGATTGAAGCCCAAGCAATTGCTTTGATTCAGAAGGAGATGTAGCAATGACAGACGTTAGGGTTCGTTTTGCCCCCAGTCCCACAGGTTTTATGCATATGGGAAATGCACGAACCGCCTTATTCAATTGGTTGTTTGCTCGTAAAAACAATGGAAAATTTATCTTACGTATCGAGGATACTGATTTAGAGCGTTCGACGGATGAATCCACCGAAATGATTATTAGAGATTTAACCTGGCTGAACCTTAAATGGGATGAAGGTTTCGACAAAGGAGGGGAATATGGTCCTTATCGCCAGACTGATCGTGCTCATATTTATCAAAAACATTTAGAGCGTTTGAAAAATAAAGGAGTTATCTACCCGTGTTATTGCACTCTGGATGAATTGGATCAGATGCGTCAAGAGCAATTGGCGCAGGGCAAAATGCCTCGCTACGATAATCGTCATCGCGATTTGAGTGATTCACAGAAAATTTTTTTTGAAGATGAAGGACGTAGTTTTGTATGGCGCTTTGTTGTGCCAGATGAGCCGATTGTGGTTCACGACATGATACGTGGAGATATTACCTTCGACCCTAAAACGATCGGTGATATGGTGTTAACCAAGTCCACAGGGGATGTGACATTTAACTTCGCTGTATCTGTGGATGATGCGTGTATGAAAATTTCTCATGTGATACGCGGTGAAGATCACCTGACTAATACGGCGCGTCATGTGCTCTTATTTGATGCCTTGGGCTATGAACGGCCCAATTTTGCCCATATGCCGATGATTTTGGGGGAAGATGGGCTCAAGTTGAGCAAACGTAATGGACTTATTTCTTTGGATGATTACCGTCGGCAAGGGTTTTTGCCCGAGGCGATGGTGAACTATATGTCGTTTTTAGGATGGTCGCCTTATAAAGATCAGGATACCGAAATTTTTTCTTTGGGAGAATTGGTTGATTGTTTCGATCTTAAAAATATCACTAAATCGCCAGCGACATTTAACCTAACTAAACTTAAATGGGTGAATTCGTACTATCTAAGACATTTGGATTTAGTCCGTTTAGCCACCATGAGTTTGCCTGTTCTTCGAGAGGCGCGGCTGGTGGAAGAAGATATGAGTGAAGAGGCGTTTGCTTATGTGAAAGAAGTGGTCGATGCGGTTAAGGGAAATTTGGACTGTTTGGATGATTTGCCCCGTCTTTCGCACATTTATTTTAAAGATGATTTGACCTTCGACGAAGACAATGTGGCCACTGTTTTGCAAAAGCGTTCAAGCAAAGATGTATTGCTTCATTTTCGTGAAAATATTCAGGGGCAAAGTGATCTATCCGATGAAGTGATAAAGCAAGCACTCAAGGCCGTTCAGAAAGAGACGGGAGTTAAAGGTAAAGACCTTTATTTACCGATTCGTCTTGCCTTAAGTGCTCAAAATGATGGTGTAGAGTTGTACAAAATGATTCGATTATTGGGTTTAGATCGTTGCTTAGAGCGTCTAAATCGAGCCATTTTGGTGTGATATTGGAACATATTGGAGAAATAAGAGCGGATTTTTTAAAAATCTTTGCTTATTTGACAGTGTTTTCTTCAATATGCTATGCTTCCAACGCAGTATAGGCGTGTCTAAGCGAGGCCCTTTCGGGTAACAATAAGGATGAGACCTATGAAAGAAAAAAGAGAGTATCCTCGAGTTCGTGGTGATTTGGAATGGTTATTTGTGGTTCAGATTACAGCTGAACACAGTTCTGTGATTACGGAGACAAAAGATATTAGTTGTTCTGGAATCAAATGTTGTGTTGATGATTTTTTTCCCGAAAATAAAGAAGTCGAGATTGTGTTGCTTTTGCCTCTGACAGAAAAAGGACTCATTTTCGAAAAGGTTAAATGCCAGGCTAAAACCATTCGTTGCGTGGGTGTCCGTAAAGAAAACAAAAACGCTTACGCAACAGCTTTTAGTTTTATTGATCTTAAAGACGCGGATCGAAAAAAAATTGATCAGTATGTTATGCATGCTCAAGAAATCTAAAAGCCAGCAAAATCCGTGGTATCATAAAGGCCTTCATTTTGATTGTCATCGCTGTGGTTATTGTTGCACCTTTCCTGGTGGCTATGTATGGCTTTCTCTAGAAGAAATTCAAATTTTGGCCGATCACTTGGCTCTATCGCTTGAAAAGTTTGGTCAAAAATATTTACGTTTGTTTCGTGGACGCTATAGCTTAGTTGAAAAATCTAATGAACATTGTATCTTTTATGAGGATGGTGGGTGTTCGGTGTATCATTTGCGTCCAGCACAGTGCCAAACTTTTCCGTTTTGGCCCGAAAACTTAGACAGTCCCGAATCTTGGAAGGCCTTGGGAAAAACCTGTCAGGGTGTGGATCAAGATAAACTACGATCTTGCGAAGAGATTAGCGAAACCTTAAATCGTCAAATAGAGAGCGAACAAAACCTCTAGAGTGGCTTTAGGAGGATATGAAAGGGGTTTGTTTGAGTGCTTCGAGTGCGGAAAGATTTTTGAAGGCCCGTTGGATATCGGCATCTTGAGGAGCTAGTGCTTTTAATTTGTTCAGCGTTGTTTTGGCTTCTTGCAGTTGCCCTTGTTTGATATAAATTTCACCAATTTGCTTAAGGGCTTTAATATTGACTGGGTCGATGAGTAGAATTTCTTGCAAGTAAGTGAGAATTTCTTTGGGTTTATTCTGACGGTTTAACAGAGCAATGAGTTGCCAGTAATAACCTGTTTGTAAGGGGAAATGCTGAATTAGGTGGGTGTAAATTGACTGAGATTTGCGATTGTCCTCAATGAGAAATACAAAAAGCCCGTAGGTCTTAAGATGGAAGGTGAAGATATGTTTTAAGCTATAAGCTATCAGCGATGTTTTTTTAAGTTGAGCATTTTTGATGCGACAAACATGCTGGTAGTGACGAATGCGACCATCTTGAGGGTGCGAGTGTGTTAGCCCATCAAGCAGGTTTTGTGCATAAGCATACTCGTGATTTTCGAAGAGCTTAAGAGCCTTACTTAAGGTGTCGGAATGATGATTGTTCATGGAAGCATCCTAGCAAGACTTGAATTTAAGAGTCAATGTCTTTTTCAATATCCCTTATGGTTATGTGTCGTGCAGGTCATTCGCGGGAAAGAGCTGGAAAGGTTATAATGGAAGTTTAAGGAGAAACTAAAGCGATGCATAAAGATGTTGTGTGCGAACAGTTAAAAGTATCGGCCAGTCAGCAAGACCGAGCCCTATCTCTGATCGAGAAGCATTGCGAACGTATGCCACAAACGTATTTTAATCAATTTTCTTTGCCCGATATTCGATTACATTTGGATCTTGTTCAAAAATTGCTGGATGGAGATTTACTTGAATATCAATGGTCGAAGATGGCAGAAGTCAAATGTTTCGAATTAATTTTAGTGGCCTATGACTATTCTTGGCTGATGGTGGCGTTAACGGGGTATTTGGCTTTGTATGGATTTGATATTCGCACAGGACATGTGTTTACCTATCGTGAAGCTGCTCCATCAGACGAACAATCCTACTATGAACAACGTAAAAAAGTTGTCGATGTTCTCGAAGTGGTTTATGAAGGCTCCAGTGACGATGTGGCAAAGGCGCAAAAAGCTTTCGAGGACGACCTGAAAGCTTTTTTTTATGAGGTTGACGCGCATAAACTTAATGAATTTCGTTTAAGGCTAATGAGACAAGTGGGGGAGTTTTTGGAGAAACAAGAGGTCCGAAAGCAGCCGTTATTCCCGATAGATATTGACGTTGATATTGATTCTGGTGCAATCATGCTAGCGATTAAAGGCAAGGATACACCATTTTTCTTATTCACGTTGTCGTTAGCTTTAAGCACGCAAAATATTGAAATTGTCGAAATTGCGATCAACACGCAAAATGATCATGTCGAAGATATCTTGACGGTCCATGACCGAAGTGGTCGTTTGTCCAAGGATGTGAATTATCTGAATTGCTTTAAAGTGGTAGTAGCTTTAGTGAAGCATTTTACCTATTTGTTGCCCCTGGCAACCGATTATCACAAAGCTTTTCATCACTTTGAATTATTTATCGATAAGTTGCTTAAATCAGATGAGTCGATGGATGATGTGATGCAATGGCATCAATCGGATGCCTTGGGATCGTTTGCTGCTATTTTTGGGTCGGGGTCTCATATGTGGGAACAGTTTTTAAAAATCCAACACAAGACCTTTGGGCCCTTTTTTCGCACCGAATCATGGGCTGTGCGCAGTGATTCTTTTGAAGAGGATTATCATGAACTTTCTGAACGCTTGAAGGATTGCAAAGATACCGATACGTATGTGGATCAGGTGAATCAATTCAAAGATTCGCAGTTGTTTCAGTTAGATATGTGCCATTTGGTGTATCCGCACTATTCTTTTCGAGATTTTGGGTCCGACCTGAGTCGCCTGGCACAGAATGTGTTAATCTTAATGGCGCAGCGATTGTATCAGGATATATGTCAGGCTGAGGGCATGCCGCAGTTTGAAGGGCATGAGTGTGGGTATGCGTTGATGCGTTTAGGCAAGTGGGGTGGAGATGAGTTGGGCTATGCCTCCGACTTAGAGATGATTATGATTTATGAGGGTTATGGTTGGACAGATTCTAAGAGCCAGGTATCGAATCAAGAATTTTTTAATCTTTTGATGCAAAAAATCAAAGAGTCTGTGCACGTTAAGGCGCAAGGTATTTTTGAACTCGATTTGCGTTTGCGACCCGATGGCCAAAAAGGTCCCCTGTCGACGAGTTTTAAGCGTTGGAATGAATATTACCAAAAAGGACAGGCTCATGCTTATGAGGTTCAGTCCTTGGTTAAAATGGATCACATTTATGGATTACGAGAATTGATTGAACAAATCTTGCAAAGTCGTGATGATATTGTTTATGCCGACGAAAACATTCCTTTGCAAGATTTACTGGATTTGCGCATGCAACAGAAAGACGAGTTGGTCAAACCTGGGCACATTAATGCCAAGTTTTCATTGGGGGGTTTGGTCGATATTGAATATGCTGTTCAAATGTTGCAGATGAAGCATGGGGCGAAGCACCCCTCAGTGAGAACGCCTCGAACACTTAAAGCTATGGGGCGTCTGTTGGAGGAAGGTTTGTTGAAGCCGTCCGATTATGAGCACATTTCCAATGCCTATTCTTTTTTTCGCCGTTTGATTAATGCTTTGCGCATGGTGCGGGGACATGCCAAAGATTTGCTTGCACCTGCTCTTGACAGTGATGAGTTTCTGTTTTTGGCGCGTCGGATGAAGTATAAAGATCAAGGTCAAAATACAATGAAAGACCAGCTACAGCAAGATATTACGGACTATATGAATCAGGTTCAGCGATTTTTTAATCGTAGTTTTGTTGATGATGAGGATGTGAGTCTCAATGAAATTACGGTTTCGGACTTGGTGGTCCGTTGCGAAATTAACGAAGAAGATGTTCATAAAGTGCTCGAACCTTATGGGTTTAGTCGTGTGATCGATGTGTACAAATCGATGCGGAGAACCTATCAGTTGGTTGAGCATCGGAATCACTTTATCGCTTTATTGCTAATGGTGTTGCGTCAGCTCGAAGGTTCACCCGATCCCGATCGTGTGATATTTAATTTTGAACACTTATTTTCTAAGTCGTCTGTAGATTTGTTTCGCGAGTGTTTTTATGATCCCAAAGTTTTGGACTTGATTATTGCTGTTTTTGGGCATAGTGAGTTTTTATCGCAGATATTGATTCAAGATCCTTTGGCTATGGATGAAGTATTTCAAATGGAATCTCGCAGTGCTTTTCAAAATCGTCAAGAACTGGAAGCTGAATGGGAGGCTGTTTTGCGTGAACATGCCGATATTCATGCCTTTTTTGATACTTTGCGACAGTTTCGTAATCGAGTGATTCTGCGGATTGGCATGAGAGACTTTTTTGCACGTGCTGAATTTATACGGGTGATTCAAGAAGTCTCGGAATTAGCCGACATGATTATTGATTTGGCGTTTAAACGTATTTTATTAGAGCATAATGTGAGCCATTTGTATGACGCGCAGGTGATTATCGCTTTAGGGAAAATGGGTGGTAAAGAGCTTAACTATAGTTCGGATATTGATTTACTTTTTGCTATTCATGATGATGTGAGCGAAGATGATCGCCAAACCTTACTTAAAGTGAGTCAAGAGCTTATCACACATATAATGGCTAGTAGCCCTTATTTTCAGTTGTATCGGATCGATATGCGATTAAGACCTCATGGAATCTCGGGGTCTTTGGTGGTCAAAAAAAGTGTCTATCAAAAATACTGCAAAAAAGAGGCTCATGGCTGGGAGTTGCAAGCGTGGGTAAAGGCGCGCCCTATTGCTGGAGCCACCCGTTTGGGAGAGAGCTTGGTTAAAGCTTTTCAGGAACTTTTGTTTGAACCCGATCGGCGAGATATGATTTATGCCAGTATGGATAAAATGAGAAATCAAAAAATAAAGATGTTAGAGAAAGAGGGTACTCTGGAACGTGATGTTAAATCAGGACTGGGGGGGATTAGGAGCATTGAGTTCTATTTACAACGTTTGCAGGTGAAGTGGGCGAGCAAATATCCCGACCTTGTTTCGGGTCATTCGCTTTATGTGTTAGGGTGCTTAGCACAACATAACATTGTCGATCCTCTTAAAGTTCAGGTGATGCATAACGATTATATTTTCTTAAGGCGAATTGAGCATTGCTTGCAGCTTTTAGGTATGCAACAAACCCATTTAATGCCCGAAAATGATATTGAATTACTTAAGTTGGCTAAGCGGATGGGGTATGCCGATGTGCTCGAAACGACGGCTCAAGAATTTTTTTTGCGAGACTTTCATGACATTTGGGAAAGAGTGAAAGCTCTGGGGGAGGAATCCCGCGATTAAGTCGCAGGATACAGGGTGTTGATTTGAGAAGATTAAAAGACGAAAATTTGCTACTCTTTAAACAGATGAAGGTAGGGGGGGCGTTATGACTAAACAGAATATTGTGATCAAAGAGAAAATTGAACAGATGTTTCTTGGACACAATAGTCGTCTGATGATGTTGCTTAAGGATTTAGCTCTTAAGACGAAAGCGATCCCCGTCGAAAACAACACTGAAACTCAAGGAGATATCTCGTGAAGGTGTCTTCGGATTTGCAAGTGTTGATTGAGTCTGCTAAAAATGTTCCGCAAGGCTCGGATTTTTTGCAGAAAATCAAAGTTGTTTTACAGGAAGATCCCACTGATATTTCGCGACTGTCGTTGGTGTTTAAGATTGGAGTACCTTATGAAAATAAAATGTTGCGCCTTATCAATTCAAAGTTTTTTGGTTTTCGTCAGACCGTCAGTCACTTAGATCAGGCGGCGACGTATTTAGGTGTTTATGGAATATATCAAATAACTTTGTTGTGTGAGCTCTTTCAAACGTTTGGACCTACGTCTCAGACCGACTTAAGCCGGGAGGGCTTTTGGCGTCATAGTTTTGCTTGTGCCCTTGCTACCCAGGAACTGGCGCGATACATGGGCTACCCTCAATTGAGAGAGGCTTTTATGGCGGGTGCGTTACACGATATTGGCAAGCTGTTTTGGGATCAGTTTCTAACCAGAGACTTTCAGCGCATTTTGTCACGTGTGCGTGAAAAAGATACTCTGATTATTGAGGTAGAGCAGGAGCTTATGAATGTGACGCATGCCGAGTTAGGGGCTTGGTTGTTGCATCATTGGGATGTGTTTCCTATTTGGGAGGGAGCTATTTTGCATCATCATAACCCCGAGTTGCATATGAACCAGGATCCGTTAGTGGCCATGGTGCATGTGGCCGATATTTTGGTTCGTTCGCTGCTTATCGGAGATCCTGGTGATGAAAAAATTTCAGCCATTCACCATGGCGCTTTTGAATTATGTCAATTAACGCCTGCACACCTTGAGTTTATTCTCAAGCAAGTCGATCAGCAGGTGTCTCAGGTGGACGCTTTTATAGAAATTGCGTTGAAGTCTTAATGATATTTGCGTTTCCTTTAATTGTAACGGCACTTGTTGCGGGGTGTGTGATTCCCTTTGCGCCAGCTCTTTGGATGCAGATGGCTTTAGGCAGTAGCTGTGGTTGCGTGGGGGGGGTTTTGGTTTGGAGACATAAAACCCAAAAGGCCTTCTTGTTTTTGATTCTTCTGGGTTTGGGCTGTGGTTGGCTGATAGGGCAAGCCATGGAGCAGCGTTATCAGGATTTGGAGGCTTTGTCGAAGGCATTGCAGCAAGAATCGAAAATTCTTGTGAGAGGTGTGATCAAAGAGTCTGTCGTTGATGCGACCCAGGGGTATGTGACCTTAGCTGCCCAACAGATTTATCTAAAGACACGAGGTAGTGTGGTGGAGTGGAGAGAACCTTTGATTGCCTTACGTTTACCCAAAGAGAAAGTGTCCGCCTGGCAGCGCGGTGATGAGCTGTTGTTTTTAGGGCATGTGGAGGCGCGATCGAAAGATAATGCGAGTTACCATTGCTACCTGTTACGTCATCGCATTGTGGCACAGATGCGTTCTGTCCAAACTTATTATCATCAGCCGAAGCTGGCCCGAAGCTTGGGCGATACGCTATGGCGGGTTCGCTACAGAGCTTTGCATTGGCTCGATGAGGACAAAGCGACTCTTGGGCATGATCATGTGGAGATTTTGAAGGCTTGGCTTTTAGGTGTGCGTCAGGGGCTTGATCCTGAACTCAAAAAGGCTTTTCGAAAAAGCGGGACATATCACATGTTTGCTATTTCGGGCATGCATGTGATGTTGTTTTATAGTTTTGTGATGATTGTTTTGTTAGCGTTAAGGTGTCCCTGGCCTTTGGCGGTTTTAGTGATGATGCTTGCTTTGGCGATGCTAGTGATGATCACGGGAGCAAGTTCTTCTGTGATGCGAGCGAGCTTGATGGTGGTGATTGCTTTAGGCGCGCGGAGCATGGGGCGTGCTTTGCGAATAGAAACTATTTTTTGGATGGCTCTGCTGATCCTTATAGTGATTAACCCGTTTCAGTTGATGCAATTGGGTTTTCAGATGTCGTTTTTGGCTGTGGCTGTGATTGTCATAACGCTTAAGCTCCTCAAGCTATGGAAACGCTCTCGATGGCCAATTTGGCTGAAAAATGGTAGTGATGTTTGGGCCGTCTCGTGTGCTTTGCTTGTTGGAATGGCTCCTGTTATGGCCGCTACGTTTGGCTATGTGGTTTGTTTGAGTCCTTTGAGTAACCTGTGCGTGGCACCGCTTATGACTTTGGGGATGTGTGGCGGTTTGGGTGTATTGCTTAGCCGGGCCTTGGGTTTAGATCCTCTGATGGGGTGGCTTTCCTGGCTCACAGGTTCTGTGGTTTTGAAAAATTTGGTAGCGATTGTTGAGTTTTGGGCCCAGTGGGAGCCTTGGTTTGTGACGCTGAAATCCATTTATTTAGTATCTTATTATTTTTTAATAATGTTTATTATTGTTTGGTTGTCAGGATCATCAAATGGCTATGGATTTCGCGATCAAGCTGTGGGTTGACGAGAGGTTAGGTGTGCTGACAAAGAGGCAGGTGGGATGATACCTTAGGGCGTCAATTGACAGAAAAGTCGAAAGGTTCTATAATAACTCTTTTGTATCATTGGGGTTAACCTTATGCGTGTTGTAGTGGGAAAGATATTATTATTATGGCTAACGATAAACGAATCGTGGTCAACGTTGAATGCAATGAAGTTCGCGTGGCCTTGTTGGAGCGAAACCAGCTTAAAGAATTTTCTGTTGAGCGCAAAGAAGAGACGCGCTACGTTGGCAATATTTATAAAGGACGTGTGGACTCTGTTGTTCCAGGGATTCAATCGGCCTTTGTTGATATTGGCTTAGAAAAAAATGGCTTTTTGTATGTGACCGATGTGGTGGCGCCTCATGAAGAGGAGGAGCTGTCGGACGACGATGAGTTTGATTTTGAAGCGTTCAAAAAGAGCCGTAAAGTTCAGTTGCCGATTGAGCAAATGCTGGCGGAAGGTGATGAAGTTTTGGTCCAAGTGGAGAAAGACCCTATTGGAACTAAAGGTGTTCGCTTGACCACTTATGTGAGTTTACCAGGGCGGTTCACTGTTTTAATGCCCAATGTAAGGCATCGAGGTGTATCTAGGCGTATTTCGAGTTGTGAAGAACGTTCGCGTTTGCGTGAGATTATGAACAATGCACGCTTTTTAAAGCACTATGGTTGCATTATTCGGACAGCCGCCGATGGACGCGATAAAAACCAGGTTTTGGGAGATTTTCGTTATTTGACCAAAACATGGAACTCTGTTTTAAGAGGTTTGAGTAAGCGCGATGTTCCTGCTTTGCTCCATGAGGAGAGTAGCTTGATTGTGCGGACGGTACGTGATTGTTTTGTGGAAGATGTCGATGAGTTTGTCATCGACAACAAAGATGAATATAAAAAAATACGCTCTTTTTTGGGGTCGTATATGCCAGAAGCGCGCAAAAAGGTTTTGCAATATTGCAACGACGAACCCATTTTTGAGTTCTATGATATTGAGTGCCAGGTGAAAAAGATATACTCGAGAACGGTGTCCTTGCCTTGTGGAGGTTATCTTGTTGTTGATGAAACCGAAGCATTGGTTGCGATCGATATTAACAGTGGTCGCAATGTGGGGCGAGGTGACTTTGAAAAAACAGTATTTAAGACCAATATGGAATCAGCTGTCGAAATCCCGCGGCAGTTGCGTTTAAGAGATATTGGGGGCATTGTAATTATCGACTTTATCGATATGAAAAGTCGTAAAAATCAGCAGGAGGTTTGGTCAACCCTTTGGCGCGAAGTGCGCAAAGAAAAAAGTCGAATTAATATCTCTCCTATTTCGAAAATGGGCTTGGTCGAAATGACTCGCCAGCGAAGTGGGAGTGGAGTGAACTCCATGTTGCACGAGTCGTGTCACTTTTGTGATGGCCGTGGTTATGTGAAAACAGTGGTGAGCAGTTCTTTGGATGTGATTCGTAATATTCGAATCGTATTCTTGCGAACGGACGAACCCCATGTGGTTGTTGCTCTTAATCCTGAAGTAGCCGACAGTTTGTTGTCTGGCTACAGGGATTACATTATGGAAATTGAAAAGAAGTTCAAAAAGCGCATCGACATTCGTAAAGAGTGGGATTATAAACGTGAAGAATGCCACTTCTTTTCTGGAACAACAAAGAAAAAAATAGAGCTTTGGTCTTAAAGATCTTTTGGGTCAGCTTTGTTTGTTAGAAGGAGAAAACCTCATGTACGCAATTGTTAACCATGGTGGTAAGCAACACAAAGTTGCCGAAGGCGAAGTGATTCGCATCGATAAGTTGGGCCTTGAGCAAGGTGCAACTGTTGAGTTTGATGAAGTTTTGTATGTAGCTCAAGATGATGCCATTAAAGTGGGAACTCCTCATCTAGAAAATGCTAGGGTGATTGGAGAGGTTATTGGTGATATGCGTGATAAAAAAGTGATTGCATTTACTTATCGTCGACGCAAAAGTTCTAGCCGCAAAGTCGGTCACCGTCAAACCTACACCTGCGTTAAAATCAAAGAAATTAAGCATTAAGGAGAACGATTATGGCTCATAAAAAAGGTCAAGGTAGTGTTAAGAATGGTCGCGATAGTCGCAGCCAACGCCTAGGTGTGAAAAAATATGGTGGTCAAGCGGTGCGTGCTGGGAATATTTTGATTCGTCAACGTGGAACAAGTGTTCATCCAGGACAAAATGTTGGCAAGGGTAAAGACGATACTCTTTTTTCCCTTATTGAGGGTGTTGTGCGATTTGAGTATAGTCGTGGCGGCCGTAAAAGTATAAGTGTGTATGCGTCTTAAGACGCATACACACTTAAGTTCTTCTTTATGTCTTGTCTCCACGATGTCTATTTTTTTGCAATGTGGAGAATCTTTTGTTTATGAAATTTGTTGATCAAGCGCTTATTCATGTGAAATCAGGCGATGGAGGAGCTGGATGCTGTAGCTTTCGCCGTGAGAAATATGTGGCTAAAGGTGGTCCTAATGGTGGCGATGGTGGACGTGGCGGCCATGTCATTTTCGAAGCGGATCAGCATATGTCAACCCTGTTAGATTTTCGATTTAAGCGCGAATACATCGCTCGTTCGGGTTTTCCTGGAGAGGGAAGTCATCGTTACGGAAAAGACGCCGAAAACATTTATCTTAAAGTTCCCTTGGGTACCGTGATTTATAACAATGAGACCGAAGAAGTGATCGCCGATATGATGGCTCATGATCAAAAGGTGATTGTGGCCCATGGTGGCCACGGTGGACGTGGCAATACCCATTTTAAAACAGCCGTGAATCAAGCCCCTCGCCGATTTGATACGGGTATGCCTGGCGAATTTTTTCAACTGCGTTTAGAGCTGAAGTTGTTGGCCGATGTAGGTCTTGTTGGCTGCCCCAATGCGGGTAAATCAACTTTGATTAGTCAATTTTCGGCGGCTCGTCCCAAAGTGGCTGACTATCCTTTCACAACTCTTAAGCCTGTGCTAGGAGTGGTGGATATGGGCTATGGGGAGTCCTTTGTGATGGCTGATATCCCTGGCCTTATTGAAGGTGCCCATCAAGGTTCTGGTTTGGGGGATGAGTTTTTGCGCCATGTTGAGCGATGCCAGCTATTGGTGTTTGTCATTGATGCTTCGGGATTTGACAATGATCCTTGGGCTGATTATCAAATGCTGTTGCAAGAAATGGAAGCTTATAAGGGGTCTTTGGACCAAAAGCCTCGCATATGTGTCCTTAATAAAATGGATATCACGTGTAATAAGGATCTTGTGGAGCAGTTTCGTCGTTCGCTTCAAGAGGACGTTATTGTAACGTCTGGTGCGACGGGTGAGGGGTGCCAAGAATTAAAACAAGCGATGTTGCAAGAGGTAAGGGGGCATTGCGATGAGTAGCAAGTTTAAAGGGCAGGTTCTTCGACGAGTTGTGATTAAAATTGGCTCAAGCCTTTTGATCAAGGATGGCGAATTGAATCGAGGCTTGATCCGTTCCTTAGTCAAGCAAATGGTGGGACTTAAAGCTAAAGGTTTAGAGCTTGCGGTGGTTAGTTCTGGTGCTGTGGGTTATGGAGCTCAGATTTTGGGTCGAGATCGACGACGTTTAAGTTTGCCTGAAAGTCAAGCTGCTGCTGCTGTGGGGCAAGGTCATTTGATGCATGTGTATGACAACATTTTTCGCAAAAACCAATTGATGACAGCGCAGGTTTTGTTAACTCGGGAAGATTTTAGCCAGCGGCTAAGGTATCTTAATGCGAGTAATACCTTGAGCACTTTGCTTAAAGAAAATGTGATTCCGATTGTGAATGAAAATGACACCGTAGCGGTGGATGAAATATGTTTTGGAGATAATGATACTTTGGCGGCATTGGTGACCAATTTGGTAGGGGCCGATTTGTTGATTGTTTTGACTGAAATTGATGGCTTGTACGATTACGAGAGTGGTGAGCGGGTGAAGCATGTTGAAACCATTGATGCTAAAATCACTCGCTTGATTCGTAGCGAAACGAGCTCTTTAGGAACCGGTGGAATGGAAACCAAAATTGAAGCCGCACGAATGGTGACGCAAGCTGGCGAAAGCATGGTGATTGCCGGTGGGCGGATGCGCAATGTGCTCACGCGCTTATTGGATGGCGAAGATTTAGGCACTTATTTTGTTCCCCGTGTGCAGAGAATGTCGGGACGTAAACGTTGGATTGCTTTTAGTAGCAAAGCGCGTGGTCAGGTTGAAGTGGATGCTGGAGCTGGCGATGCTTTACTCAAACGGGGTCGCAGTTTGTTGGCGTCTGGCGTTGTGTTGGTGACGGCGTCGTTTGGGCCTGGAGACGTTGTTGATATCGTTTGTGACAATCAGGTGATTGCACGAGGGTTAAGCAATTTAAGTTCAGAGGATATTGAGGCTGTTAAAGGTTGTAAAACAAGTGAGATGAAGGCTCGTTTGGGAGCTCATATGTATGAAGAAGTGATTCATCGCAATAATTTGGTTTTGGTTAGAGTGAACAAAGACTAATGAGAAAGTATTGAAAAAGGACAAACCAATGGCATTTGAAGATGTGATTCAGCAGGCGGCACAAGCCAAAAAAGCGTCACAACAATTGGCTTTGTTAAGTGAAGACGAGAAAAATCGTTTAATTACGGCGATGGCCGAGCAATTATTGCAGGATCAAAGCGAGATCATAAAGACCAATCAAAAAGATTTGGATGCTGGAAAGTCCAATGGGTTAAGTGCAGCTCTTTTGGATCGTCTGATGTTGAACAAAGAGCGGATTCAAGCCATGAGTGATGACCTTAAGGTGATTGTATTTTTGCCAGATCCTGTGGGCGATGTTTTGCGCACACGGAAGCCCGATAATGGCTTGTTGATTGAGCAAGTGCGTGTTCCCATTGGAGTTATCGGTATTATTTATGAATCACGTCCCAATGTGACCTCGGATGTGGCTGGACTCTGCGTAAAGTCGGGCAATGCGGTTATCCTTAAGGGCGGTCGCGAAGCCATAGCTTCGAACCAGGTGATTGTTGATTCTTTGCACAAAGCTTTGGACGCCTGTGGTCATAGTTGCAATTATGTGCAGTTGGTTAAGCATACCGATCGTGCTGCCGTGGATGTGATGTTGCAACAGGTGAATTTTATTGATTTGGTGATACCTCGTGGTGGTCCAGGATTGATTCAGATGGTGGCTGAAAAATCGTTAATTCCTGTTCTTAAACATTATCAGGGGATTTGTCATATTTATGTCGATGATAGCGCCGAGCAAGACATGGCGCAAGCGATTGCTTTAAATGCTAAGTGCCAACGTCCGGGCGTTTGCAATGCTATGGAAAGTTTGTTGGTGCACGAAGATGTGGCGAAAGTGTTTTTGCCTAGCATGGTGAAAGCGTTTCAGGAGCAGGGTGTTGAAGTCCGTGGCTGTGAAAAAACGCAGCAGCTGGCGCAATCGGATGCTGTGGTGGTGGCGAAAGAAGAAGACTGGTCCACCGAATATTTGGATTTGATTGTTTCGATCAAAGTGGTTGATGATTGTGCGAGAGCGATTGATCATATTAATGGCTACGGGTCAGGACATTCCGATGCGATTGTTACGGAGAGTCAAGAAAACGCACAGTATTTTTTAGCTGCTGTTGATTCGGCGACCGTTTATCACAATGCTTCGACCCGCTTCACCGATGGTGGAGTTTTTGGAATGGGAGCCGAAATAGGGATTAGCACCGATAAGTTGCATGCGCGGGGGCCTGTCGGTTTGGAAGAATTGACAACGTATAAATATATAATTCGAGGGACAGGGCAGGTTCGCGTGTGATGGCCGATACAAAGATAGGATTGTTAGGAGGAACGTTTGATCCGCTTCATCGGGGTCATTTACGCATAGCACAAAAGAGTATGCAAGTGTGTGAATTAGATAGGGTGGTTTTTATTCTTTGCCGGCAGTCGCCTCATAAAGAGCAGGGTGCCTTGGCGACTGACGCATTAAGATTCAAGATTCTTCAGCAGTTGATGGAGTTAGATGAAAAGTGGGAGTGTAGCGATTGGGAAATAAAGCAAGACACTCCTTCGTACAGTGTGGATACGCTAAGATTTTTTAAGGATAGCTGGCCCGATGCCCAGTTGTTTTGGATTATGGGTTGTGATCAGTGGCAAACCTTTGCCAACTGGAAAGACCCAGATCAAATAGTGGCAATGGCTGATTTGATTATATGTCAGCGTCCCAGTTATGAAATGGATGGTGATTTGCAAAGCCCCTATCTTGACTGTGTGCATTGGGTGAAAGATGTGAATCAGGATGTGGCGTCCAAGAATTTACGCCAAGATGTGAAACAAGGGCGTTCGATTGAAGATCAAGTACCCGAACAAGTGATGCGATGGATTAAGGAGAATCAGCTATATGGATACCGTTGCTCTGTTGAATAAGTGTAGCGAAACATTGGATGATATGAAGGCTAAAAATGTTGTGACCATTGACCTTCAAGGCAAAACGATCGTCTGTGATTATTTTTTAGTGGCCACGGCCAATAACGATCGTCATGCGAGTGCGATTATTAATGCTTTGATCGATGAGACACAGTCGATCAAAAGAAAAGCTGTTCACAAAGATGGTGAAGGGCGAAGTGGTTGGATGGTTTTAGACTTTGGGGATGTGGTTGTGCACATCTTTTTGGATCATGTGCGTCAAAAATACGATTTAGAGTCTTTGTGGGGGGTGGAGTACAGTGACACCCAAGAGACGGAAGTTATCGACGAGCTAAGGAGTTACTCATGATAAGAACGCAGATTCAAGCTTTGCTAAATGAGGCCTTAGCTCGAGTTGTGAAAGATTGGGGGATTAATGAGAAGCTTTCGTGCTTACTCGAGATTCCTCAGGACGAAAGCCATGGTGACTTTGCCACCAATGTGGCGATGACCTCGGCCAAGTTGTTTCGTAAAAGTCCTCGTGACATTGCCCGGGCTTTGATTGACGCACTTCAAAGTTTGCCCGCTACGTCTGAGTGGATTACCAAAATTGAGTTAGCTGGTCCGGGATTTATTAATGTCACGGTGGCGCAAAAAGCTTATGTGCACGAGGTGAAACAGGCCTTGCAACTTCAAAGCAATTATGGACGTTCTACGGTGGGGCAAAAGATCAAAGTTCGAGTTGAGTTTGTGAGTGCTAATCCTACAGGGCCTTTGCATGTGGGACATGGACGCGGTGCAGTGATCGGGGATGTGCTGGCATCGATTTTAGATTTTTTTGGTTACGATGTGACTCGAGAGTACTATTTGAATGACTGTGGCAACCAAATGAATATTTTGGGAAAAACGGCGCGTGCGTGGACGAAGGCTCTGGCCGAAGGTCAGGAGCCCGCCTTTTTGCAGGAAGATCCTGGGGATGGATCCTGGTATCGCGGTGATTACATGAAAGATATTGCTCAAAAAATGAGTGTGTCCGAAGATGAAGATGATTTTACCTGGGGACGAAGTGCGGGGCAGTTAATTTTAGAAATTATTCAAAAAGATTTGTGTCAGTTTGGTGTTAAGCCTTTTGACCTGTGGTCGAGTGAAAAAGACTTGCATGATTCGGGTGAGGTGCAAAAGGTGATTGATGTGCTTAAAGAAAAGGGCTTGATTGTTGAGCGCGAAGGAGCACAATGGTTTTTATCGGCCACTTTGGGGGATGAAAAAGATCGTGTGGTGGTTAAAAGTGATGGGCAGTTAACCTATTTAGCTGCCGATATTGCTTTTCATCATCTTAAGTTTCAAGAAGGCTATGCTCAAGTGATCGACATTTGGGGGGCGGATCATCATGGCTATGTCGCTCGGGTAAAGGCTGCGATTGAGTCTTTGGAGCATGATCGCGAACAGTTTTATGTGATTCTGTGTCAGTTGGTTCGCTTGATGCGCTCGGAGGAAGTGGTTCCAATGTCGACGCGGTCGGGTGAATTTATCACTCTGAGACAAATTGTCGAAGAGGTGGGCAAGGATGTGGCGCGTTATTTCTTTTTGATGCGTAAGGCGGACGCTCATTTGGATTTTGATCTTGATGTGGCTAAGCAACAGTCCATGGATAATCCAGTGTATTACATTCAATATGCACATGCTCGGATTTGCAGTATTTTGAAGAATTTTGAGGAACAATGCTTGACGGAAGTGCCCTTAAAAGATATCGTGTTTGAGGAGCTTAAAGTGCAAGAAGAGCTGACATTAATGAAAATATTGAGCCGTTTTCAAGAAACAATCGAAGCGTGTGCACGAACGAGAGAAGTATATTATTTGGCAGCTTATTTAAGAGATTTGGCGGCAGCCTTTCATTCGTTTTATCGTCAATGCCGAGTGATCACCGAAAATCAGGATCAAACTCAGGCAAGGTTGGCATTAGTGAAGGCGGCTCAGGTTGTTTTGAAAAATGGATTGGATGTTTTGGGGCTTTCGGCTCCATCTCAAATGTGATTGAGCAATGAGGAG
The DNA here is from genome assembly GCA_964565945.1 of uncultured bacterium. Taxonomy (GTDB): domain Bacteria; genus CAZMGY01. The sequence goes on from CAZMGY010000005.1 coordinate 43,585, forward strand.
AACAAAGTTGTGGACGTAAACATTATTTGCACTATGGGGCCCGCTTCGGAATATATTAAAATTTTGCGCAAAATGGCCGAAGCAGGAATGAACATTGTACGTTTGAATTTTTCGCATGGAACCCACAAAGAGCACGCTAAGTTTGTTCGTACGATCGAAGCTTTGCGTGGAGAAGGTTATGATCTAAAAATTTTGTTGGATCTAGAGGGGTACCAAATTCGCGTGGGTGATTTGGGCTCCGAGGGTGGGGTTCAGCTCAACGAAGGGATGCGGGTTTATTTGGCACGTAATCCAGAGAGTGTAAAAACCAAACAATGTGTGATTCCCTTGGAATACGCGAGTTCTTTTTTAGATATCACGGTTGGTGTGGATATCTATATCGATGATGGTCACATTCTTTTGGAGTGTATTGAGTCCAAAGACGATTATATTCAAGCCAAGGTGACTGTACCGGGCTTTTTAAAGAGCAACAAAGGAGTGAATATTCCCGAAATTAGACTTAAGTTTGATGTGTTCACTGAAAAAGATCGTCGCGATATTTTGTTTGGGATTGCCCATAATGTAGATTACATTGCTCAATCGTTTGTGCGTAATCGTGCCGATGTTGAACTGGTCAAAGAATTTCTTAAAGAGCAATCTTATGAATGTAAGGTAATTGCCAAAATTGAAAACCGTGAAGGTATCGATAACATCGAAGAGATTATGTATGTGGCTGATGGGATTATGATTGCGCGTGGCGATATGGGTGTTTCGATTCCTTTGTTCCAAGTGCCTATTATCCAGAAAATCATCACCATGCACTGCAATCATGCCAACAAGATGGTAATTACTGCCACCCAAATGTTGGAAAGTATGACGCACAATGCACGGCCGACCCGTGCCGAAGTGACCGATGTTTCGAATGCGGTGCTTGATGGGACAAACAGTGTTATGCTTTCTGGCGAGACGGCTGTTGGAGCCAATCCTGTGAATACTGTGAAGATGATGAAGAGCATTATTGATTACACACATCAGGAAAAGAAAGCCTTGGACAAGTTAAATCAAACCTTGGCCAAGAAGAAAAAGAGCAAATAACATTGAAGGTTGGAGTGACCATGAGGCTTGATATGGGTAGGTCGTTATGGGCATTTTAGAGCAACTAGTTCTGATTATCTTTTTAGGGACAATGGCTCAATGGGTGGGCTGGAAATTTGGTTTTCCGTCTATTTTATTGTTGCTGATTTTGGGGATAATCTTCGGACCGATCTTGGGCATTGTTCATCCCGACATGATTTTTGGCAATTTGCTCATTCCTTTTGTGGCTTTTTCCTTGGCCATTATTCTCTTTGAAGGTGGTTTAACCTTACGTTTTTCTGAATTAAAAAAATCGGGTAGCGTGATTTTTCGCATGATCGTTGTCTGTTCGACGGTGACCTGGATTCTCAACACCTTTGCGGCGTATTTTATTTTGGACTTTAATGTGATTATGTCCTTTTTGTTGGGAGCTATCTTGGTGGTGACGGGCCCCACTGTGATTTTACCTATGTTGCGTCAGATTAAGCCCACCAACCGTGTTAGCTCGGTGCTTAAGTGGGAAGGTATTGTGAATGATGCCATTGGTGCTGTTTTGGCTGTTTTGGTGTTTGAAGCGGCTTTGACTTCGGGCATCACCGAGGCGGGTAGCTTATTCGTGTTTGGTATTTTTAAAACCGTTGTGGTTGGGACGATTGTGGGTTTGGTTGTAGGTTATGTCCTAATCATTATGCTTAAAAAACATTGGATTCCCGATTTTCTCCAGAATTCTTTTGTACTTATGGGGGTCGTGTTTGCTTTTACCTTAGCCAATTATGTGCAGCATGAATCGGGTCTATTGGCGGTGACTTTGCTCGGGATTATAATGGGCAATCAGCGCGTAGCGCCGATTCAGCATGTGATTGATTTTAAAGAAAATTTGCAGGTGATTCTGATTGCCAGTCTATTTGTTATCCTATCGGCACGTTTGGATTTGGAACAGCTTAAACTGATTCAAAATCAGGGGATTATGTTTGTTTTGTTTTTGATTTTTGTCTGTCGGCCGGCAGCAGTTTTTATTGCTACCTATGGTCAAAAGCTTACTTTAAAAGAACGGATATTCATTTCCTTTTTGGCGCCACGTGGTATTATTGCCGCGGCCGTGAGTGTGGTGTTTAGCTTAGAATTGGCCGATCATGGTGTCGAAGGAGCGAATTTGTTGGTGCCGGTGACCTTTATTACTATTTTGGGCACAGTGTTTGTATATGGTTTGTGCAGCAAGCCTTTGGCGGTATTTTTGCGCTTGGCTTACCCTAATCCCCAGGGATTACTGATTCTAGGGTGTCATCAATGGGCTCGCAATTTAGCCAAAATGTTGCAAAGCGAAGGTGTCGAGGTGATTTTGGTTGATTCTAATCAAGGGCAGGTGAACAAAGCCCGCTTGGCGGGTTTGAAGGTCTATCAAGGCAATATTCTTTCGGAGAGCTTATTGGAACGGATGTCGCTCAGCAGCATCGGTTACTTTCTAAGTTTGACTGAAAATGACGATATCAATACCCTGAGTGCTTTGCACATGACGTATGTTTTTAATAGGGCTTCGGTGTTTCAGCTGGTTCCAAATGCCTTGTCGCACTCCGAAGAAGCGAGTGCTAAATTTTGTGCGCGCATTTTGTTTCAAGATGATTTGACCTATGCTAATTTTACTACCTGTTTGCATCACGGAGGGCAAATGAAAAAAACACGTTTGTCGGAAGAGTTTACCTTTTCGGCTTTTCGAGAACACCACGGAGGTGCTGCGATTGTCCTTTTTGTGCTCGATCGTAACGAAAAGGTTCAAGTGGTGTCGATTGATCAAAAACTGAATCCTCAGCCTAGGGACATTCTTTTTTATTTGAGTATTCCTTACAACTAGGAGGACCTACCTAAATTGCAATCTCAAGCACAGAGTCATGATAATGTAGGTATTCCAGTAGTCCCACCTTTGCCACCAAGATGATCCTGGTAAGGATAAAATTCAAGATAGGGGTGCAGACAGGCCATTGATTTTGATAGGCAATGTGGCTGAAAAAGCTGTTGCAAGAAGAACCAAACAAAGGTTCCCTTTTATGGATTTGCTTGAGGCTTTAAGAATCGTGGATAGCAAAACAAGACCATCCTCCCTTAGCAATGGTTGAGCTTAGCGAAGAAAAAAAGGATGCTAAATTGCAACACTTTGGAGTTATTTACGGCTCCCTCGATTTAACAGCGACGTAGTAGATCTTTTCTTTTTTGCGAAAACGGCCGACTCTCGTTATAATACTTGAATGCAGCAGATTATAAATGTGTCTAATCGACTTCCGATCAAAATAGGGAAAACGATCGAGAAGTCTTCTGGGGGGCTTGTTTCGGCATTTGAGGATGTGTGCCAACACTACCAAATGCCGTGGATGGGATGGCCTGGAGCCGAAGTGCCTGTGGATGAGCAAGAGGTGCTGTGCACCCGCCTTGAGGAATATTCGTGTTACCCTGTGTTTTTAAGTAAAGAAGAAGAAGATGCGTATTATCATCGTTTTTCGAATGCTTGCTTGTGGCCTTTGTTGCACTACTTTACGTCTTATGCCAGCTATTCTCATGATGACTTTGTTGTTTATCGCCAGGTGAACGAACGTTTTGCTAAAACGATTGCTTGCATGGCCGAGGAAGGGGCTTTGGTGTGGGTACATGATTATCATTTGATGCTTCTGCCTTCGATGTTGCGCAAACGTCGCCCCGATTTGAACATTGGCTTTTTTTTACATACGCCGTTTCCGTCTTATGAAATTTTTCGTTGCTTGCCTCAGCGCAAAGAGTTACTTGAAGGCTTGATGGGGGCTGACTTGATTGGCTTTCATACCTTTGGTTATTTGCGTCACTTTCGCAGTGCAATTTTGAGGGTTTTGGGTGTTGACTCTGAGATGGATCACACTTCTTACAAAAACCGTTCAATTGCGATGGGGGTGTTTCCGATTGGTATTAGCTGGAGCCATATGGAGAAGGTATTGCAGTCGGATGCTTGTTCACGGTTTTTGTTCCAATACAAGCAGCATTACAAAGGGCGCAAAGTGGTTTTGAGTGTTGAACGCCTCGACTACACCAAAGGTATTCCTCAGAAATTGGATGTGATTGAACAGTACCTGGAGCGCAACCCATTGATGCGCGAACAGGTGGTTTTTGTGCAGGTGGCGATTCCTTCGCGCCAGGAAGTAGAGTGGAATAAGAAGATCGAAGAAGAGGTGGTGCAAAAAGTCAGTTATATTAATGGCAAGTATTCGACCATTAACAATATTCCTGTGCAGTTTATGTTCAAAACTTTGCCTCTTGATGAATTGTGTGCTCTATATGCTTTAGCCGATGTGGCGTTGGTGACGTCGTTGGTGGATGGCATGAATTTGGTGGCCAAAGAGTATATTGCGTGTCAGAAAGACAATGCGGGTTCACTAATTTTAAGTGAATTTGCTGGTGCGGCCGAGGAGCTATTTGCTGCTACTCAGGTGAACCCTTATGATCAAGAGGCTGTCTTGCTGGCCTTGACGGAAAGTTTGGCTTTCACGCAAAGGCGTAATGCCTCGACGCTGTCTATCATGCGAGATCAAGTGATTCAACATGACTCGGCGCATTGGGCACAAAGTTTTATTAATCGTCTAAGAGAACCTCGATCCAAAACACTGTCTGTAGCGATCAATTGCATTCCTAAAGAAAAAAAGGACAAGCTTAAGGAAAGTTCGCACGTTCTGTTGTTTTTGGATTACGATGGGACTTTGCGCGCGTTTGAAGAAAGTCCTCAAATGGCTTTCCCTGGGGAAGATCTTTTGGCTTTGTTGCGGTTTATTTGTGAGAAGAAGGGCTTGGATTTGTACATTATCAGCGGACGAAGCCAACAAGACTTAGCGGCTTGGTTAGAGCACTTGCCGTGTGGCTTGATTGCCGAACATGGTTACGTTTGGAAAAACCTTAATCAAAGTGAATGGACTTTGTTTCATCAAGATATTGACTTGGAGTGGAAAAATGAGTTAGCGCATGTGTTTCAATTCTATTCGTCTTCGACGCCGGGTAGCTTTGTCGAGTCAAAAAAAACCTCCTTAGTTTGGCACTATCGCCGTTCTGATCCCGAGTTTGGGGCATGGAAGGCTCGTTTGTTGACTGGGGAGCTTTATGAGATGACGGCCAATATGCCAGTCGAAGTCAGACATGGGCACAAAATTATTGAAGTATGCTCACAGTATATCAATAAAGGAGAAGCTCTTAAATGGGTGCTTAAGAAGCATTACAATGTTGCTTTGTGTGTGGGGGATGATCTGACCGATGAGCATATGTTTCAGGTGAATGATCCTCGTTTGGTGACAGCTAAGGTTGGGCTTGGGCAGACCAGTGCGCAGAATCGCTTTGAGAGCCCCCAAGCTTTTTTAATGTTTTTGGAGCAACTGGTTGGATTTAAAGATAAGGGAGTTTAAGTATGGTGAAGGCAAAGCCTGATTTAGATTATGGTGTGATTGGTAATGGCAAAACGGCGAGCTTGATATCGAAAACAGGCAGCATCGACTTTTTGTGTTTGCCTAATTTTGCCTCGTCGACAGTATTTGCCAAATTGCTGGACCAAGCCAAGGGCGGTTCCTTTGGGATTGAGGTGGCCAAAAGTTATCGCATTTCTCAGGAGTATTTAGAAGACACCAATATTTTAATTACGCGTTACCAAAAGGGTGACGATGCTTTTGAAATTCGAGATTTTATGCCGCGTTATCGTTTGGATCATCGCGAGTACTTTTGTCCTCCTGATTTGATTCGTTATGTGAAGCATATTTCGGGTAAGCCGAGTTTTAAAGTTTTGTATGATCCTCAAATGTGTTACGCCCAAAATTATACCCAAAACTGCGAATACAAGGATTATATTAAGACCTATAATCGCGAAGGCGAGTACGAATCAATGTATTTGTATTCCAACTTGCCTCTGAAATACATTTGTGAGGGTAAGCGGATCACTTTAACAGATGATGCCTTTTTTCTTCTGAGTTATAACGAAAAGGTTTTAAAACCCACCATTCGACAAATGTATTTGCAATATCAAAAAACCTGTGTTTATTGGGTGGAGTGGCTTTCATTCACCAATGTTTATCCAAAGTACAATGAAGAAATAAAGCGCAGTGCCCTGGTTTTGAAGTTGATGAGTTACGAGAAAACGGGAGCGTTGGTGGCTGCGGTGACAACGTCTTTACCCGAAACGATTGGCGATGTGCGCAATTGGGATTATCGTTTTTGTTGGATTCGTGATGCTTCGATGAGTGTGCGTGTTTTGGCTAATTTGGGACATCGTTATTTGGCAAGATCGTTTTTGAATTTTGTGGTTGATGTGATTCCCTACAAAAACGAATCGATCCAAATCATGTACGGGATTGAGGGTGAGAAAGATTTACAGGAAAAAGAACTGTTGCATCTTGCTGGGTACGAAGAATCTAAACCTGTTCGTATCGGTAATGCCGCTTATAAGCAAAAGCAGCACGATATTTATGGCATTTTGGCGGATTTGATTCACTATAGTATCGACACGTATTTTCAAAACTTAGATAACATTGAGGACTTGTGGACCATTGTCCGGTCGCTGGTGCGACATGTCGAGCGTTGTTGGCACAAGAAAGACCATAGTATTTGGGAGTTTCGAGCCAAAAAGGAACACTATGTTTTTTCCAAAGTACTGTGTTGGGTCGCGGTGGACCGGGCGATTAAAATTGCCAACATTTTGAGGTGTACATCTTATGCAACGCAGTGGGAGCCTTTGCGTGAAATGATTCGCGAAGACATTTTAACACATGGTTGGAATGAAAAAGTTGGTGCTTTTACCCAGTACTATGGTGGTGATGAATTAGATTCAGCGAATCTGCTTATGTGGGACTATGGTTTTATCGATGCGGAGGATCTTCGCTATGTTAGTACGGTGGAACGGACTTGGGAAGAACTTTGCCAAGACCACTTGATGTATCGCTACAACACCGAAGATGATTTTGGAATCCCGTCCTCGTCGTTCACGGTGTGTACCTTTTGGATGATCAATAGCTTGTACAAAATAGGTCAGAAGCAAAAAGCGTGTGATATGTTCGAGAAAGTGCTGGAGTATAGCAACCATTTGGGCTTGTACAGCGAAGACATTGATTTCAAAACCAAGTGCTTGTTAGGAAACTTCCCTCAGGCCTACAGTCATATATTTCTTATCAATACGGCGATTACCTTGTCTCAAGATGAAGATTTGAGAGATCGCGATTGTATTCAGAATCGATATCGCGATTGTTAAAATATAAAAAACA
>CAZMGY010000006.1:0-14293 GCA_964565945.1 uncultured bacterium
GAAGACGGTTCTAACCTTCGAGCATCCACGTCACTATGTTCTAGGCTCCCGTCAGGCAATTATTTTTCAAACACAGCTTGACAAGATCATGGCAGGTCAAGACCTTGATCACATTGCTCATGGCGCCGTCATGCTTTATGCAACCTAAGACGCTTTTGAACGACGTACTAAACATCAGCACAATCGAAAGCTCGTATAGCGCTAGAGCATATGAATGGGCACCGTCAGTGCTTGTTGTTCAGGAATCCTATCTTAAACCCTCGCCAATGTCATTAAGAAAATCTCACAGCTAGCATCATAAGCTCGTAAAGTTCGAATACATTCATTCATTGTCGCCCCCGTCGTGATCACATCATCCAGCAAAAGAATCGTTTGTTTTTCTATATCTGGTCGGCCATTCATACGATAAACACCCTCAACATTCCGTAAACGTTCCTCTTGGCTTAAAGTCATTTGGGCCTCAGAATGGCGATGTCTTGTCAAAAGCTCTCGGTAAGGTACATCAACCCAATCACTCAAGGCTTGTACCAACACAGCGCTTTGGTTAAAACCGCGTTCATACATCCGCTTACGCGAAATAGGCACCGGACACATCATATCAACTTTATCAAATAAACCTGTGGGCTGCCACATATGAGCCAAATGCTTCGCCCAATAACGTCCCATTAACTTCACACGACCCAATTTAAAGCGACGAATCCCTTCTTCCAATACCCCTTCGTATAAACCTAAAGAATAAACTGGGTAACGCCCTAAACGATCCTTCACAGGAGCCAGGCCAACATGTTCCTCACAAGAGAGACAAACCGGGAACGTCTCGGACTCACTTAAAACCACCGCGTCACACATCACACAGGTTTCGGGATTAACCACATCTAGGAGCGCATTCATATAACGCGTTAAAGTTTTCATCTAATTCTCTATCACGTCCTGAATCGCCCAGGCAACCGTATCGATCAACTCTTTAAGAACCGCGGCCTCGATCACTAACGGAGGCATTAAAACAATCACATTGCCCAAGGGCCGAATAATTACACCTCGCTCACGCACACGTTCAATCACTTGCACCCCTACTTTATTCTCCCAAGGGAAAGGTCTCTTCGTAGCCTTATCTTGAACCAACTCAATCCCTATCATCAAACCGCGCTGACGAATGTTTCCCACATGCGGCAAGTCCAACAAAGCTTGCAGCTGAGGCTGGATTTCGCGTGCCAATTGCTCCACGTGATCAACAATATTCCTATCTTGCATCAATCGCAAACTAGCTATGGCGGCAGCGCATCCAAGCGGATTCCCCGTGTAGGTATGCCCATGAAAAAAGGTTTTGCAGGCCGCATGGTCATCAGCAAAACTATCAAACACACGAGTATTGGTTAAAGTGACCGCTACCGGCAAATACCCTCCAGTCAAACCTTTGGCGAGCAGCATCATATCGGGAGAAACATCTTCGTGCTCACAAGCAAACATGCGACCAGTACGACCAAAGCCTGTCGCCACTTCATCGACGATCATCAAAACATTATATCGATCACATAGCTCCCGTACACGCCGCAAATAGCCCTCGGGAAACAACAACATACCTGCGGCTCCTTGAATCAAAGGCTCCACAATAATCGCTGCAAGTTCATGACCATGTTTTTGGAAGGTTTCTTCCAGTTGCCGAAAACAAACCTCGGACCAATCTCCTGCCCCTTCAAAACGATAAGAATCAGCTACCGGAACCGCAATGGTCTCAAACAATAAATGCTTATAGACTTTATGAAACAAGTCGATCCCACCCACACTGACTGAACCAATCGTATCGCCATGATACGAATTCTTCAAGTGAGCAAACTTAGTCCGCGGGGTCTGTTTTCCCTCGACTTGCTGCCAATACTGATACGCCATTTTGACGGCAATTTCAGCAGCTGTTGATCCACTGTCAGAATAAAACACTTTATCTAAACCAACAGGACTAATATCCACAAGCATCTTGGCCAATTCAATTGATGGAACATTGCCTAAACCTAGCAAAGTGGTATGAGCAACTTTATTCAACTGTTCTCTCACCGCCTGATCAATCTCGGGCACACGATGTCCGTGTACATTGACCCACAGCGAAGAAACACCATCAATATAACGTTGTCCATAAATATCGTAAAGGTAAACCCCTTCAGCTTTTTCGATAACCAAAGGCGTCTGCTGTTGATAATCTTGCATTTGGGTGAACGGATGCCAAACGTGTTTCTGATCCCACTCTTCCCATTGTTCTTGTTGCGTTTGCATTTCGGCGCTCATCTTACTCTAAAGTTTCCAAATTATCTTCGGGGAAAAAGGCCCCTCCAGAAATGATCAACTTCATGGCATCTTCAGTGCTCATTGTTAAAAAAGTCACATCGGCTTCAGGAAGCATCAAGAAAAAGCCCGATGTGGGATTAGGAGTCGTCGGCACAAACAAGTTGACCAACCTTTCGTCTGACTCTAACTCGCCCTTGGCATAACCCGTGAAAAAAGCAATGGCATAGCAACCCTCCTTGGGATATTCAAACTTGACGACTTTCTTAAAAAAATTGGATTGCTGACCAAACATCGCCGAACTGATTTGTGTAATCACTTTGTAAATTTTATTGACCAACGGAATTTTGTTAACTAAGCGATCACTGATCTCGAGTGCCTTTTTGCCCAAGTACAAACGCGTCAAAGCACCCAAAAACGAAAAAAATATAATCACAACAATCAAAACCAACGCACGCCATAACCATCCAAAAGTGGGATGCCTTACATAGAGGTAATAAGGATCTGGTGTTATCGACAATACAAAGGAATTTCCTTTAACCATAATGATATAAACCAAATAAATGGTTATCCCCAAAGGTAAAAAAGCAACGACACCAGTAAAAAAATTGGCTCTAATCTTGTTCAGAAAGATTTTCATCAGAGGTAGCTTCCTCGACATTCTTATTTTTCACATCCACTTTGACTTTATAAATCCTTTTTTCGTCGACTTCTAAAATTTGAAACTCAACATGCTCATAACGAATCGAAGCACCACGACGCGGCATACCTTCAGCCACATAAATCAAAAAGCCTCCCAAGCTGTCATAATTTCCTTCTTCGGGCAAATCGATATTCAAGGATTCATTCAATTCCGACAAATTGGTTTTGGCATCCACCAAGGCCACCCGATCATTAATACGTCGTATTAAGATTTCTTCACCATCGTGCTCATCCATAATATCCCCCACAATCTCTTCCAAAAGGTCTTCAATGGTTACCAAGCCCGCTGTACCTCCATATTCATCAACCACGATTCCCATGTGGACGCGATCGCGTTTGAACAACTGAAGCACGTCATCTAATTTGCTCGTTTCGGGTACAAAAAAGGGCTTACGACAAATATCCATCACACAAATTTTTTCAAAATAAAGATCCGTCACATATTTCATCAAATCTTTGGCATACATCACGCCCACCACATTATCGGCCGAATCCATAATCACGGGAATTCGTGAAAAAGTCACTCCTTCATGAATTTGATCCAAGGCCTCTTTTAACGTGAGTGTCGCATCCATCGTAATCATATCCACGCGAGGAATCATCACCTCATGCACATGTGTATCGCCAAATTCGATCACACTGCGAATCATATCGCGTTCTTCTTCTTCAATCACTCCTTCACGCTCGCCAGCCTCGACAATCGCAACAATTTCTTGTTCAGTCAACATATGCTGCATATCGTCCACTCGTGCCCCCATTAGATTCATAATGCTCACAGAAATTAGCTTGAAGAAATGAATAAAAGGAAAGAGGATCTTCGACAAACGATCCAAAAAGCCAATTACAGCTAAAGACATCTCCTCAGCATAACGTTTAGCTAAAGTTTTGGGAATAATTTCTCCAAAGATCAAGATAATCAGTGTCATCACTCCAGTTGCAATCGCAGCAATTTGATCCATGCGCATATGCTCACTCAATAAACGAGTCGCTAAGACGGTTGCCGTTGAGGCCGCTGCAATATTAGCCACATTGTTACAAATTAACAAAGTGATCAAAATATTGTCCCACTTATGTGTGATTTTTTCTAAAATAAGAGCTTTATCTCCATCGTCATCAATCATGCGTTTGATGCGCAATTTCGTCATTGATGTAATAGCTGTTTCCGAAGCTGAAAAAAAGCCCGACGCCAGCAAACACACCCCAATGATGCTCGCTTCTATCACCAACAACGTACTAGGATCCACGTATCAACCCCTCCTTTTTCAGTTTATCTTGTATCTGTTCCATATAATAGGCTTCTTTATGCCTCATAAGTTTGCGATCTTTAGAATCAACATCATTATACCCAAGCAAATGCAAAATGCCATGAATCATATACAATGCCAACTCTTGATCGGGTGTATGACCAAACTCTTGTGCGCGGTCAAAAGCCATATCCATCGAAACCACACAATCCCCCACATAACGCTCATCATCGCCAGGATGCCGTTCCCCTTCGAGCATTGCAAAAGAAATTACATCGGTGGGATAATTATGGTTCAAATACGTACGATTGATGTGATGAATGGTTTTATGGTCGCACACTTTAAGCGACAAAAAGCCCCATGCCCATCCTTCTTGGGCCAAAATAAGCCCTCCCAAATGCCTTACCAAGGTTAAATTCACTCTGTGTTTCACACCAACATGACTCACGTAAACAGGAATCATTTTTAAGACTCGTGATGCGGTCTTTTTTGCACCAAAGGAACGGCTTTTTCTAAAGAAACCCGTATTTCTTGGTGAATCCGCTTAACATGTTCCAACTCTTTGTGTGCGTGTCGACCGAGTAAACGATAATGACTTGGAGAGCCATTCAAAGTTAAAGCTACAATATCCAACAAACATCGCGAACACACACAAAAATCAATTTGCTCTTTGTTCTCATCCATATAATGATTCAGCTCTTTAACCACATAGTCGACATTTTCATCAACAAGCATATTGAGAACATTTTTCTTGGTTAAACCTAGATGTCCTCCAGAACCATCATCACTGGGTAAACTCATTTTCACCCCCCCCTCTAAGACAATTTCACATGGATGTTTATGCGATCACAAATAGCCTTTAACACATGTTTGGCAAAATCTAGTTTAGCACATTTTTCGAGCACCTGTTGAGTTCCATCGGCAAATAAAAGACATCCGGCATTTTCGTCACTCCCAAACCCAATACCTTCTGTAATAATATTGTTGGCCACAATCATATCTAGATGCTTGCTTTCTAATTTCTGACGAGCATTGTCAATCAAATTTTCCGATTCGGCCGCAAAACCCACAACAAAAGCATTGTGATCTATCTGCGCAACATTTTTAAGCACATCCTGTGTTTTAACAAGCTGTAACACCAATGTATCCTGACTCTTTTTGATTTTATGCGAATACCCCTTCACTAATGTGTAATCACTTACCGCCGCCGCCATCACCAAAACATCACACTGTGTCACTTGATCCAACACAGCATGTAACATATCTTCGGCCGTTTCAACATGGATCAAAAAAACCCCTTCAGGAGAACATAAAGAAACGGGGCCACTAATCAAACAAACCTCGTGACCTTCGTTCAGCATCACTTCAGCCAAAGCATAGCCCATTTTGCCTGATGAACGATTCACAATAAAACGAACGGGATCAATCGATTCACGCGTTGGACCAGCCGTTACACATAATTTCATAAGCTTTCCACTTCACGACATAAGGCTTCAATATCTGGCAAACGCCCCACACCATTCGCCAAGCAGGCCAAAAAACCCGCATCTGGTTGCACCAAACAATAGCGATCCACCTCCCTCAAGCGCTCCAAGTTGGACTGTACCATCGGATTAGCATACATCTGATCACTCATCGACGGCGCCAAAATCACAGGCCCCGCATATGCCAAAAGGGCACTCAGCAACAAATGATCACCAAAGCCCATTGCGATTTTTGCCAGCATATCCGCCGACAAGGGAGCCACAAGAATAACATCGGCCCATTCCGCTAAAGCAATGTGTTGGGGGAACCAGCCGTTTTCAGGGGTAAATAAGTCTGCATACACCCTATTTTGAGATAGAGTGGCCATGCTTGTTTCGGTCACAAATTTGGTCGCGCAGGGGGTTAAAATCACTTTAACTTCGTGACCTGATTTAATCAAAGACCGAACACATTCCGTCATTTTGTAGGCAGCTATGCAGCCAGTAACACCTAAGAGAACTTTTTTAGGCATTCACTTCCTTTTTAGAGCTAGGATTTTCGTCCTTTTCCAAAACCACATTATCCAAAACTTCACGTAACGCCAATATTGTTACTTTCACACCAGGCTCATGGGGTAACAAGGGCAAAGCCCCTTGTGAAAGGTCTTGGGCACGACGTGCCGCCAAGACACACATGCGAAAAATACCCCCTTCTTTGTGTTGATCAAGACTTATAGAAAGCATCGATATCAATCTCCCATCGTTTGGTTTTCTGATACTCAGCTGTCACCACAGCTTCTATCTTTTGTAAGACCTTTTCGAGGTCACCATTCACAACCACATAGTCATATTCATGACAATGCTGCATCTCTTGCTGTGCATTCCTTAATCGTTGGTCCAGAGCATCTTCCGACTCTGTCTGGCGACTTCGCAAGCGTTCTTTGAGCAAAGACCACGAAGGCGGTAACACAAAAATACTCACACTTTCGGGGTACCTTTGCTTCACCTGAGCATGCCCTTGCACATCAATATCGAACAGAACCGTACGCCCCTCTTTCAAAGGATCTAACGACTCCAGCCCCGTGCCATAATAACACCCATGAACATGAGCATATTCCACAAACCCTTGGTCCACAATTTTAGTTTCGAACTGCTCGGGACTAACAAAGTAATAATCTTTCCCGTTTTCCTCACCAGCACGCGGATCGCGCGTGGTGTAAGAAACCGAAAAAACAAATTCTCCCATTTGCATAAGACGATTTTTAATCGTTGTTTTACCGCATCCCGAAGGAGCTGACAATATAACAAAAACGCCTTCTTTCACTTGACCTATCATACCATAAATAACACTATCTTTTAACAAAAATTACACACATGTGTTTATTCTCTTGCATGTTGGTACAGACTCAAGCTCTATTTCGTACCCCCACAGCAACACACCGTAGCTTAATTCCACGGTCAAGATCCACAAGATGACACAATAAAAAGCTCTAGACCTTGGTTATTCTATATTTTGAACCTGTTCTCTCATTTTTTCAAGTTCACACTTAATATCCACAGCTAATTCTGAAATATCAAAATCGGAGCATTTATTCGACATCGTATTCACCTCACGATGCAACTCTTGTAAAATAAAATCCAAACGACGTCCTAGAACATCTTCGCTGTTAAGAGCTTCTTTAAAGTGCTTTAAATGACTTTCGAACCGAGTTAACTCCTCCGAGATGTCGACACGATCAGCAAAAGCACCAATTTCAGTCAATAATCGCCCTTCCTCAATCGAATGCTTGCGTAAAACTTCGCGCATATTTTTTTCCAAGCGCTCACGATGCTGAACTTTAACGCGATCAACCATCGTTTCAATGACTTTCGACAAAGGCTCTACGATAGCAATGCGCTGCAACAAATCTTTTTCCAAATCCTTCCCTTCGCCCCGACGGGATTGATCAAATATATCGAGAGCCTGGCTAACCACCTCAGCCATATCTTCATAGGGAATCAGTAACTGATCATCAATACCGTCTATCTGAAAAAAATCTCGAAACTGAGGATACTGTGCTAAAGGTAATTCTTGTTGCAAATCTAAAGTTCGCAACAAATCTTGCACCAAAGCATGACTTTTAAACGCCAACTCTTTATTAACAACCATATCAAGCTCAGCCACATGTGCACTGCGATCACAAAAAATATGAACCGTCACGCGACCACGCTTAATCGTTTGCAAAAGCAATTTTTTGATTTTTTCTTCATAAGAATTCAATTCACGATTGGTCTTCAAGATAATATCGGCATAACGCCCATTGACCGCCTTCATTTCGACCACAAGAGAGCCCCAATCGCATTCTTTTTGGGCGGAAGCATATCCCGTCATGCTTTTCATAAGATATTCTCTCCTCTCTTACAAATCAAAACAACGCTTAAGTACTTGACTCACATCACGTACAAACACAAAATCTATGGCCTCTTTGACTTCGTTTGGTAATTCATTGTAATCACGCCGGTTGTCTTCGGGCAAAATCACTATCCGAATCCCCGAACGCATAGCCGCCAAACTTTTGGACTTAAGACCACCAATGCGCAAAACCCGTCCAGTTAAGGTCACCTCACCAGTCATTGCAATATCAGCTGGCATAGGCTTTTGACTCAGCACCGAATACAAAACACAGGTCAACGTAATTCCTGCCGAGGGTCCATCTTTCGGAATCGCTCCTTCTGGCGCATGAATATGGAGTTCATACTGATCATAAAACTCGGGATCTAATTTAAATTTTTTGGCATGCGTCCTCAAATAGCTCAAAGCCGTCTGAGCCGATTCTTGCATTACATCACCCAGCTGTCCAGTTAACATCAAGCGATCTTTGCCTTTCATCCGCGTGGCCTCAATCGGTAAGATATCTCCTCCAACGGCCGTCCAAGCCAAGCCCATCACAACCCCCACACGGCTTTTTTTGTGAGCCTCATCATAAGAAAACGGTGCAAGTCCCAGATAGCTCACTAAATCTTTGGGTTTAATGGTAATTTTGCGCTTGCGCTTAAGCTCCTCATTGACCAATTGGCGAGCAATTTTACGAAAGGCCTTGGCAATCTTGCGATCCAACTCGCGCACACCAGCCTCGCGCGTATAACAACGGATGACCTGCAACAAGGACTCATCCTCCCAAACAATCTCGGGACGCTTCACATCACTGTCCTTAAGCGGCACAAGACCATTCATCTTTAGTTGTTTAGACACCAAAAATTTTTTGACAATTTTTAATTTATCAAGCTCAGTGTAACCCTCTAAGCGAATCATTTCCATCCGATCATGCAGGGCATAAGGAATGTCGTATTCACTGTTTGCAGTGGCAATAAAAATCACATGCGATAAATCAAAGCCTAAATCCAAATAATGATCCTCGAAATGGTGATTTTGTTCGGGATCCAGCACTTCAAGCAAAGCCGCCGCAGGATCACCTTGAAACTCATGGGCCATTTTGTCGACCTCATCCAAAAGAATCAAAGGATTATTCACCTGAGCTCTGCGCAACGCCTGAATGATTTTGCCAGGCATAGCACCAATATAGGTTTTGCGATGGCCACGAATTTCGGCCTCATCACGCACACCACCTAAAGAAATTCTAACAAACGAACGCCCCATCGCTTTGGCCATTGATTGCACCAAAGATGTTTTCCCCACGCCTGGAGGCCCAACCAAACATAAAATAGATCCTTTACTTTGTGGGTTCAACTTAGCCACCGAAATGTATTCCAAAATACGCTCTTTAGGGTCTTTAAGACCATAATGTTTTTCTTCTAAAATATTCAAAGCTTTGTGCGAATCCAATTGCGGTTCCGATTGGCTCGCCCAAGGTAAACTCAAAGCTAGCTCCACATAGTTACGAATCATCGCCGCTTCGGGAGAATAGGGCACCATTTGGCTGAGCTTACGGATTTCTTTTTGCACATAATCGGAGCCTTCTTGAGGCAAATCAGCTTGCTCCAATTGTTTCTGAAATTCCTGAACCTCATCATTGGGAGAAGCCTCTTTTTCCCCCAATTCCTTAGAAATGGCCTTCATTTGCTCATGCAAAATGTATTCTTTTTGAGTTTTTTCCATCTGATTGCGCACATCACCCATAATTTTATTTTGCATGCTCACCACATCAATTTCTTGCTGCAAACGCACATTGGTTCGATGCATCCGTTCACGTAACGAGGCTTGCTCTAACAAAACCTGCTTATTTTCAATAGGAACATCAAGAAAAGTGATAATAAAGTTGGTCACCCATTCGGGATCGTCGTTGCTACGCAACACATCCATCGGCATATCTTCGAACACACGACCCATAAGCTGCAAATATTCATAGAACTGTTCCAACAAAGTTCGCTGCAAAGCCAAGAGTTCCGTGCTTGATTCAATCTCGGTGGGAATTATCGAAAAGGCCGCTCTTAAGATACCATCGGCACTTTGCGTCACATCATGCAAGGCCACAATCTCTTCGGCTTCGACAATCACGCTCAAACTATCATCGGGCAACGAATTATTTTGCACAATTTTAGCAACCACCCCCACCCCATAAACATCTTTGGGCTTAGGATCGTCGACATCAGTATCCTTTTGTGCCACAATCAGCAAGGTATGTTCGTGGTTATCCATAGAGTCTCGAACAGCCGCCAGCGAGGGCTCACGCCCAACCAAAAGAGGCATCCGAATCAAAGGAAACACAACCGTATCCCTCAGTGGCAGAAGAGGTAACATTTGAATTGACGTACTAGGGTTTGATTTCACCAAAACTACGCGATCCTTTGAGTTGTTTCGTTATCATCTTGTAACACACGCACAGGCGATTTGTGGCCATCCACAACCTCTTGATCAATCACACATTCCTTAACGGTTCCTTCGGCACTCGGCAAGGTGTACATTTCATCCAAAACAAGATTTTCCAAAATACCACGCAAAGCACGTGCACCAGTTTTTTGAGCCAAAGCTTTTTTTGCAATCGCGTGCAGAGCCTCTTCGGTGAACGATAAAGCCACACCTTCCATATCAAAAAAAGCTTGGTATTGTTTAACCAAAGCATTTTTGGGCTGGGTCAAAATTTGGATCAAGGCCTCTTGCTCCAAAGACTCCAAGGTCGATATAATCGGCAAACGCCCAATAAATTCGGGAATCAAACCAAATCGCACCAAATCTTCGTTCGATAAATGAGCCAAAAGGTTTTGCCTCTCTTGTGAGATCGCCTTAACTTTTTGAGTCTCATCCGAAATAAAACCAATGTTATTGCGCCCTAAACGTTTGCCCACAATATGCTCAAGCCCCGAAAAAGTTCCGCCAGCAATGAACAAAATATGAGAAGTGTCCACTTGAATATACTGTTGCTGAGGGTGTTTTCGCCCACCTTGCGGTGGCACATTCACTTCGTGGCCTTCAAGAAGTTTGAGCAAAGCTTGTTGCACACCCTCCCCCGACACATCCCGTGTGATCGAAATATTGTCGGTGGTGCGCGCTATTTTATCAATTTCGTCGATGTAGATGACGCCTCGTTGCGCTCGCTCGACATTAAAGTCAGCACTTTGCAACAGTTTCAAAATAATGTTTTCGACATCCTCTCCAACATAACCAGCCTCGGTCAAGGTAGTGGCATCAGCAATGGCAAAAGGCACATCCAACAGTTTCGCCAAAGTGCGCGCCAAATAGGTTTTCCCACTACCTGTTGGTCCAATCAAAAGAATATTGCTCTTTTCCAGCTCAACATCGCCAAAACGGTCCTGATTATACTGCAAACGTTTGTAGTGATTATACACCGCCACCGCTAAGATTTTTTTGGTCTCATCGTGACCAATCACATACTCATTCAAAAGACTCTTCAACTCTTCCGGTTTAGGCATACTTTTAAAGTCAACCGCTGGTTCTGGCTCAGGAGTTTCTGCATCGCCCTTAGACGGGGCATTTTTTTTGTCCGAAGCATCTTCAATCACACCCATGCACAAGGTCACACATTCATTGCAAATGGCTACGTTGGGTCCAGTGATCAACTTTTTCACTTCATCTTGCTTCTTTCCGCAAAAAGAACATTTCAACATGATACAGGTCTCTCAATCTTTGGTTTAGGATTTCTTTTTCGCGACTTCGAAAGACAAAACTTTGTCCACCAAACCATATTCACAGGCCTCAGCAGCAGACAAAAATTTATCGCGATCGGTATCGCGTTCAACTTCCTCAATGGTACGCCCACAATGGTACGCCAAAATACCATTAAGCTTCTCTTTCATTTTTAAAATTTCGGTGGCCTGAATGCTAATATCAGACGCCGTCCCTTGCGTTCCACCCCAGGGCTGATGAATCATCACACGCGAATTAGGCAAGGCATAGCGTTTACCAGTCGTTCCTGCCGCTAACAACACAGCACCCATACTAGCACACTGACCCAAGCAATAGGTGGTTACATCGCATTTAACAAACTGCATGGTGTCGTACATAGCCAAACCCGCAGTCACCGAACCTCCTGGAGAATTGATATAGACATGAATATCTTTGCTGGCGTCTTCCATTTGCAAAAACAACAACTGGGCAATTACAATATTTGCCACATTATCGTCGATAGGTGTTCCAATAAAAATAATCCGATCTTTCAATAGACGCGAATAAATATCATACGAACGCTCTCCACGCCCAGACTGCTCAACCACCATTGGAACTAACATCGACATACTACGACCCCCATTTTCTAATTGCAAAACCTTATTTGATCTTTTCTTTCACTTCTTTCACTTCTGCTTTATCAACAAGCATCGCTAAGATTTTATCATCTTTTAAGGACTGCACCAACGATTCTAAGCGACCTTGCTCCTCCATCTGCTTTTTGAGCACATCACTATTTTGCTTTTGCGCCTTACTTCGTTCTTCAATCGCCGCATCAACCTCTTCGTCTGAGATCTCGATCCCCTCTTTTTCGCCAATAGCATCAAACAAAAGCTGCATTTTTACCATTTCTTCGGACCGTCCATGCATTTCATCGTGCAAGGTGTGCAGATGCTCTTGCGCCAACTTCTCCTCAACACCCTGCTGAACCAAACGGGTTTTCATATTCTCCATTAACACCCGCTCTTCCTCATGCACTAGCGACAAGGGTGCCTCTAGTGGATTTTTTTCAATCAAATCTTTGATTAAAGTTTCTTCCAGTTCTTGCTTTGAACGACGTTCGTAGCTTTCGAGCAAATCATCTTCGATGTGCTGCCTAAGTTCGGCCAACGATTGAAATTCGCCCATATCCTTAGCAAACTCATCATCCAGAGCAGGAACAACACGACTGAACGCCTCGGTTACGGTCACTTCGATCTCGGCCGACTGACCGCGATAACTTTCTTCGGGGAACTGGTCCGACAAGGTCACCTGGGCGGTATGAGAAGCTCCAGACTGCAAACCGACCAAAACATCAATAAGATCTTTAAGACTGTGATTTTTCACAATCATGGTGCGAAATTTTTTGTCTTCCTTAACGGTGTTACCCTCGACGCAAATCGCATAATCAACCGCACAGGAATCATTCCACTCCAAAACTTCATCATCTTTTTTGGGCTCAAAAGTAGCTCTCTGCGACTGCAAATAGTTGAGAGTTTCTTGCACCTTGCCGTCGGGCAAGGCATAAAGTATTTTGGCTAATTTGAGGCCTTTGTACTTTTTAAGCTTAATGGGCGGCTTCACATCAACCAAAATCGATAAAACCATCGGTTGACCTTCGGCAACATCAATTTTTTCGACAATCGGATAAAAAACAGGCTTAATATTTTGGTTGGCAAGTACTTTTGGGTAAATCGTTTGAAACAAGCGCTGAATCACTTCGTTTTTAATATCCTCTTCAAAACGCTTTTTCACAATATCGGAAGGCACTTTGCCCTGACGAAAGCCAGGAATTTTGGCTTTGCGCACAAACTCAGACGCAATGCTATTAATGGTGGGTTGCACATCATGAGAAGGAACCTCGACATTCAAACGACGACGCGACACAGAAATTTCTTCTACCTGAACCTTCATACCAAACCTTTCTTTTATTTCTTCCTTGTGTTTAAGAATGATCCATGAAAAATGTGGACTCCTAGATTATTTTATTTGGAGCGGGAAAGGGGATTCGAACCCCCGACATCAACCTTGGCAAGGTCGTGCTCTACCCCTGAGCTACTCCCGCCCAAAAAAAATAATCACCAATTATCATGCGAAAGATGGGAGTCGAACCCACACACCCGAAGGCGCTAGATCCTAAGTCTAGTGCGTCTACCAGTTCCGCCACTTTCGCAAAAAGCCTTTATTCAAAATCTTTTTTTGCCCACACTAGGTCTCGAACCTAGGACACCCTGATTAAGAGTCAGGTGCTCTACCAACTGAGCTATGTGGGCCATAAGCAGACGAGTATTGTAACAAACAGCACAATAATCGTCAACGGCGTTTAAAACCCCCTTTCCCCTTGATTAAGGGGAGAGGGGAAATTTAAGACAGAAAGACTATGCAGAAACAAGAACCTTCAAATCGTTCTCAAAAAAGGCAATGTTTTGTGGCAAAGCACTATTGGTTTGCGCCGCAATTTTGACTTGCTCCCACACAGTGCTCGTAGATTGCTCATTTAACTCTAGAGC
>CAZMGY010000007.1:0-3683 GCA_964565945.1 uncultured bacterium
AGCGCTTAATGCCGAGGCTATAACCCAATCTCTCATGAAAATGAATCGCCTAGAATTGAAGCAATTAAGGGGTGAGTTTCACGAATATTTTGAGCAATTGCTTAATGACCCGAATAAAGCAACGATTCTTGGCCTACAACAGAGCCTGCCTCTAGAGGGGTCAGAGGAGTTACGGACAATTTTGGACTTAGGAGGGAGTGTAAGTAGAGTAGCTATGAAGGAATTAGTGAAAGGTAAGCGTAAGGTTTTGGCAGACTTGATTGACTCTTTTTTAGATGAAATTCCAGAAGATCAAGACGGCAAAAGTCTTCTTACGTTTGTGGGGAGTAGGGCTACGACTCTTCATCAAAAATTAGAGAACATAGCCCGAATGAAATCATTTGAGTTGAGCGCTTAATAAAAACGGTTGTAAATACATTGGTTGCCTGGGGCTATAAAGTCTTGGGGTTTGCGATGGATGGCTCCTTCTCCGAATCAATTAAAGAAGAACCTGGCGATGTTGTAAAGGTTAAGTCTTAAATAACATGAATTATTGTGACAATTTCGTTGATAAATAGATTCTTTTTCCTTACACTAGATTAGAAGAATATTAAAAACTAATTTAGGAATAAGGATAAACTAGTATGTTTTCTCTTCAGAATTTTCGAGTGCTAAAGTTAGTAATAGCTCAAATTTTTGTTTTTTCGTTATTGTTATCTCCATCCTCATGGGGGTTAGCGCCCAAGTCGGAAGTTTCAGCTTTAGCCTAAAGTCATAGAGAAAAAGCAAGATAAAGATGTTGCTACCAGGAGAAATACTAAGCCTGTCCTTAGGCTAGGGAAAAGTATAACGAAGCCTCCTGAGGCAATCGTTCAATTCACAGATGTTCAGGGCAACCTGGGCGCTTTTGCTAAATTTGAAGACAAAGAAGCTCTTCATGTTAATCAAAGTGTGGATAAGGCAGTTGATTTTACTCCTGAGATAAACAATGTGGGTGAAGCATTTGACCATTTTGAGGTTCCTGATGCTCGTGGGAATAAGTTTGTTAAGTACCTGTCTAAAAAAATAGAAAAAAAACATATACCAACTGCTGGGAATATTGGCGCCAAACAAGAAGAATTGGTTGCACAATTACAAAAACTTGAGGAGAAACGGATTCTTGCCAAGGGAGTTGCATTACTGGAAGCACTGGAGGAGGGTTTAGAGAAACGAGAAGATCTAACATTTATGAATGAAATCAAGAGTAATAAGAATGAGTTAGTGGGTGTTGTTGAATCTGAGGGTTTTAGTTTGATAGATAATCCTTCACTTATAACGGAGCCTCTTTGCCTGATTGATGAGAATACAGATGTTTTATCAGTCAAAAAAATCGATAGCAAAACTAACTTTGAGGTAGAAACGTTAAGCAAGGAAAAGGTTGTATTGCCAACTACTAAAGAAGGACTTAGCGCTTTAGCGAGATTTTCTGATAATAGCAATGTTTTTATGATAGATAATTTATCAAATTTAGGAAAAGTTCATAAGGTTGATGGACGGTGGGTTCCTTTTGTTTCAGCTCAAAATAAAATGTTTCCCACAATGATAAAATTTGTCGCTGACTACGAATCTTATAAAGCAAACTGGTTGAATACTGGGCATGTTGCAAATGAGGAAAGTATTAAGGTTGCCGTGGAGCAAAAATTTAAGGATGTGGAGCCTAAATATCGGCCGACAGCGCTTAATGCCGAGGCTCTAGTCCACTCTCTCGTAACAATGAATCGCCTAGAATTGGATAAATTAAGCCGTGAGTTTCACGCGTATTTTGAACAATTGCTTAATGACCCGAATAAAGCAACGATTCTTTTGCTACAACAAAGCCTGCCCCTAGAAGGGTCAGAGGAGCTTCGGATGATTTTGGACTTAGGAGGGGCTGTAAATAAGGTGGCTATGAAGGAATTACTGAAAGGTAAGTGTAAGATTTTAAAAGAGTTGGTTGAATTTTTTTTAAAGGAAATTCCACAAGATAAAGAAAGCCCAAGTGTTCTTGCGCTTGCGGGGACTGACGCTAAGAGTCGTCATCAAAAATTAGAGAACATAGCCCAAATGAAATCATTCGAGTTGAGCGCTTAATAAAAATGGTTGTAAATACATTGTTTTTCTGGAGTTTGCGCTGGATTCCCTTTGCCAGATTAGCTCAAGAAGAGTTTGGCGATGTTGGAGGGGTTAAATTTAAAATAACATGAGTTATTGTGAAAATTTTGTTGACAAACAGATTTTTTTTAAGATATCTTAAAAAGATATTGGCAATTAATTTAGGAGTAAGGATAAATTAATATGTTTTCTCTTCAAAATTTTCGAGTGCTAAAGCTAGTAGTATCTCAAATTTTTGTTTTTTCGTTATTATTATCTCCATTCTCATGGGGGTTAGCACCCAAGTCGGAAATTTCAGCCTTAGCTAAAGTCATGGAGCAAAGCCAAAGTAAAGACGTTGCTATCGGGAGAAATGTTGAGTTTCCTTATGTGCAAAGTGATCATTTTAGGCCAAATGTTCAACCCACAGATGTTCAAGGCAATTTAGGTGTTGTTGCTAAATCTAAAAAATCACCACAAGAGCGTCGTGAAGAGTGCAAAAGGATTTTAGACAATGACTCTTTCTGGGAGGGCTCTGATGATTATGAAAATCTTATCGATAACAGCGGAAAGGACTATACAACAGTAGGTCGTAATTCTGAAAATAAGGAAAAGAATCATTATAAAGATATTTTTCCAGTAGATAGCTCCCGTGTACATTTAAACCTACAAAAGAAAAGATTTTTTAAGAGCAAAGAAGGTGTGGATGACTATATTAATGCCCGTTATATTCCTAATCTTGAAGGAAATAAGCTTTATATTGCCACTCAAGCGCCTAGACCAAGGACTATGGACGCCTTCTGGCGTATGGTTTGGGAACAAAACACTCGCGTGATTGGAATGGTAAGACAACTTATGGAAACAGAGGATGGACAAGATACGACTAAGGCTGAGCGCTATTGGCCAGAAAAAACTGGATCGAAGGAAACCTATGGCTTAATTACAATCACTATGATAGAAGAAAACCTCCTGGAGAGCGGAGCTGTCATCCACCGCGTCTTTCAACTAAGGAAAAAGGAGAGCAAAGATATTCGCAGGGTTGACCAATATCAATATATAAGAGATGTTCAGGGCAACCCAGGCGTTTTTGCTGAATTTAAAAAACATGATTATGCCGGTTATAGTGGTGCTGTTAAAGCTAAAAAATCACTGGAAGAGCGTCATGAAGATCGAAAGAGGGCTTTAGGCGATGATTCTTTCTGGGAGGGCGCTGATGAGTATAAAAATCTTACCGATAAACGCGGAGAGGAATATACAGCAGTAGGTCGTAAATCTAAAAATAAGGTAAAAAATCGTTATGAAAATGTCTTTCCAGTAGACAGCTATCGTGTGCAGTTAAATCCTCGAAAGAGAGGGTTTTTTAAGAGTCAAGAAGGCGTGGATGACTATATCAATGCCAGTTATGTTCCTAATCTTGAAGGAAATAAGCTTTATATTGCCACTCAAGCGCCCACGCCAAAGACTATGGAGGCCTTCTGGCGTATGGTTTGGGAACAAAACACTCGCGTGATTGGAATGATAAGAGAACTTATGGAAACAGAGGAGGGACAAGATACGACTAAGGTTGACCGCTATTGGCCAGAAAAAACTGGATC
>CAZMGY010000008.1:0-13931 GCA_964565945.1 uncultured bacterium
TATTAATGTTGTGCGGCCTTCTGATGTTGCTGCGATGGAAAAGATTGACTTGGAGAAGAGCTTTTGGGATATTCTTAAAGCTGTGGAGGAGCCCCAAGATCTTATTGATGTTTTTAAGGTAGTGCATCAGGAAATGCGCACAACTGGTTGGGATAAGAATTTCCATCAAAGTTTGGAGGATGCTTTAAAGCATACACTTAATTTGGAGGAAGCTTATAAAAAGTTATTGCAAGTCCCAGAAAACGAAAGGCCTAAATGGTTTTCTGTTATGGAGGGAAATAAAGATCTATCTCTGCTCAAGGAGTTGGAGATACTCAAACAGCTGTTTGATCGCTTGAGGCATATAAACGAGTTTGCGGACGACTTTAAGACGATACATGGAGAGTTACAATCGATTGATAAGAAGTGGTCTCAGAGGCTGCTCCCTTTAGCTATAAGCTTTGGGATGGATGAGAACTTAACCGTTTGCGTAGGTCAAATAGTTGGAAATCTAAGGTTTGCGAGCGATGAAGCCGAGGCTAAAGCTTCTTTGCAAGCGCAATTAGTGAAACAAAATGGGCAAGTCTTTGATCATACTGATATGCTTAGGAATCTTTTGGATTTGTCTGATACAACATCCACAAAGCGACGGATGAAGGCTTTTCAAGAAATGATGAATAGCAACACGAATGTGGCTAAGAAAGTTGCCCAGTATTTGAGTGGGCTTAACCAGCTTGTACAAGTCCACACTTAGGCCTTGACTGAATAAAAAACAAGGATGACAAAAAATATTCCATCGCTTATAATATCCCTTTGGAACTTTGATGTTTGGAGGTTAGAAGCATGCAGAAGGGGATTCATCCTGAATACGTGAATTGCACAATTACCTGTGCTTGTGGAAACGTCATCGAAAGTTTGTCGACCAAAAAGACCTACAAAGTCGATATTTGTTCGGCCTGTCATCCTTTTTACACAGGTCAGCAAAAAATTGTCGATACCGAGGGTCGTGTTGAACGTTTCAAAAAGCGTTACGGTCTTAAAAAATAACGTGTTCAAGTTTTAAAAGCGCCATAAAGACATCTGTCTTGTGGTGCTTTTTGTGTCTTAAGCTAGAGGGTGGAGCGTTCGTATGTTTGATAAACTGATTGACGATCTTAAGCAGCGATTACAAAACCTAGAAGCCCGGTTGTTTGATCCTTGTGTGATTGGCGATCAAAAAAAGTTTGTTGAGATCAGCAAAGAGTACGCTCAGGTCAAACAAAAAATCGAGCTATCAGACAGGATTGGAAAGCTTCGAGATAATGTGGTCGAAGCTCAGGAAATGTTCAAAGATCCTGAGAGCGACGATGATATTCGTACGATGGCCGAAGAAGAAATGGCTGAGGCCAAAGCGAAACTTCCCTTGCTCGAAAAAGAACTTAAATTATTATTTTTGCCCAAAGACGAAATGGGTGATCGCAATATTATTGTCGAAATTCGCGCTGGAACTGGGGGTGAGGAAGCCAGTTTGTTTTGCGAAGAGATTTTTTGCATGTATCAGCACTTTGCCGAAACAAACAAGTGGTCCTTTGAAATCATGGATTCGAATCGGACCGAGCTTGGTGGCTACAAAGAGATTATTTTTTCGATTGAGGGAGACGAAGTCTACCGTCGCATGCGTTACGAGTCGGGTACCCATCGCGTCCAACGTGTGCCTCAAACTGAATCGTCGGGGCGCATTCACACGTCGGCAGTGACGGTGGCAGTTTTGCCCGAAGCGGAAGAAGTTGATATCGAGATTAATCTTAACGATTTGCGTATCGATGTTTATCGTTCCAGTGGTCCTGGAGGGCAAAGCGTGAATACCATGGATTCAGCGGTGCGGATCACTTATTTGCCCACTGGTTTGATTGTTCAGTGCCAAGATGGAAAGTCACAACGAAAAAACCGTTTGCAAGCAATGAAAGTGTTGCGGACACGTCTGTTGCAAGAAAAACAAGAAGCCGCTATAAAAGAACGAGCGGATGCGCGCAAATCTCAAGTGGGATCGGGTGACCGCAGTGAGAAAATTCGCACCTACAATTTTCCTCAGGGGCGGGTGACTGATCATCGTATTCCTTTAACGCTCTACAAATTGGAGGGTGTTTTGGGTGGACAAATCAAACCGTTCATTGAAGCTTTAATTGAAAAAGACTATGCGGCTGATATGGCAGATTTGGATATGGATTTATGAGTGATTGGGCTTTAAGAGCCGCATGGCAATGGGGCACAGAGCAGTTGGTTTATGTGGAGCCGCAATTGGCCGAGAGTCATGCGCAAGACTTGCTTTTGCATGTCAGTCAGGCCGATGTTTACGATTTGATTCCTGCATCATCGGCCACACTTACAGCCGATCAGTGGTCCCTCTACCAACAATTGATCAAACAGCGCAAACAAGGACGCCCATTGCAATATATGCTAGGTTCGGTTCCGTTTATGGATGCCCACATTGAGGTTAATGAACATGTATTGATCCCTCGTCCCGAAACTGAACAATTGTGCGATAGGATTGTCGAAAGTTGGCATGTAAACCCTCCTGAAACGATTTTAGATATATGCACAGGCTCGGGAGCGATTGCGATAGCTTTGGCGAAGCATTGGTCCGAGTCCGATGTTCTTGCTACCGACATTTCCTCCCCAGCTCTTGCTGTGGCAAAGCGCAATGCCAGGCTTAATGCCTGCGAGCAGATACGTTGGATTCATAGTGATGTTTGGCAAAATGTGACGGGGAACTATGATTTGATTGTCTCGAATCCGCCTTATGTGAGTGACCACGAGATGGATGCATTACCTTTGGCAGTTAAGCAGTATGAACCCCATTTGGCTTTGGCCAGTGGTCGGGATGGAGGGGATGTTTATCGTCGTCTTTTAGCTGAAGCGGCTTTATTTTTGAATCCTGGTGGATGGTTAACCTTAGAGATTGGCGAGCATCAAGCCGAATTACTCCAATCCTTGGCTCAACAGTACGATTGGCCGACTGTTGAAGTGAAGCAAGATTATCAAGGCAAGGATCGTTTTGTATTTTTGTCGAGGATGGAGGGCTCTTAATGGATCACATGCGCATTGAGGGAGGTGTGGTTTTGCGTGGACAGGTAGCTGTCAGTGGGGCCAAAAATTCCGCCTTACCTTTGTTGGCGGCAAGTCTTTTGTCGCAAGGTTCCTGCCGTTTGCTAAATGTTCCGGATTTGGTCGATATCCGCACCATGATTCAGCTCTTGCTTGCTTTGGGCAGTGATGTGTCCTTTGAAAATCATACAATTGTGACTCAAGTGAGGGATGAAAGTCATAACGAATCCTCCTACGATTTGGTGCAACGGATGAGGGCTTCGATCTGTGTGTTGGGTCCTTTATTGGCTAAGCGAGGCCAGGCACGTGTTTCGTTTCCTGGTGGCTGTGTGATTGGACCGCGTCCGATTGATCTTCATTTAAAAGGACTCAGGGCTTTAGGGGCTCAGATTGATATACGGGAGGGTTATTTGGAAGCTTCCTGTTCAAAACTGGTTGGAGCCGAGATGGATTTGCAAGGGCTGTTTGGCTCGAGCGTTCTTGCTACAGCTAACACACTGATGGCGGCAACTTTGGCTTTAGGAACGACGGTGATTCATTCGGCCGCTCGTGAGCCCGAAATTATTGATCTGTGCCATTTTTTACAAGGAATGGGAGCCAAAGTGTCTGGAGTGGGAACGGATGTTTTAGAAATTGAAGGTGTCAGTTCTTTGCAAGGCTATGAGTATTGCGTGATTACTGATCGGATCGAAGCGGGGACATTGCTTTTAGCCGCGGTTATTACAGAGGGGGATGTGACGTTGACTAACGTGGCGCCGTCCCATATGATGGCTTTTTTGGATGTTGTGAGCTCTATGGGGCAAGATGTAGCTGTGGATGACCAGTCGATTCGTGTACGAGGGCGTCGTCCGATTCAGCCAATTGACTTAAAAACAAAGCCTTATCCGCAGTTCCCGACTGATCTTCAAGCTCAGTTGATGAGCACTTTGTGCCTGGCTCAGGGCTATAGTAGGATAGAAGAAGGTATTTATCCTGGTCGCTTCATGCATGTGCCAGAGCTTAATCGCATGGGGGCTCAAATTACCTTATCGGGGTCTCAGGCTGTTATTCAAGGTCTTGTGAGGCTTAAAGGCGCTCAGGTGATGTCTTCGGATTTGCGAGCGAGTGCTGCATTGGTTTTGGCAGGTTTAGCGGCTAAGGGAACCAGTTATGTGTCGCGCATTTATCATCTGGATCGTGGCTATGAGCAGTTGGAAGTCAAATTAAGACAGCTCGGTGCTTGCATTGAGCGCGTATCTGAAAATGTAGGCGTATGAAGTCGTTGGCCGATTGCATTATTGTTGCGTTAGATGTGGATACCATGAAGCAAGTTCAGGACTTGGTTCTTGACTTGAAAGGTTTGGTGGGAACTTTTAAGGTGGGTAAACAATTATTCACTGCGCTTGGGCCTTCTGTGCTTGAGTGGATCCATTCTCAAGGAGAAAAAGTTTTTCTCGACCTTAAATTTCATGATATTCCAAACACGGTGGCACAAGCTTGTCGTGTATCGGTCGAGAAGGGTGTGTTTATGTTGAATGTGCATGCTTCGGGTGGTTCTGCCATGATGAATCAGGCGGCTGAGGCTGTTCAGCAAAGTGGCTCGAATTGTTTATTGATTGGTGTAACAGTGTTAACCAGCCTGTCGGAGCAAGAACTTGCCGAAGATGTGTCGTGCCGTTTGAGCTTGAAAAATCAAGTGGTTCATTTAGCCCAATTGGCCCAAAAGAATGGTTTGCAAGGAGTGGTGGCTTCTCCTCATGAAATTGCATTGATTCGTCAGGCCTGTGGAGAGAGCTTTATCATTGTGACGCCTGGTGTTAGACCTTCGTGGGCGGGGCGTGATGATCAAACACGTGTGATGACTCCTGGAGAAGCGTTGACGGCAGGGGCTGACTATGTGGTAATTGGTCGGCCGATCACTCAGGCAAATAATCCCAAAGCGGCTATTAAGCGTATCTTTGAAGAAAATATTTGAGTGGATCCCATGATCAAGTCGCGGGATCCATCGGTTTAAGGGTTTATATGAATAAATCAAATTAAAGGACCGCATGGAATGAATACGCAAGAACAAGTACTGGCCACATTCATTGAACATCAAGCCTATCTTAAAGGGCACTTTGTCTTATCGTCAGGGCAACATAGCGAAGGTTATATGCAATGTGCTCGTGTGTTGCAAGATCCCCAGATAGCGGAAAGTTATGGACAAGCATTGTTCCAAGATTTAGAGATGCAGAACTTGGAATGGAATTACGCGATTGGACCTGCGATGGGAGGTTTAATCATTGGTCATGAGGTAGCCAGAGCTTCTCAAGTTCCGTTTCTGTTTATGGAGCGCGTTGAGGGTCAAATGACTTTGCGAAGAGGTTTTGAGCTTACTTCGGGGGACCGTGTGGTTGTGGTTGAGGATGTTGTGACCACTGGTGGATCGGTTAAGGAAGTAATAGAGCAGCTCAAGCAGAGTGGGATCCAGGTGATAGCTGTGGTGGCGGTAATTGATCGCAGTGGAGGTGAGGCTGATTTTGGTGTTCCTTTTGCTTGTTTAGCCAGTCTAAAGATTCAAACCTATAATGCGGACGCCTGCCCTTTGTGTGAGCAAGGTTTGGATCTTATCAAGCCTGGAAGTCGCAGTTTTAAGTGAATCGTTTAAGCAGAACGAGTAAGGCTAGCTGGAGGCTGTCCCAGAGGTGCTAGCAGTTTTTGTGTCTTCACCAATTCCTGCTTGAGTTAGCAACCCAAGCTAAGGATGCGATTATAACAAGCATCCGTTATCATAATCTAGATTTAGACTATAGAATTATTTATGAAGTTGAATAAAGGAAAAGGACCGTCCCTCTTTATGATATTTAACTTCGTAGCTGGTGGGACAGGCTGGAAAAAGTTCGCGAAGGTTGGAATGGTGAATGCGGCTCCAAGTTGAAGAGGCGGTATAGATGGCGTTTTGGATACAGCTGTAATAGTCCAAAAAATCGGTTCCGATATAGAGGATTCCTCCTGGTTTAAGGCGTCGATGGACGAGATCGATAAACGGTGCTTGGAGCAGACGTCGTTTACGGTGTTTTTTTTTAGGCCAAGGATCGGGGAAGTAAATATGACAAACATCAATGCATTCATCCCATAAGACATCTTCGAAGAATGAGAAAGCTTCACCTTTTAAAAAGCGAACATTGGGTCTTTGATATTTAAGGTAGCGTTCTAGGGCAACTTTTATCCACTTCCAGGACCAATCCATGCCCAGAAATTGGTGGTCTTCTGCTTCTTGGGATCGGTGGAGCAAAAAGAGGTCTTTGCCGCAACCAATTTCGAGTTCAAATGGACGTTGGTTGAGCCAATTTTTAAGCACAGCTTGATTAGCTGAAAGCATCAGTTTAGATTGCTCGTCATTGATGATCATTGTTTAGGTTCCAAAACAACTAAAGTTTCGAGGTGATGAGTTTGCGGAAAAAAGTCCATCGGTTGAACATGATGGAGTTGCCAATGGTCTTGGCATAAGTCTTGCAAGTCACGTACTAAAGATTTGGGATTGCAAGACAAATAGAGCAAGATGTCCAAATGTGGGATCGCTTGTTTGAGAGTGTCCCGAACAGCGCTACTTAGGCCTTTCCGTGGGGGGTCAATCAGAACCATCACGTGTTCTCCTTTTGCGAGAAACAGGATGTCTGGAAGTGCTGTTTCGACCTGTTGTTCCAGAGCTTTTACGTGGGACAATTGATGATAGGCAATGTTGTGCTTGGCTAAGGCATGCGAAGCCTTGTTGTCTTCAATAAGAATGACCCGTTCAAAGTGATCGGCTAGGGATAAGCCAAAGAGACCTACACCCGAATAGAGGTCCAAAAAGATCGATTTAGGATAGGGCTCGATCAAATCCTGAATGCACTGCATTACAGAAGGAAGAATATGCAAATTGGCCTGAAAGAATGTTTCCATGGCATAAAAGATACGGAGACCATGGATATCGGTGTACATATAATCGCTTGGAACCATTTTGAGCGAGCCGCGTCCAATGCCACCCCAATATACTTTTTGATTGTCACCACTGCGAATGGTTAGATTGGCGCGTTTATATTTTTCGGGCCATTGGGTGATGGCGTCTTGTTTAAGTTGAGGAATAAAGTTAGATATTTCTTGACGCGCAATGGGGCAGGCGTCGACTTCGAGGATATTTTTGCGTCCTTGTGGCGAATAGCCCATGGCGAAGGTTTGATCTTTGCGACGGATGATGGTTAAGTCGATACGGTGACGGGTATGGTAAGGTTGAGGCGAGGGAAGGACATCTTGCACGATATCTGAAGGGATTGGGTATGTTGTGGCGAAAAGATCAATCAAGTTTTGTTTTTTAAGGCGTAATTGCTCGTCGTAAGGGGTATCTTGATAGCTACAACCGCCGCAAGTACCAAAAAGTGCGCATTGAACTAAAGGCGTGGTTAACATGTGGGTTCAAATCCCTCTCTCTTCAAAAAAGCACGTTTTTTTTTCGGAGAGAGAGGGATTTGAACCCTCGGAACGTGTAAACGTTCACACGCTTTCCAAGCGTGCTCGATCGGCCACTCTGACACCTCTCCAAAAAATTGAAAACAAGGTCATATTGTAGCAAATTTATTAGGCAAATACTAAGCATTATCCTATCTCTCGATACGGTAAAGTAAAGTTGGGATTATCAGGGAAGTTGAGTTCGCCAAATTTACGCAGGTGCTCAAAGAACTTTTGTGTTGGTTTTTCTTCTGGATCAAACAACATTTTAATGTTGTAAAATTCAGTATCACCAGGCTTGTAGGCTCTTGGTTCGTCTAAGTTAAAATAGTCAAGGGTAAATGGCCCTGTTTTAGTTTCAATATAGTTGCTCATTGAGTTTCCTCACTTTCTCTTTTTCTTGTGTTATGGTTTACTTAAGTTTCTGACATCTTCACGTTTATCCGAATCTAAAGCTAAAATTACCTTATTAACTATAGGTTCGATAAACATGTTTAGTTCGTCTGGGTCTTCTGACATTTTCTTTATTTGATTTACAGTTTTAATTTTGAACCCAGAAGGCCCAAAAGTTTCAGCTATGTATTGGTGTAATAACTCCTCTTTCCTTTCATTTTTAGTCCAACCAGCTCTTTTATCTTTAAAGACTGGTTTAACTCTTTCAATTTCTCTTTCTGCTTCGAGGATAAGGTAAAGTAATTTTTTTTCTACAGCTTCTAGGTACTGTGCCACTGCATTAGTTTTTGAGTAAATATTTACAAGCTGAGAATACCCTAGCTCGCTAATTGTGTGCTTTTTATTTGTTAAATCAGCATCAGTTGGGAGGTACGCCAATTTAGCTGCTACATTCAGCCTTGGCCAAACAATACTTACAATGCGAACCGTTATTAGACAATCCCACACTGTCAGGATCCAAATTAAGGACGTGGTTAATTACCGAACTTTGAATTAACGCTTGGCTGTTGTCGACTCTATTGATAGCTTGGACAAGTGATTCTTTGAACTTCTCAACTACGTTGTATTTGATGTTCCAACGCTTGATTTTAGGTTGGTTTTCGTATATAGATCTCGGTTCTATGTCTTTGCTAGCCAGTAAAGCATAGCAAAGAAGTTGATTGTTATCCTTAGCCTCAACCTGTATGCTTTTGCCGTACTTGTAATCGTAAACTTTTAAATGCTTAGCCTCTTTGTCGTAAAACGAAGCATCAAAAGTTGAAAAGATATGTGGGTGCAACTCTGGCATAGCCACCGTTTGTTCAACTAGAAGGGTACTGTTTAAACTCCCCTGAAGTTTATCAGTGAAGATTGTTTCAGCGTAAAATTGAGCATTCTCGATCATTTTGGAATCTATCTCAATTTCATAGCCGTCTTGTTGGACAATATCACCTTACTAAGTTAGTAATGTTTATTTGTTTTAAACATTTTTCGGCTAGGGAATGTGCTACTGTCCCTTCCGCCGAGTATTTGGTACTTGAATCAATATTAGTTAAACCAAGTATTTGACTTAAACCTAGAGCTCTAGGACAAGCGGAAAATCGGTTATAACTAGAAGCTCCCATAGGAGTATGGGCTAATGAAGTTTGCATAATTAAATTTTCTCCTTTTTGTCTTTTATTAACTGTGTAGTTATATTTTCCCGAAGTTGAATTATTTCATCGAGTGATAGATCAATAAAACGAGTAACGTTGTACTGGACAAGAACCATTACTCAATTTAAGTAAATGTTAAAAGTATTTGCTAGAAACTCGCTTCATGATACCATTTTAATGGTTTACTTAGGAATGTTTTGAGGAGAATAGACATGTTTGATTTGATCCACAAAGGTGGACCCTTAATGATTCTTTTGATTTTGTGTTCTTTGCTGGTTTTGACCATATTTATTGAGCGAATGATTCATTATTACCGAGCTAAAATCAATGCAAAATCTTTTATGCAGCGTATGCGCGAGGTAATGAAAAGTAATCGTATTCAGGATGCTCTGGAGCTGTGTCGCAACACTCCAGGACCGATTGCCCATATTTTGGGGGTCGGATTGTTGAAGTATGATCGGACAAGGGATGAACTTCGCCAAGCCATGGATGATGCGGCTACTCATGAAGTGGCTCGTTTGGAGAAAAACCTAAGCATGATGGCGACGATTGCTTATATTTCCCCATTGTTGGGTTTATTGGGAACGGTTTCGGGGATGATTGCGGCTTTTCGGATGATACAGGATAAGGCTGCTTCGGGATTGGTGGTTAATCCAGGAGATTTGGCTGGAGGAATTTGGGAAGCCTTGATCACCACGGCTACGGGTTTATTGGTGGCGATTCCAGCTTATGTGGCTTACAACTACCTTGTATCTCGTGTTGATTATATGGTGTTAGAAATGGAAGAGAATGCGGGGGAAATGGTCGACCTTTTGATTACAGGGAGAGGGGCCGATGCCTATTAAACGACGCACGCGGATGATCAAAGGTCGTTTGGATTTATCACCTTTGATCGATATTGTTTTTTTATTGTTGATTTTCTTTATGTTGTCATCGTCGTTTATTTTGCAGCCAGGGATTAAAGTTAATTTACCTAAAGCTTTGTCTTCACAAAGTTTACATCAGACGAATCATGCTTTAATTACAATTACACCGAACGGTAACTTGTATTTTAACGACACGATTATTTCGATGGATAACTTGCTCAAAATTTTGTTGGATACTGGTAAACCGTCGGTGATTATTCAGGCGGATGGCGATGTGGCGTTGCATTACGTGGTGGCTGTTTGGGATATTTGTCGTCGTTCGGGGATTGATTCGATCAATATTGCCACAAGTCAGAAAAAGCTTTAAACAACGATTGGTGAGGCGCTTATGGGCAAAAATTTAACCTTTTACATGTCTTTTGCCGTTGCTACGGTGATTCATGCCCTTATGTTGACCTTGTTTTATCTATCGACACCTGTCGATTACTTTTATATTCCTAAAATGACACGGGTGTCCTTTCTACCTCTAGATATCAATCAGTTAACCCAGTACTCAGAAATCGATGTACTCGAAACAGGACAGGAGCAAAGACAGAACCCTGGTGTGATGGAACCTGAAGAAGGGCTTTCCAATGCGACCAAGTATTGGCAAAAACTTGAAACATCTGATGATAAGACCTTGGAATTGCCCGAAGCGCAAGAAAAGTTAGAGCATAAGCAAGAAGACGTTAGTATGGAGCTGAATACCCAGCGCAAGGTGGTGCGTCTTTATTATCCCAAATACCCTTTGTGGGCGAAAAAGGCTGGTTTACAATCAGATGTGTCCTTACGTTTTCAAATTCTCGAAAATGGACAAGTGGGTCAGTTGTTGTTCGATCACTTTTCAGGACATCCAGAACTGGACGCTTTGGGCTTGCGAGCAGTTCGTCGTTGGCGTTTTGAAGCTTTGCCCGATGGTGTCGATGGAGGTGCGCAATGGGGGACTGTTAAGTTGAAGTTTCGATTGAATCAGTGACGGATGTGAGGCTAAAATTGTGTTTGGTGTAAGTTTGTCAACCTTAATGATGATTTATATAACAGTTCCTTTGGTGATCCTTTTTGCTTTTTGGTTCTTTTTTGAGGTCGAAAAAAAAGATTTCCAAATCACATATAAGGATCAAGACTTAATGCTTGTTTGTCCCTATTGTGCCCACGTGTTTTTGGAGAACAATCAGGAAAAGGTGGTGGAATGCCCTTCATGTTTGAATTTGGTGAATCGTACCGAGGCGAGGTCGGATCATGAAGCCCGGTCAGTTTGAATTAGTAGCACCCTATGAGCTTTGTGGCGATCAGCCGAAGGTGATTGATGCTCTGACACAAGGTTTGCAGGATGGTTTGAACCATCAAGTTTTGCTGGGTGTGACTGGCTCTGGGAAAACTTTTTCGATGGCCAATGTGATTGCACGGATGAATCGTCCTACCTTGGTGATGTCGCATAACAAAACTTTGGCGGCGCAGTTGGCGAGTGAGTTCAAAATCTTTTTTCCTAACAATGCTGTGGAATATTTTGTGAGTTATTATGACTATTATCAGCCAGAAGCCTATGTACCTCAGACTGACACGTTTATTGAAAAAGATTCATCGATCAATGAAAATATTGATCGTTTGCGTCATGCGGCTACCCATTCTTTATCAACTCGCTGCGATGTGATTATTGTGGCGAGTGTGTCTTGCATTTATGGATTGGGTTCACCAGAAGATTACGAAAATTTGTCTGTAACGCTCGAAGTGGGGCGTGAGTATCCACGCAAGGAGTTGATCGAAGATTTGTTGCGAATTCGTTATGAGCGTAACGATATTGCCTTCGAACGAGGACACTTTCGCGTGCGAGGGGATGTGATTGATCTTTTTCCGGCTTATGAAGATGCCAAGGCTTTGCGTATCGAGTTGTTTGGCGATGAGATTGAGAACATTTGTTGGATGGATCCACTCACTCACGAAACGATCCGTTTGGTGAAACGTGAAATTATCTTTCCGGCCAGTCATTATGTGATTCCCGAAGAAAAAATGAAGGTTGCCATTAAAGAGATTCGCCAAGAGCTTAAACAGCAACTTCATGTGTTTGAGCAAGAGAATAAAGTTTTAGAATACCAACGGCTCAAAATGCGTACCAATTACGATATCGAAATGATGAAAGAACTGGGATATTGTTCGGGAATCGAAAATTATTCACGTTACTTTTCGGGACGAAAACCTGGCGAGAAACCCTTTGTTTTGTTGGACTTTTTTGACGATGACTTTTTGATTATGATTGATGAATCTCATGTGACCGTTCCCCAAGTGCGTGGTATGTATAATGGGGATCGGGCTCGCAAAACAACTTTGGTGGAGCATGCGTTTCGTCTTCCGTCGGCTTTGGATAACCGGCCTTTAAAGTTTGAAGAGTTTGAAAAGTATATGAAAAATACGATCTATGTGTCGGCGACTCCAGCCGACTACGAATTGCAACAGGCTCAGCAGGTGGTCGAGCAAGTCATTCGTCCAACTGGCTTGATGGATCCCGAAGTAGATATTCGTCCGATTGCAACACAAGTGGATGATTTGATGGGGGAGATTCAAAAGCAGATTGAATGCAAGGAGCGTACGCTGGTGACCACTTTAACCAAAAAGATGTCCGAAGACCTGACCAAATACTTGCAGAACTTGAATGTGGAAGTCCAGTATATGCATTCGGGTATCGATACTTTGGAGCGACTTAAAATTCTTAAACAACTTCGTTCTGGGGATATTGATGTTGTGGTGGGAGTTAACCTTTTGCGTGAGGGTTTGGATTTGCCCGAAGTCTCTTTGGTGGCCATTTTAGATGCTGATAAAGAGGGTTTTTTGAGGAATGAGCGTTCCTTGATCCAAACAATGGGACGCGCGGCGCGGAACGTGAATGGACGGGT
Organism: uncultured bacterium; assembly: GCA_964565945.1. GTDB lineage: Bacteria > CAZMGY01. Next base: position 12,889 of record CAZMGY010000008.1, read on the forward strand.
GATTTTGTATGCTGATAAGTTGACAAATTCGATCAAACGGGCGACCGCAGAGACCCAAAGGCGACGCAAAAAGCAAGAGGCCTACAACCAAGAGCATGGAATTATTCCCAAAACGGTTCAAAAAATGGTTCAGGATTTATCAGATACAACAGATTTGTTGTTTGAGAGTCCTTCTCGTGAGGAGAAGCCCAATTATGAAACGTCGTCTCAGGTGAAAGACCTGGTCCAAGAAAATAAACATGATACTTTGATCGCTCTCGAGGAGGAGATGAGGTTTGCGGCAGCTAATTTGGAATTTGAGCGGGCTGCCGAGCTTCGTGATCAAATCAAGCATTTATCTGAAAATACGAGCTAAAAGAAGACACATCTATTTCGAAAACCTTACAGTGGCCTAGCAAGCTACAGATGAGCAAATCAACGCCAAATACATCCTCCTGACTATCGCTCATAAACGTGTATTGTAACCCCAAAGGCATCCCAAAACGTATCTTGTGAAACATTTTGCGAATGCACATTATTAAAAGTGTTATTACAATCATCAAGTTGGCGCTAAACTTACAATCCAACAAAAAAGATACTTTTAAAAATGTTTGTGCGATTCCTGGTAAAGTGTTATTATAATCATCAAGTTGGTGCTAAACTTACAATCCAATAAATAAGGATGCTTTTAAAAATGTTTGTGCGATTCCTGGTCACGAGCCTTTTTCTGTTTCAACTCTTCAACACATCTTATCTGAGGGCTTTAGCTTTAGGAAGTCAATTGTCTAAAATAGAGGGACACTCTTTGGGGAAGGATAACGATGAAGAAGCGGAGGATTCTTTTTCCGATTCCGAGGGTAATGGGAGTGCGAATGATTTGCTTTTGGCGCCAGCGCAGGGCAAAAAAGAGACATTTTTTCAAGAAACTCCTAAAGTCGATCAAGAAAAAGAGCAGCGTTTTGTTGGGTACAACTTACCGACTGTTTACCAAGATCCTCTTTTGAAAGTGTACGAGCATAAGGATGTTAGAGAAGCGAATGTTGTGGTCGATAAAGGAGGTGTTA
>CAZMGY010000009.1:0-23803 GCA_964565945.1 uncultured bacterium
CCTTTTCTTATCAAAAAACAGATACTGTCTCTGTATTCGAGAGAAATAAAGAAGAACTCAAACTAAGTCTAAAACAGCCCTTGTGGACTTTTGGGAAATTAACATCAGGCTTAAATAGCTCAAAAGCTGCTTTAGAAGCGACTCTCGGGAGCTTGGAAGAGGTTCGTCAAACCCTTACTTTGGAAATCATCACCCTCACTGGAAATATTTATCGTAATGAAAAACTATTAAGCATCCACCAAGAGTATTTGAGTACTCATGATGTCCTTTTATGGGTCTCCTGATTTCTTTTTATAGCATGCAAATCTATACATAGAGTTATTCCAAGCGGAGCTTTTCAAGCCTTACTGGTTCTAACATCGGGCGTTTTTATAGGTGTTATCTTTGAACTCATAACTAGGTTAACAAGAAATTTGTTGTACGAAAAATTAATCCATGAAGTCGATAGTCAACTATCAAGAACAGTGTATCTAAGATTTCTTTCTATCCGTCTAGACCAACTACCTCAAGGCGTAGGAAGCCTTTCTAGTAAATTACGTAGTTATGAAGTTGTTCGTTCTTTCTTTGCTCAATTATTCACAAGTTTTTTAATAGACATTCATTTTTCTTTTATTTACTTTATAGTCATTCTACTAATCGGGGGTAAGTTAGCTCTCATTCCATTGCTTTTTTTAATTATTTCTATTTGCATTGGGTTGTGGCACAAAGAGAACACTAAGAAACCTATAAAAACTAGAAATACAAATACACATAAAACAATGCTATTTATTATATACTATAATTAATTTATTTTTAACATAAATACTCGTCTTAAATCCGCTAATTGACAAAAGACCCTATTTATACGACAATAAGAGAATGCTATAGGTGCTGACCAGGTGGATAGAGGTTCCCATGTTAACAAAAGAATTAACACGTACGCTTTTATGCCAACGCCCTTGGGGCTTTTACGAAGTGCTTTTTCAAGACGATAGCACTGGCTATAAAATCAAACGGATTCGAATGAACCCATTTTCTCGTATCAGTCTACAAAAACACCACCACCGCACGGAAATTTGGACTATCATCAAAGGAACAGGCATCGTCACGATTAATGGCCACAACATTCGTGTGTCCGAAGGAGACACGGTCACGGTTCCCGTGCAAAGCATGCATCGCATTGCCAACCCTATTGAAGCCCCCCTCCTTTTTGTCGAAGTGCAGGTCGGTTCTTATTTGGAAGAAGATGATATCGAACGTATCGAAGACGATTACGACAGAATTAGTCCCTTATGAATTTTATAGCTACTCTCATTCTTTTCGCTCTCGTGTTAACTGGAATGGCCATCGGTCTTATTTTGGCTAAAAAGCCTTTGCAAAAAGGATGCAGTAGCTCTCCCGACGAAGAATGCCAGATTTGCAAACGCAAACCTGGTGACCCTTGTGCCGATACTCAAGACTAATGTGTTAAAACTTAACAGCAGGCTTCATGATGATTTCAAAGGTGCGTGCTTGTCCATTGGCCGTGCTGGCAAAATAGTAGTAATAAGCATTGCCTGGAATAGTGGCCTCGGTATATTCAGTACGATCAATCACCTGACCTTGGGCATCTCTAAAAGAGGTTTGGATGTTCACAGGAATCGCCTGGCCCGATTTGTTTAAAATCTTTGCAGTCACATTGATCTGACCATCCTGACTCATTTGTGCTTTGCGATCCACAATCATCAAAGACGACGAGATATTGACTTTAGGCGCCGATGTGATTCTCTTAGCCGAAGATTCTTGGGGCATCTTGTGTTTCGATCCAATTTTAAGAATATTCGAAAAACCACACCCTGTAACCGTAACCCCCATCAATAAAGTACAAACGATATTTTTGTTCATGAAAAACTCCTTTCTTACACACAAAACCGTCACCAAACAACCAACCCTATCATAAAGGATAATGCAACTTTTCTTCAATTTTTTTTACCCACCCCTATAAAGTGTAATTCAAACGGATAAGATCATAGGGATCTTTCACCAGCGCCGTGGCCATTCCTATCAATATTGCTCCAGCTTTCTGAAGCTCATAGACCTGTTCTGGTGTTGAGACTCCGCCTGTAGCCATAATTGGCAGATTCACGGCAGACACCAAACGAACCATTTCTAAGGTTCGAGGAAAAAGGGGCGCACCACTTAAGCCCCCTCCTCCAACAGAAATGGTATCAGCAGGTAAATTCATCGTTTCGCAATGACGATACTGGGTGTTTCCTAAATTCACGTAAGTTCGCTCAAACGACGCAATCACATGCGCATAATCAACCAAATCATCATTGCTTTGATCGGGTGACAGTTTAACCCCCACAACACGCTGAGTGTGTTGACGCGTGAAATCTAAAAGTTCCTTTAATAAATCTAACCTACGACACATATCCTGCCCTTCTTTGGTGTTTGGGCAGCTAATATTAAACTCAAAAAAGAACGACACATCGTCCCATCCATCACAGACTCGATTCATATAAACCAGGTTACGTTGATACTCCTCCATGTCCCTACCACCAAGACTAATCCCTATCGGACGTCCAGAATACAACAGGGGAGGGTTAGTCTGCAATATTTTGGCAAAACCTTCGACACCAGGACCTGGCAAGCCCATAGCATTGATCAATGCATGCTTATCGGCCAAATCAACAATACGTGGTCGTGGATTGCCAAAATGAGCATGTTCTAGAAGGGTTTTGGTGATCACTCCCCCCATGCCCATCTTGAGCCATACATTCAAAATGACAGGATCATCCTTAAAAGACGATACCACCAAAGGCGAAGGAAAATAAAGGTCGTACACATAAACGCCAATATCTTCGGGCAAAGGAAATTCGTGCACCCAAGGGCCCAATGAACAATCCAGTCGGTGCAATACTTTATCACCAAACTGAATCACATCTTCAAAATCAAAATTTTTCTTAGCCCAGCGGTTTTTCCACTCAAACCCAATGATAACAGCCTGACGACCACACCGGTAGCCCAAAGACATCAGCGGTATTAAAGCTAGTTTAAAATCAGACATTCCTCAAAAACTCTCTTGTTAACATCAATAAATTCCTAAAAATATGATACCATAAGGGTTCCTTCAATTTGGTCATTCATAGAAAATAAAATTTGAGTAAACGTCTGCTTATTATGACAAAACGTGATAACATCTACAAAAAACAACATAACTCAGTAGCTTTCTTTGAATTTAATCAAGAAGTTGTCGAAGTATTCGATGATATGATCGAGCGATCGGTGCCTGGTTACCGATCCTTGCTCCATCAGATCGGCCTCTTAGCCAACCAATTCGCTCAACCCAACAACCATATATATGACTTAGGCTGTTCAACAGGCAATACTCTGGCCTATCTGCTACCAGCCCTTTCCGATATCCACAGTCACATCTTTGCCATCGATAGCTCAATCGATATGATTAACCAATGCAAGCAGAGGTTTGATCCCTCCAACAACGCGATAAACACTCTCAATTTTCTTCACCAAACCATCGAAGAAACGCCCATCGAGCAAGCCACGGTTGTTATCCTCAACTTCACTTTACAGTTTATTCCACCACCACAAAGAACCCACGTTCTCTCCCAAATTTATCAAGGACTGCAACCAGGAGGAATTTTGGTGGTATCCGAAAAAATTTGCTTCGATCATCCTCAAATTCAGGAGCATATGACCAAGCTCCATCATCGTTTCAAAAGCCAACAAGGCTACAGCAAACTTGAAATCAGTCAAAAACGTGCCGCTCTAGAAAATGTTCTAATTCCCGAAACCCAAGACCAATTGCAAAAAAGACTCTCCGAGGCAGGATTCACCAATATTGCCCAACACTTTCAACAGATCAATTTTGTCTCTTGGGTAGCCTTTAAATGAACCTACTTGACCCTTTTTTAAACCAAATCTCACAAAATCCCTGCCTTGCCGAGATAAGCCAGACACTCCATCAGTTCAAAAACCATCTAATTTTCAACCAACCCCATGGCAACTGGGGCAAATGGATCAATATCTTAGAAAAAATGCCCAAAATTACTCCTTCATCGATTAACTTAGATCGCGATGTGATCACCATTGGTGAGCCAAATAACATCTCTCCCGAAGACTCTGCACAATTAAAACCATTGGTCGAAAGTATTTTTCCTTGGCGCAAAGGACCCTATCAATTGTTTGACATATACATTGATGCCGAATGGAGATCCGATCATAAATGGTCAAGAATTCAAAATCACCTACCCAATCTAAAAAACAAAACCATTCTAGATATCGGTTGCGGAAACGGCTATCACTGTTGGCGCCTCGAGGGCAGTGGCGTCAAACACGTTCTAGGCATTGATCATACCATGGTTTATTTCTTTCAGTTTCTCATCTTTCAATCCTATATCCAAAGTTCCACGACAGCAATTTTTCCTTTTTCTCTTGAGGCACTCAAAGGGCTTACCGCATGGAATGATATCATTTTTTCCATGGGAGTCTTGTATCATCAAAAACAACCGATCAACCATTTGAAACAAATTTATCAGCTACTTAAACCCGAAGGGCATTTGGTACTGGAAACACTTTACATCGAGGATAAAGACGGAGACTTGCTCATTCCTCAAGACCGCTACGCGCGCATGCGCAACGTTCACAACCTTCCCTCTTGCCCAACCTTAGAACAATGGCTTAAACAAGCTCAATTCAGGAATATTCAACGCATCGACACCAATAAAACAGATAGCCAAGAACAAAGAAGCACATCCTGGATGACGGGACCCTCCATCAAAGACTTTCTCGACACTCACAACACCAACCTAACCATCGAAGGCTATCCAGCACCTCGCCGAGTAACCTATCTAGTCCAAAAATGAGGTCCTTCTCCACCAAGCTTGAATCAAACGCGGCAAAAGATATAAAGCCGCAAAAGAAGCCACACAGGTTCCTAACACAATCGTAATCCCAAAACGTTGTGTGGGAGGAAATGCCGAAAAAAGAAAGATGGCAAAACCTAACATCACCACCGTCATCGCCGTAAAGACAGGCTTTTTTAATTCTAAACAAGCCCCCGATAAGGCCTCCGAAGGCCTTTCTTCTTTCAAGCGACGTCGGTAAGCTACGATCAAGTGAATCATCACATCCACACCCATCGCCATAGCCACATTCGATGCTGGAGACGAAATAATATCCAGAGGAATCCGATACATGCCAATAAACCCTAAAATCGCTATCGGAATCAAAAATAAACTCACCATCATCGCAACCGTAATCGGCAAAGAGCGCGATATCACAAGAGCAATCAAAAAGAAAAACATCAAAAGCTTGAGCAAACCAAAAATAAGACTAGAAGCCACCATCTGCGACAACTGACCTTGCAAATAGTAAAGTCCACCTATTTCGTACAAGATAAACCCATGCGCCGAAATAATCTCTTTCAACCGCTCCACGACTTCCAAACGTTTATCAACCCGATTCATTTCATTCATACGCAACAAAAACAATCCGTGTCGATGATCTTGAGTGATAAAACTTCGTGCAATACGCCCAAACTGTGGTTCTTCTAACTTTCTTAATAGCCACTGCCAAGCTAAAAAGAAGGTTAAAGGTTTTTTTGCTTCCGCCATCAGGACAGGCAAAGACATCACTGAACCCACAGAAGGATGAAATTCAAGAGCCTTTTGCAAATTCCACAGTTTTTCATACGATTGTTTCGTCACCAACACATCTCCCGACTTGTCTCGCACCACTAACAAAAGGGGACTACTTCCACCATTGCGATCGATGTAGCGCAAACCTTTGTTGATTTCTTCGTTAGGAGAAAAAAAAGACAATATGCTAGGATCGGTGTTAATGAAGCTTAAGCCAGGCAACATAACAAGAGTAAAGGTCACCAAAACACTCCCCACATAACACTCCTTGCGTTGAAAGAACTTAAAAATGTGTTTTTCCAAGCCTTTGTCTTCCGACAAATTTTCACGCGGCTGCACAAACTTAAGAAAAAAAGGAAATATCACAAAGGCGGCTAAAAAGGCTGTCACAGTTCCAATCGCTCCTGCAATACCCAATTCTCTCAAAGGTTTCGCTGGAACAGACAGCAAACTTAAAAAACCCAAAAACGTGGTTAGCATGCTCCAAAATGCTGGCTTTAAGGTCATTTTAACACCCTCCCATACGTTGGAACTCCGCTGAGAGGCACGGTTCAAACTGCGCCAATTGGATGTCATAAAAATAATATGGGATAAGGTAATCACAATAATAATCGTCACCAAATTAGCGGTTAATAGACCCATCGAAACCTTAAAAGCCGTAATCAATAAAAACGTCCACAAGAAAGCACATGTGCAAGCCACCCACGTCCCTAGCAAAATCCAAATAGAACGAAAGGAAACAAACATAACTAAACCAAAAATCAAGAAAGCTAACAAAGTGAAAAGCTTAAAATCACGCCCCAAATTGCGTCGAATCAGCTCCACCACATAAGGGATGCCTGACATGTGAAGCTCAAAACCCTTTTGCGCGTATTTATCAATCACAGTTTCTATTTTCGAAATAAATTCCCCTGAACTATCGGCTTCAACAAACATAATGATATTGGTGGATAAAAAATCATTAGCAACCAACAAACGCTTCCATAAAGGACTTGTCACCGCATGACGAAAATCAAGTGGACCATGTGTAATACTTTTAAGACTAACAACCTCTGGCATCGCTTGCAAGGTATTGGACAAATGAGCCATCCGTTGCAAGTACAATTTCGACTTAATTTTACCTTTAGCACTAATAATAAGCTGGGAATCTTTGCGCAAAAACAACTTCGAAATGTGTTGCTCCGATTGCATATTGGGATCAGTGCTTGAAAAAAATATATTCTTATCGACTTTCGGGGAAATATTGGCATAACTAATAAAACCCCAAATCGTTAACACAAAGATCGCTAGTACAATTCCTATCCCTAAATGAGGCCTGTTTGGACGTTTTTGATTCAAAAAACAGGGTAACTTGAGTGACTTAGACTTTAATTTTTAGACAAGCTTATTTTTAGCAACTTTGATTTTAGGTTCAAGAATGGTTTTCATTTTTGGCCGCTTTTGCAATCTAAACATGACACTTTCCGTCTATAGACCCAATAAGCTCTCGAGCCAACTGGCAATCTTTTTCAATTTGGATCATCAAATCCTCTTGAGATGCAAATTTTTTCTCATCGCGAAGCTTACAAACAATATCAACATCAATTAGTTGATTATAAATCGGCTCATTAAAATCGAAAATATGCACCTCAAAAATATTGTGGCTATCTTCATCAAAAGTGGGCCTTCTCCCTATATTCATCACTCCATTATAAATATTTTGCTTATAATGCACCTGCACCGAATAAACCCCCAAAGGAGGTAAAACTTCCTGGCTCACATCTAGATTGGCCGTAGGATACCCCATCCGCCGTCCTCGAGCTGATCCTTGAACCACAATGCCCGAAATATTCACAGGTCGTCCCAAATACTGCGCGGCTTGATCAATCCGGCCAGATTGGATCACAGATCGAATATGACTACTGCTCACCACCTGACCATTTATTTCGAAGGCATCGATAACTATAACCTCTATGCCTTTCGCCATTAGCGCCTGAGTCAAATACTTTGTTGTTCCTTGGCGCCTTTGCCCAAACTGAAAATTAAATCCCACCACAACAGCAGCCACCTTCGGCCCAGATAAGAGAACATTGTGCACAAATGCGTCATGACTAAGTTGAGAAAAAGTAGCATCAAAAGGAATCGCACACACATAAGGAAAGCCGAGCGACTCCAAAACAGCGACCTTTTGGTCAAAGCTTGTGATCAAAAAAGGTTCCTGCTCCGGTTTAAGAACTTGCCTAGGATGAGGCTTAAACGTTACACAAACGGCCGCCGATTGATGGTCTTGAGCCTTGCTCAAAACAGTTTTTAACACAGATTGATGCCCCAAATGAAGGCCATCAAAATTGCCCAAACCAACAACAATAGAATGCGCATCGATTGCTTGCAAAGAAACTACTATCTTCATGAAATCACTTGAAATAAAACCTCATCCTTGTTTATCACTACAGCCATTAATTGTTCCATCGACATTTGCTTCAGTATGTCCAAATCATACGCATCCTTAAGCGCAAAAGACCCACTGCGAGTCCGAACCAAGGATGTCATGTGTGCACCGACACCTAGTCTTGCTCCAATATCATGACACAAGGTTCGCACGTACGTCCCTTTCGAACATTGAATGTCTAACGCACCATCAACGCCATTAAAATCTTTCAAGTATAAGGAATGAATGGTCACTTTTTTGGGATCTCTTTCGACCGAAATACCTTTGCGAGCCAATTTATATAAACGCTGACCTTTAAGTTTTTTGGCTGAAAACATCGGCGGAATTTGTTCAATCACACCTTTGAAATTATGACATACCCGCTCAACATCGTCTTGCAACACTTCAAACGACTCTTTTGTAGCCATAACATCGCCAGTGGAATCTTGTGTATTGGTCTCTATACCTAAGCGAAATCCAGCACAATACTGTTTATCTTCATTAAGGAAGTACTGCAGTTGTTTGGTGCCTTGACCTATCCCCAACACCAGAACACCCGTGGCCAAAGGATCAAGGGTTCCCCCATGACCGACTTTATGCTTGGGAAACAGCTTTCTAACCTGATCCACCACATCATGCGAAGTTATCCCTTCGGGCTTATTCACAACAAGAAAACCATTGGCTTGCAACAACTCAGTTCCCATTTTGTCTTTTAATATCCTGCAAAATTTGATCGATTTTGAACGCGTGAAGCTGTCCTTTATCTTCCAAAAAACTCAAGCGCGGTGCAAATTTAAGATGCATCCGATTGGCAAGCTGTCCCGAAATATAACCACTCGCACTTTTGAGTCCTCGGAACGTTTCGTTGCGTTTTTTGATCGTTTCCGCCAAAATAGTCACGTAAACTTTGGCATTTTTAAGATCTCGCGAAATATCAACTGAAGTGATCGTCACAAAACCTATCCGAGCATCTTTAACACCCTTTTGTAGCAATTCACTAATTTCACGCTGCACCTGTTGAGATACACGCTCGGTACGTAGAGACATCATTATAACCTTTCACCACTGTCTTATTTCTATTCATTCAAAGATTTTATCATAACGGAAAACTCTCAATTTTTCAAATTATTTCGCATAAGTCCAATTTAAACAATCTTAAATCATCATAATAGGATCGACATTAATCCAGACTTTCACCTTCGATTTTTTCAAAGGAAAAGTGCTCACTTTATGCAAAAGACGTTGCAACACATCCCTCCGAGTCGACTTAATCAGCAAGTGCCATCGATACTGATGATTGATTTTGGCGATCGGCATCGGAGAAGGCCCCAATAGCGTAACACCATGAGATCTAGCCATTTCCGCTTTAAGAGTTTGTGCCAATTGCAAACTGATACGCCTCACATCCTGTTCATGAGCACCTCGTAACAAGACCTCGACCAGGCGTGCATAAGGGGCATAACTTAAGAGTTTCCGCTCTTTCATTTCCTGCTGGTAAAAAGTGTCATAATCTCCTTTAAGAGCACATTTGAGAGCGCGATGATCTGGATTATAGGTCTGAATTACCACTTCCCCAGGTTTGTGTCCACGCCCTGCGCGACCTGCCACCTGATGAATCAGTTGAAAACTTCGCTCCGAAGAGCGAAAATCTGGCATAAAAAGCCCTGTATCAGCATAAACAACGCCAATGAGTGTGACATTGTGCACATCCAAGCCTTTCGCCACCATTTGCGTGCCAACCAAAATATCAATTTGTCCCTGTTCCAAATCATACAAGATTTGATCCATAGCACCCTTTTGATTGGCCGTATCTGTATCTAAACGTGCCACTCGGGCTTGAGGAAATAAACGTTTAACTTCGTCTTCGAGTTTTTGAGTGCCAACCCCTACCGATTTCAAAGGTGATTGGCATTGCGAACACATCCACTCAACGTTCGTTCTAAAATCACAATAGTGACATCGCAATTGGTCGCAAGAGGCATGATAGGTTAGAGCCACTTCACAACCAGGACACATTTGATGGTCCCCACAAGACTCACACAACAAAGCTGGGATAGCTCCTCGACGATTCAAGAACAGGATCATTTGCTCTTGGCGTTGTAAACATTGGATGACTTTTTCAAACAACAAGCGTGACAACAGAAATGTTTTTTTAGGATCATAGCGCATATCAATCAAAAAAGTGGTCGGTACTTGTCCTTGGCCAGCTCTTTGTCGCATTGTTAACAGCGTATATTTATCTTTTTCAACATTGTAAAAACTTTCAAAAGATGGGGTAGCGCTCCCAAGAACAATCGGAACATGATTTTTCATAACCCTCATAACAGCAACATCTCGAGCATGATAACGCGGAGATTCTTCCTGTTTATAAGTTGACTCATGCTCTTCATCCACAACAACAAGGCCTAACTTCTTCATCGGTGCAAACACAGCCGAACGTGAGCCAATAGCAATTCTGCACTCTCCTCGTTGAACCTTCCACCACATTTGAACACGTTGCGCCGTACTCAATTGACTATGCAACAAAGCCACCGCTCCAGGAAAACGTTTTTCGAAACGAGCAAACAATTGAGGTGTCAAAGCAATTTCAGGAACAAGAACAAGCGCCGACTTTCCTTGCTTTAAAACATCTTCAATCAACTGCAAATAAACTTCGGTTTTGCCACTTCCCGTCACACCATACAAAAGATACGCCCCATACGCCTGAAGATCAACTTGTTCATAAGCTTTTTGCTGCTCTTGATTAAGAGGGTGTTCCGCTTCCAAAATTGACCCAGCAAAATTTTCAATTTTCAAAACACCTTCCTTCAAAAGCATTTTGACTTCGGAGGGAAGTCCGTTAACTGAGCATACTTCTTTAAGCTTGGTCAAAGTCCATAAAGTCTGCTCTAAAAAAAAGCGCAACACCTGCTGAGGTTTTTTTTTGCGAGAATGACGCGCCATCCATTCATTCACTTGCTCCCGAGACATCGCCAACCTTAAGGTGTCATCAGCATACCAATCCTCAGCTTTTTTCAGGTCGGGAGGCACCATGGCAAATAGAATTACACCCAAGGGAGTGCAATAATATTGACTCATCCATAACGCCAGATCCATCAACTCATCTTGAATCACGGGCACTGAATCCAAAACTTTTTTGACATGTTTGGGTTGATCAAAATCGCATTGCGACGAACACTTGATCACAAATCCAACTAAGCTTTGACGCCCAAAAGGCACTGTCACCCGAACACCAGGGACAATCAAAGACTCAAGTTCTTGGGGAACTTGGTAAGAAAACAACTGAAACAACGGTCTATTGACCGCCACAGAAACATACATCAGACGTTTTTAAGAAGTTCCATAATCAATTGTAAGTCCTCCCATGTCTTTTTCTTCATAGAAGGATTGCGTAGCAAATACGCTGGATGAAACGTGGGTACCAAATCAATCCCTTCATACTTGTGAATTTGACCACGCAAACGGCTAATTGGTGACTCTGTCTCCAGTAAGGTTTTGGCCGCAAAGCTGCCCAATGCACATAGAACCTTCGGTTGGATAAGAATAATTTGTTGCTTCAAATAAGTCGAACATTGTTCGATTTCATAAAGGTTTGGATTTCGATTTTCAGGAGGACGGCATTTCAAAATATTCGCAATAAATACTTGCTCTCGATCCAGTCCCATCGCCTGGATCATTTTGGTTAAAAGTTGACCAGCACGCCCAACAAAAGGCTGACCACTCAAATCTTCATCTTTGCCAGGAGCTTCCCCAACAAACATCAAATTTGTCTTAATAGATCCAACTCCAAAAACGGTTTGAGTTCGCGTATCGCACAAAGTACATTTTTGACATTGGCTCACCTCTTGCCTGAGATCCTCCAAAGCCACACCTGTTTGTGGCTGAAAGTCACTCTTTTCCAAAATCAAATCATCTCCTACAAACTCATACTCTAACTCAATGAACGGCTTTAAGTTTGTCATGATACCCCCCTGATACATCTGATTTGATTCATGTGAAAAATGTTCCTAAATCTCACTCCATTGCTTTTTCATATGCTACAAGCTTCCTAGCTTTATCCAAATATTCTCAATCGCCACAAGAACCTCCTGAACAGACACAGCCCATCGCACCAATTGCTCACGAACCATTTCTCGCCACAACAAACGTTCATACCGATTTCATGAGTTCAAGGACATTTCGGCAGCTTTAAGCGTGTTTTTTAGCAACATCGCAATCGTCATAGGCCCAACCCCTCCAGGAACAGGAGTAATCGCCTGACACAAAGGCGCCACACGCTCAAAATCAACATCTCCGACCAAACGATAACCTTTGTCCGTTTGAATATGGTTAATGCCAACATCAATCACAACGGCACCTTGGCGAACCATCTCGGGAGTCACAAAACAAGGCTGACCAATGGCTGCAATTAAGATATCCGCCTGACACGTTATCTCCGCCATATTGTGGGTCCGCGAGTGACACACAGTCACCGTCGCATTAGCTCCAGCGGCCTTTTGCAACATAATCAAGGCTATCGGCTTACCAACAATGTTACTGCGACCAATCACCACAACATGCTTACCTTCCGTTGCAATATTCGATCGCTTGAGCATCTCAAAAATGCCAAAAGGCGTGCACGGCAAAAAGGTCGGCTGGCCAATGGTCATCTGTCCCACATTAAACGGATGAAACCCATCCACATCTTTATCTGGAGAAATGGCCAACAGCACGGTTCCTTCATTCAAATGATTGGGCAGAGGCAATTGCACCAAAATTCCATGCACGTCCTTATTTTGATTAAGCTCCTGCTCAATCAATTTTAAAAGATCATCTTGCGACACATCTTCTGGTAAAACATGTTCCCAAGACTGAAAACCTATCTCTTCACAGGCTTTCTTTTTACGATTCACATAAACCCACGAGGCGGGGTTATCTCCAACAATCACAACCGCTAAACCTGGAACAAAGCTATGTTTTGCTTCAAAAGCCTTAACCTCTTGCGCCAAGTCGTCCATAATATCTTGAGAGATTTTTTTTCCATCTATTAATCGAAATGACATAAGACCTCTCCTTAAAAAGTATACACATGATCTCGTTCAGACTGAACATGCTTCGTGGCATTGCGCATATCGAGCAACACAGGAATCTCAGCAACCAAACGTTCGTAATCAAAAGCACTATGTGCCGTCATAATTACAGCGCAATCACAAGATTGCATCAGACTCGATGTTAACTCTTTGGAATGTTTTATTTCTCCTAAAAAGTCCAATTCTGGAACATGAGGATCGGCATAAATAATCTCGGCACCTTTTTCGGCCAAAATCTCCATCACATCCAAAGCAGGAGACTCGCGCAAATCATCCACATCATTTTTGTACGCTACCCCTAACACAAGCAGCGACGACCCCCTAACTGGTTTGCCCTGATCATTCAAGAGATCCGCCATTCGAGCAACAACGTAATGAGGCATCGAACGATTGATTTCGGCCGCCAAATGAATAAAGCGCGTTTCAAAGTTATGAAACTTGGCCTTCCATGCTAAATACAGGGGATCTACAGGCAAGCAATGTCCACCCAAACCTGGTCCTGGATAAAAGGGCATAAAACCAAAAGGCTTGGTCGAAGCGGCATCAATCACTTCCCAAACATCAATATTCATCTTTTGGCACATAAGAGCCATCTCATTAATTAATCCAATATTGACCGTCCGAAACGTGTTCTCTAACAACTTGGTTGTTTCAGCAACTCTTGGCGAAGATACCGGCACCACTTGATCAACAATTTGACGGTACAAAATCGAGGCAAACTGCAAGCTTTTCTCACCCAATCCACCAACAATTTTAGGAATATTATGGGTTTGATACTGCTGATTACCTGGATCGACACGCTCAGGTGAAAACGCCAAAAAAACATCGTCTCCAACCTTAAAGCCTCGGGCTTCGATAATGGGCGCCAACACCTCTTCGGTCGTGCCTGGGTACGTTGTGCTTTCCAATACAACCAACATACCTGGGTGCATATATTTAACTACCGCATCCATTGCCGATAAAATGAACGCCATATCTGGTTCCCAGATTTTATTAAGCGGGGTTGGCACACAGAGAATCACGACATCAACATCGGCCAAAACACTCACATCCGAAGTAGGTATAAGAAATCCATCGTCCACTAACTCCCCCAAGCGCTCCGAATCAACATCGGGAATATAGTTCTTCTTAGCTTTCAAGTCTTCGACTTTAGATCGTATTGTATCAATCCCCCATACATGAAACCCTGCCTGAGCAAACTCCACCGCCAAAGGCAAACCAACATAACCTAAGCCCATAATAGCGATCGAGCTCTGTTTTTGCTCAACACTCTCTTGTGTTAACATGACTCCATATCCTCTTACAAAATGCAAATTCTTATTATACCCTATGGAGAGCTCTCTAAATAGAGACCTTTATGACTTACTAAAACCCTGAAATCTTTGTGTTAATTCTTAATAATTATGATCAAACGCCTTCAACTGGAAGGTTAGCCACAATGCATTCTCAAATCCCGATTCATCGCGTTTCTTGACATAGGTAAAGGCCGATGTCCAGCAGTGCAGATCGCGCAAAACGGTGTACTCCTGACGGCTCATATGATTCGTCTCAAAGTTATAATCGTTACGGATAAGAAATCTCCATTTATCCATGGCTTTGAAGCGCACCTTTGTCGAAAGTTCATCATTACGATCTCGGAGATAATGATGCCCCAAACTCACGGAATACTCTTTGTCCGTATTGGTGTACACCAAGTCGGCTTCAATTTCGTTGTAACGTTTTTCATAAGGATCAAATATTGTTTCAATATCCAAACTTAGCCAATCCCATGGTTGAATTTCAAGCTCTTGATAGATTTCAGACAGATCGCGCTTGGCATCACCCCACTCGAGCCCACGAGGATGATAATTGATGTAAAGGCGATGTTGGATCAAGTTCCAATTTTGCGCCCCCGACGGTTTGCGTCGTCGTGTCTGCAAACGGTTTTCTAAACGAATCTGAAAAAAGTTCTCGTAATTCACATCATCTTTGCTATCAAACTGTTCAATTTTTTCCGACAATAGGGTGGGTTCACCCTGGTAACGGTACTCAATGCTCGGTTCATGAACAATTCTAAGTCCATTGATATCCAACACTTCGCTGTGATAATCCAGAGATCTATAAAGCTTTGTATTAAAGGTAACACCACCCAAAACGGCCCCACGAAACTCACTTTCATCGTGTTCTAAATTATGGCTGTAATAAGTTTGGCGTGTCCCGATGTAAGGCTTAACCCCCACAAAACCCCAACGCCTCGCATACGAAAGCTCTTGTAAAATATCTATCCGATTTGTGCTATTATTGCTCGTCACAGAGTCCTTATTAATATTGGCATACTCCACTTCGGTTTTCCAATACAGTGGCAAGCGAGAAATGTTAATCGGATTGGTGTGATAACGGATCTGCGGCGCATACTCAACAGTATCAAAAAATTTGTTAGTCTTTTGTTTCAAAAGCACACTGGCTGCCGAACGAGGCATATCATATTGTGTGTACACATACGACTCGGGTTCAGGATTATTCTCGAACTCTTTTTCGATATACTCTTGAATCACACTGGCATCACTTAACTTATGCCACTCCACCACCGACCATAGCTCATCTGAAAACTGTTGGCGATGAATCCACTTGAATCGGTAACGATCGTCTTCACGCACAGTATGCGACGTTTCATCACGCTCATTGACATAGTAAACCCGTGCCAAACCTTTCACGTCTCGCGTGTTATACTTGTGATCTAAACCATAAGCAAAACCTCGTTTATGACGATAGTCGACCAAAGCCTCTCCATGCTGATGATCCCCAATTCCATAGCGATATCCACTCAAAACATACGTCCCCCAATCAGAATTACAACCAGGAACCAAAAAAAACTTACCACGACGATGTTTCAAAGAGTGGGCATAATACGGCCAATAAAACACTGGAATTTTGCCAATGTAGACAACAACATTTTTGGCCACAATTTTGTCATTAGGATAAATCAACAACTCTTTGGTCTCAAGGCGCCAATGAGGCTTTGCCAAATTACAGGTCGAACATTCGGCCCCATGAATCACAACCGCACCTTCAGGATGACGTTCGAGGGAAGCCCCCCAGGCAAACCATGGCGGCATTTCCATGTGCGTGTTATCAACATTAGTCTTTTTGGTCACAAAGTCGTAAATAAGGTTATCTCCCATAGTCACCTTATCGCCTTTTTTCAACTTGGCCTGACCATCGGCAAAGGCTTGCTTTTTGTTCATATCGATCACAATTTTGTCCGCCGTAAGCACCACATCTTTATACTCCACTTTCACATGGCCTTGACCGATAATTTGGTTTGTTTCACGGGAAAAATCAATTTGATCAGCAGTATATTTAATCGCTTTAACCCAAGAACGATCATCCTCCTGAGCAGATAAAGATGCAATGGCACCCAATAAAACAACACAGCAAATAAAAATGCCCCTCAAAGACTTATCTCCTATTAGTTTATAGTATGAAGTGATGTCGCACATCGTATCATAGGTTTTTTGAGAATGCAATTTGAACTTTGCTCTCTAATAACATCTGCATGGATCTTGTCGAAAAACATTCAGGTCGCTATAATCCAAACTAAGAATTTGAGAGAGTAAATAACCATCCAAACAAGAACATATGACTATCAATATTTTACCCAAACTCTTAGCTCTGGCTCTGGCTCTGGGTGTGCTTGTCCCATACTTTTTTTATCGCCATTCAAACTCACAGCATTTCAGGGATCTTTTGATGAGTGCTATCGCCCTTTCTTTTTCGTTCATTCTTTTCGATAAGATGGTCAACCTTTATCGATGTGCTAGTTTGACAAGTAAATTTAAAAACAGTATAGTTTTAGGATTCATAAAATAAGCCCCCTGGGTATAAATGGACCCTATGATATTAAGGAAGGATAGAAGCCGTGCTTCGTCTCGAAAAAAGAACACCACAACTCACAACAGAAGATCAACAAACCTTAGAAACAATGTGGCAAGAGTGCACAAGCGATATTCTACATTGCACGTCTTTAGCGGCTTGCGGACATCCAGGGGGCTCAATGTCTTCACTCAATCTACTTCTAATGACTTATGCGTTCAGTAATATTTCGCCCGAAAATGTTTTATCGGACAATAGAGACCGGGTTATTGTGAGTCATGGTCACATTAGCCCCGCCGTCTATGCCGTTTTGAGCCAATATGGTTTTTTCGATCGCGAAGAGATGATTCTCAATTTTCGCAAAACAGGATCTAAGTTTTCTGGTCATATCGAAGATGGCGTCCCAGGAGTGGAATGGAACACAGGGAACCTTGGTCAAGGCATTTCGGCCGCATGCGGTCTCGCTTTAGCTCAAAAGAAAAAAAATATCGCTAAATCGGTCTATGTTTTTATGGGAGACGGTGAGCAACAAAAAGGCCAAATTGCCGAAGCCTGCCGTTTTGCAATCAAGTACAAACTCAACAACCTTGTGGCTATCATTGACGTTAACCGCATGCAAATTGGGGGTGCCACATCCGATATTATGGATCAGGATTTAGCAGCTCTTTACAAAGCTCTTCAATGGAATGTGCTTGAAGTGCGGGATGGTCACGACAATCAAACCATCCTCGAAGCCTTGCAACAAGCTCAACAACATCACATCGATAACCCTGAAGCCCCCACCGTGATTTTGGCTCACACCATAATGGGCAAAGGTGTTTCTTTCATGAGTGATATCTACGACTTTCACGGCAAATCCTGCTCGATCGAAGAACACGCTCAGGCAATGGAAGAATTAGGGCTTCCTAACAAACTTAAAGAGTTCCAAGATAAAAAAGCCAAACTAGCTTATAAATCTTCGGTGGCAGCCCTAGCTCAAAAACCTACTGTTAATATTAACCTTGGACAGCCCATTGTTTATAATGTGGACGCATTCACCGACAATCGTTCGGCTTATGGTGCAGCTTTGAATGACCTTGCCAAGCTTAACAACTCCGAGAAAGAAACAACCAAAATCGTTGGGTTTTCTTGCGACCTCGAAGGCTCCGTCAAAATGTCGCCCTTTCGCAAAACGTCGCCTGACTACTTCTTCGAAGGAGGTATTCAAGAACATAACACAGCGGTTGTGGCAGGCGCTATGTCAAAAGAAGATTTTCAAGTGTTCTTTTCAACATTTGGGGTGTTTGGCGTCGATGAAGTTTATAACCAACAACGTCTCAATGGATTTAACCACACCAATATTAAAACCGTATGCACGCACTTAGGCTTAAGCGTTGGAGAAGACGGTCCCACGCATCAAAGCATTGACTATGTCGGACTCTTACGTAATGTTTTTGGCTATCAAATTCTTATTTCAGCCGATCCTAACCAAACAGATCACATGGTCCGTTATGCCGCAAGCATCTATGGAAATGTTTTCATCGGCATGGGGCGGGCCAAAACACCCGTGATTGCCAACCAAGATAATCAGCCTTATTTCGGCTCAGATTACCAGTTTGAAATTGGCAAAGCCGATTTACTCAAAGAAGGCAATCAAGCAACTCTTATCACCTATGGTCCTCTATTGGCCTACACTCTGGAGGCTGCTAAAAAACTAGAAAAAACTCATAACTGTCTGGTAAGTGTACTTAATATGGGATCGCTAGCCCCCTGTGACGAAGCAGCTATTATCTCTGCCGCCAAAGACACAGGACATATCATCACTATCGAGGATCATCATGTCGATACAGGTCTCGGCAGCATTGTGGCAAGTGTACTCACTCACCATCAGCTGGCCCCTCGCTTTAAAGCACTTGGTATTGATCGATTCAGTTATTCAGGACAACCTTCTGAACTCTACAAAGAACATGGCCTCGACACAGACAATATTGTCGCAACCGTCCTAGAATTAAGGAAGTAAATCTTCAATAGCAGCTTTGAGTTGCGCATCGTCAATTTGGTTCATCGACATTTGAATCATATCTCCGTCAGAACGTTTGATCTGTCTTAAATCAATACGAAAAACTTGCTCCATCTCTGGTGTGGATACAGCCAAATCGGGAATAATTCCCTGACCTTCCACCAAATCGCCTAAAGGCAAAACATAACGATGGGTCGTAAAACGAACAGCTCCTCCTTGAGGCAAAGGAATAAGGGTCTGAATCGATCCCTTTCCAAAACTTTTTTGCCCAATCACAGTCGCACGTTGATAATCCTGAAAGGCTCCAGCAACCACCTCAGCCGCACTGGCACTTCCTTCGTTAATCAAAACACATAAAGGCAATTGAACTGCAAGTGAATCCGCGCTCACACGATACTTTTTTTCCGAGGAACGATCACGTCCTTTGACGCGAACCACAACTTTATTTTTTTTCAAAAACAAGGAGACAACTTTAACCGCCTCTGTCAAGAGGCCTCCTGGATTGTTTCTTAAATCCAGAATAAATCCCGAAATATTGCGCGCCATTAAACGCTGCAACTGATCCCGAACATCCTCAAAAACACCTTCTTTGAAGCGGGTAATTTTCAAATAACCGATATGTCCTTCAATAAGGCATTCATCGCGAACAGGGCGAGTTTTAATTAATCCACGATAAAGTAAAAAGTCAATTTCGTGTCCATCACGCAAAAACGTAAGCTTAACAGGCGTTCCTGGCAAACCTCGAATCATGCGCACAGCTGTATCAATGGGAAACCCCAAAACAGAAACCCCATTCACGCGAATCAAACGGTCTCCAGCTTTAATGCCCGACAACTCCGCAGGAGACCCAAACAAAGGAGTTACCACCACATGAAATTGATCTCGCGTAACAAGATCAACCCCAACCCCTGCAAACACACCTTTTTGTTCTTTCAAAAGATCTTGATACTCTTGTTCCGTCATATATTCACTGTAAGGATCAAGAGTCGAAAAAAGTCCTTGCAAGGCCGCCTGAGATAAATCCTCTATCAAAACAGGATCCACGTAGGTTTGATCCAGTAAGTGCATAACCCTCTGCACTGTATCGATATTGACTTGATCGTTTGAATTTGCACACAACAAAGGGCTAAACCCTAACCCCCAAAGCCCATAGATTATGAACCTAGCAACTTTGTCCATGTTTCAGGAAACTCCATACTTAAGGAAATCGGTTTCTGATATATTGCGAATCGATCCCGAACTAAGCGATACATTTGCTCACGTAAGGGTTTATAGTAACGGTATTTCCCATCTCTAGCCACCACAAATTCACTCGTAAATAAATCTGTTTTAGGAAACTTAGTTTGAATATCTTGATCCATCCCCTTCATATAACGGAAGGACCCTACAAACAACCGCTGCACACGCGTAACATCCAACTGCTCGGCCACATAATCCACCATTTCGGTGTAACCTTCTTTCCAACCTGGGTAGTGAATCATCGGATCGACAATAATTCCTATCGAAAACCCGGCCTCTTGGCAGCGCCGTAAAGCCGCAACACGCTCCTCTAGAGAAGATGTTTTTAACTCGTATTTACGAATCACATCACGAGGGCTCAAAGTCCAGGTTAAATATATATGTTCCAAAGGTTCAATTTGATCCAAAAAATCAACGTAACGGCTCTTGCTTCGCAACTCCATAGAAATATACGGACGTGTTTTTAAAAATGAGTACAAATGTTGACTAAATCCAGTAATCGGTTCAAAAAGCAAGCTATCACTCAGCTCTCCAGTGCTGATAAACAAGTTCTCTTTGTCTCGAGTTAAATCGTCAAGTTCTCGAAACAAATCTTCAATGTTAACCGCAATACGCACCAAGGATTCATTTTTCAAATACGAATGCAAATAACAATAGACACATGCAAAATGACACCCTGTTACATGATCTAAGCAATACGCCTCTTCAAAACTCGTGCAATCTTGGCCAAATGTTTTTTTGCGAATAAAGGCACCCTTATTAACATGCAAATAAACATGCTTGTATTTTTTTTTACTATTTAGAACACGTGCAGCCTCTCCATCATTCTCAACCACCACATACTCTGGTTGATACACATCTAGACGATTCAACATCTCTTGAGTATAAGCGTAGGGTTCCGCCTCTTTTTGTATCAACACCAAAGTAGGCCTAAACTCAGATCCACTCAAAGAAGTCATTTAACAGATCCTTATGTTCATCAATCCATACTAGCAACTCATCCAATTGATCCACACTGTAGGCCTTGAGTTGTAATATCAAATGATCACCTTCCAAATCTTTAGGCAACTGAATCGCAAGATCCTTGGGAGCTTTCAAATTCAGGTAAAGTTGCCTTATTTTTTCTTCGGCCTCATAACGAATGGGAAAGCGTCGCTTCCACAATTCCTCAAAAATATGCCGATATCGCACCCGTTCATGAAAATTTTGACTCAAAATCGAATCAACACCTAACTGTTGCCATAGTTGTTCCAAAGACAGCACTTCTCTTTGGCAAATATGGTCCACGTATTGCATCCAAATTTTTAACTCGTTATGATTCATTTTAAGTCCAAGCATCAATCGCACCCACGCATCGCGATGCAGGTTATCGTGCAAATCCACATACAAAAGTTGCTCAACCTTAAGGGTCCTCTTAAAAACCTCTTCGAAAATCCATTGTTCCGCTTGACTTAAAAAATCGGCGTACTCTTTGTCCTTGTCACCCAAATAAGACGTGGCATACGCATCCCATAAATCATCTTTCACATTCCTTAAACTCAGGGATGAACCACATTTTTGACGAAATAAATGTGCCCAATCCCAAAAAGACATCGAAAAAGCATTCAAATGGAGAGATTTTTTTAAATCAACAAATTCGTTAACTTTAGACCCAATAGAAACAATATCTATCTGCTTTAGATTTAATTTTTGAGCATTTATCAGCCGTTGTTTTCCGTCAATTACATAGTACTGATCCAGATCACTCACCACCCAAATGGGCGGTCCCCAAGCCACATTCGGAACAGAACCATCTTGCGGGCAGTGAACTTCTGGTAAGTAATCCGAAAAAACTTTGTTTATTGAAACTTGTTCAATATATTGCATAGGACATCATTGTAATCTTCTCGCATTGTTTATGCAAGTTTTTTTCCTTCATTTTTAGACACGAGCCCTCGACAAAGAATAGTCTCAAATTATTTTGAAAAACATTAGAAAGCATTAAATTGCCCAAATACGTTAACACAATCTTCATAATTCACACATATGCACTTAATTTTTAAAGGGTACTATAACAGTCTATATGAGAGCATCTATCTAAACAGTAAATATACGATTAGAAAACAATGAAAAAAACACTTTTATGGAATCTTATCATACTACTGTTCGCAACAGACACATGTTGGGGACTTGCGGCTCCTTCTAGCTTCCACTTAAGCCGACCCAAATCATCCTCATCAGAGGCATCCGCATTATTTTTTAGTTCCCCTCAATTTTCAGAAATTAGCATTGAAGAGATTGAAAATCTCAAAGAAGGTTTAATCTTCGAAGAAAACAATACAGAAGCAGCAAAACCTTACAAACTCATCAAAAAAGATGACAAAGAACTTCCTTCAGAAAAGTTTCGTTTTGGAAAAACAGATGCGGCTCTTTTTCTCCCCTCAACAAGCATGAAAAATAAGCCTTTTCGCGCAAAGTTAAAAATCTTTGGGTCCAGGTTTCAATATTATGCGGGCTACTTCATCAGCACATTTGTGTTTGACCTCTTGATTATCTTGGTCCTTATCTTATTCACCACAACTAGTGGAGCCCTCCCCGTCAATGCTCCCATTGCCTTCGCAATCTTGTTCGTCATTCGCATCTTCTTTCCTGGTTTAGACTCTGCAATCACTGAAAATACAAAAATAAACCTCAAAGGTCGCATTAGCAAGACTATCGAAGAACAAAACAAAAAGTATCTTTGTTCTCAATTTGGCTTACAACGAAAATTCTTAGAAGACCTTCTTAAACGCAAAGCCATTGATAAAAATAGCGCCCAAGCCATCAATAGATTTCTCAAGCACATTGAGAACCATGGAAATAATCATATCCCAACGAACGAAGCCCAAACATTGCAGTTGGTGCTGGATTGGCAACAAAAAAACAACTTGTCGCTCAACCAAACCCTTATTTTGCTCAACATTCTAAACCAGCTCTTATTTTCAGGCCGGGACATGCACGAATACTACAAAACCCACTCATCCTATAGCATTAGGAAGCTTCTCAACAGCCCTACTACAACAAGCAAAGGCCTCTCTATGTTAGAGCGCTATATCCTCATCAACACCTATGCCATAAGTAGTGTTGAAACCAAAAGAGATCGCGAACAATTTGTAACATTTTTGCTTGAACACCACAGTCTTAAAGCCGATATCAGCAATGTTATGGAACTGTACTATCGTTCTGGTCTTGAAAAAATCTTTCAGTACTACATTGTTTCTAGCTACGAAATAGGGCAGTTCAGCTTTTACATACAAGAAGTTTTCGAAGACGATGGTCGTATATCAGCCCTACGGTCTTTCTTAGACATGCTTTCAAATATTCGTCCTTGGCCACGCGAACTTCGTAAAAGAATCATTCATCATGCCAAAGAAACAACCAAACTACCCCCAGTTTGGCTAGCTCATCTCTATGCAGAAAATGGAGCCCCAACACAAGAACTTCTTAAAATTTACAAAAGCTGCAAGCATTGGGCCAAAGACCAAAACCACTCCATCTGGAATACCAAAAAACTCGTTGTCGACGTTATCGCCTCTCATCAACCTATGGGCGAATCTTACAATGCAGAGATATTAGAATATTTATTTGACGAAGTATATGA
>CAZMGY010000010.1:0-91343 GCA_964565945.1 uncultured bacterium
GAGGGGCTTTTTTATTGCTTCAGGGAGAGCTCTTTTAAGCATTTGCAAAATAAGCTTCCAAACCTTCTTGATTAGGTTTCATAGATGTTTCGCCTGTTTTCCAGTTAGCAGGACAAACTTCGCCGTTCTTTTCAAAGAACTGCAGGGCATCAACCATACGCAAAGCTTCATCAATATTACGACCCAAAGGAAGATCATTCACAACTTGATGGCGCACAACGCCTTCAGTATCAATTAAGAAAAGACCACGATAAGAAGCAGCTAATCCATCAACCAAAACATCATAAGCTTTAGAGATCTCTTTATTGAAATCCGAAAGAATAGGGTAAGTTACACCTTCGATACCCCCCTTGTTTTTAGGTGTGTTCAACCAAGCCACGTGAGAAAACCATGAGTCAACAGAACAACCCACAACTTGAACATTGCGTTTTTCAAAATCCGCCAATTTGGACTGAAATGCATGCAACTCCGTAGGGCAAACAAAGGTGAAATCCAAAGGATAGAAGAAAAGCACAACATGCTTTCCTTTCAAATCCGACAACTTGTAAGAGTCGACAACTTCATTACCATTGACAACCGCTTTCACATCAAACTCAGGGGCTTGCTTTCCAACTAATACTCCCATAGGAGACTCCTTTCTTTAGTTAACAACTTTTCTTGGGGATGTTTTAAAACGTGCAGCCACTTTATCCCAATTAACAACACTCCAGAAAGCTTTAATCCAATCTGGACGCACATTTTTGTATTGCAAGTAATAGGTATGCTCCCACACATCAATCGTGAGCAAAGGTGTTTGTCCTAACGACAAAGGGCACACTTGATCATGAGTGGTGGTCACTTCCAACTTATCTTGAGAATTTACCACCAACCAGGCCCAGCCAGATCCAAAGTGAGTAGCCGCCTTGGTGCTAAACGTTTCTTGAAACGCTTTAAATGAACCAAAAGCACCCGTAATTGCGTCGGACAAAGCTCCTTCAGGGGCACTGCCACCATTAGGAGCCATAGACTCCCAAAAAAATGTGTGATTGTAATAGCCCCCACCATTGTTAATCACAGCCGTTCTTTTGTCATCTGCAATGCTATTTAGACTTGTCAAAATGTCTTCAATTGCTTGACCAGCAACACCCGCTGTTTTAGCTGCAGCATTCAACTTATCGGTATAAGTTTGATGATGTTTGCCATGATGAACACGCAGTGTTTCCTCATTATAATGAGGTTCAAGCGCATTATAATCATAAGGAAGATCAGGTAACGTAAAGACCATTGTCTTCTCCTTTATGTTTGTACTGATTCAATTCTATATTAACCCTGCTTGCAGGGAGTAATATCTGTTCCCATGTCTTAAATTCTTAATCATAGTTAATTGCACAGCCTTTGTCAAGCAAAGTTACGGTTAGGCTATTCTCTTGAGTGATAAGTCTTGGCAGAAGAAGATCCCTTACAGTACAATGGCTCTTATGGAAAAGGCCGTTAAATTTCTTAAAATCATAGGCAATGGGCCAAAGTCAAATCGTGATTACACATGTCAAGAAGCGTTTAATCTAATGCAAGCCTTGATCGACGGAGATATTTTTAGCGACGCCCAGCTAGGGGCCTTGTTGTTGATGATGCGACGAAAAACCACCACAGCCGACGAGCTCAAAGGTTTTCTTGATGCCTGGGAAGATCGTTTTCCGCCGCAAGATCGTTGGTCCCAACAAATGAGTCTTTTACTCGCCAACCCATTTGATGGCAAAAAGCGCTCGATTGCCCTATCTTCCTTAGCCGCCTGTTCGTTGGTGAAACAAGGTATTCCCGTGGTCATTGGAGGCGTGGATCGTTTAGGCCCCAAGTTTGGCGCCACGGAGCAACAACTTTTTCAAGCCAGCAAAACCCACAAACTGCCTATCGATCAAAAATACCACCCAGTCCTGTGGGATGCTTGTGAACTTTATCCTTTTTATCGGCCCTTGATCAAGTTACGCAATCAACTTGGCTTCCGCAGCTTTTTGCATACCATCGAAAAATGCGTCAATCCTTACAAAGCAACCCATGCCATTTTAACCTTGCATCACGATCCCTATATTGAGCGTTTCATCCATATGGCTCAAACCCGTTTTGAAAGTGCCACACTTCTGTTTGGAGAAGAAGGCAGTGCCGACCTTTGCTGGAAAAAGCCCACTCGCTACATTCGAGTGACAGGCGATATCATCGAAGACGGTCAAATCGACCCTGCCGAATGGCAACTGCCCCAGCTATGCTCTCAACGACCTGGCGGTGTCGAAAACACTATAGCCTTTTGGACAACAGCACTCACAGACCCCCAAAGCTCCGAAGCGGTATGGCTTCAAGCCCAAACAGCTCTTTTACGATTTGCCTTAGGCGAAGGTCAACACCCTTACGAGCTCTTCACAAGATAAAGCGCTACAACGGTGGTAAGGTGAGTCCGATTATGAGCCTTTTTTTTTGGGGGGGGGGATTCTAAGCCTCAGCCAAAGAGCCCGAGGAACCAACAGCTCATCCAGGGACTTTAAGAGAAATCTAGCCCCCTACATACAGGTCAAGACTTTAATTTGTACCAAGTGCAAGTTGAAGCTCAGGCCTAAAAAAGAAGATTTAAGATTTTTTGAATTCCGCCACAAGACTTTGCAAGGTTTGCTTGGCATCACCAAAAATCATCGCCGTGTTGTCTTTGAAAAAGAGGGGATTTTCCAGGCCCGAAAACCCTGAGGCCATCGAGCGTTTGAGTACATACACGGTTTGGGCATGATCAACATTGATCACAGGCATGCCATAAATAGGTGAACTTTCATCTTCACGTGCCGAAGGATTCACCACATCGTTGGCCCCAATCACAAGAGCTACATCGACAGATGCAATTTTGTCATTCATTTCATCCATATCAATCAACTGCTCATAAGGCACATTGGCTTCGGCCAACAACACATTCATGTGCCCAGGCATTCGGCCTGCCACTGGATGAATTGCATACACAACTTCGGCGCCATTGTCTTCGAGAATCTTACCTAATTCATGCACCACATGCTGAGCCTGAGCCACAGCTAAACCATAACCAGGAATCACTGCAACAGTTTGAGCGGCTTCGAGCACATAATAAGCATCTTCGGGGCTAACACTTTTGGCCTCTTGTTGGATACTTCCCTTTGACCCAGAAGAATTACCGCCACCAAAACCTCCAAGTAAAACATTCGATAAAGAGCGATTCATTGCCTTACACATAATAGTTGTTAAGATAAGACCACTAGCTCCAACTAAAGCTCCCGATACAATAAGTAAATTATTTTGAAGTGCAAATCCAGCAGAAGCTGCTGCTAAGCCCGAATAACTATTCAATAACGAAATGACAACTGGCATGTCAGCGCCACCAATCGGCAATACCATTCCTTTGCCTAAACCTAAAGCAAGCAATAAGGCCACGTAAAATATCCAAGGATTCTGCAGAGGGTTTTGAGCAAATATCAGACCCAAAACTAATAGCGCCATTAAAATAAGAAAATTCACAAAGCGCTGTCCCCAAAAAGTGATGGGACGTGTAGCGACTATACCACTGAGCTTGCCCCAAGCCACGCAGCTTCCCGTGAAAGTTAACGCACCAATCAAAACAGCCAAATACACCATAGCTGCGGTAAAAGGATCATTTAAGCTTCCTTGCTCAAAAGCGGCCCATCCCACGCACAAACTAGCCAAACCTCCAAAACCATTAAACAGCGCCACCATTTCAGGCATGGCCGTCATTGCTACCATACGTGCAACTACTGTGCCTATAAGACTACCCACAACAACCCCTAAGGCAATCCAACGATAATCTAAGATATCTTGATGTAGCAAGGTTACAATAACAGCTAAAAACATACCTAAAGCTGAAAGCAAATTGCCTTTACGTGCGGTGAGAGGTTTACCTAGTTTTTTAAGCCCTAAAATAAATAGAGCAGCACTGACCAAGTACACTATGCTAATCACAATATTCATCGACATATTACTTATTTCCTCTTACTTAACATAAAGATTACGCTTCTTTGGCTTTAAACATCGACAACATCCTATGTGTAACAAGGTAGCCTCCCACCACATTGATGGTAGCAAACACAACCGCCAAAGTGCCTAAAATCACACTCCATTTCGACCCAGAGGTTTGCCCCGCGGCCACCATTGCACCAATCAAGGTAATTCCCGAAATAGCATTTGCGCCAGACATTAAAGGCGTATGCAAAGTGGAAGGAACCTTAACAATCAATTCAAATCCTAAAAAAATCGACAGCATCAAAATGAACGCTAAAAAAATAATCGTTTGCGCATCCATTGCGTTTCTCCTTAGTCAAAAGTTCGTACAACTTGGCCTTGGTGCGTTAGCACAGCCTGCAACATAATTTCATCATCAGCCACATAAGATATTTTGAGAGCCTCTTTATCCCAAAAGTGAGATACAAAATGATAAAGATTAGATGCATACATCTCACTTGTGGGTAAGGGCACACGCCCTGGCAAGTTCCCATAGCCAATAATTTTTACCCCATTCACATCAATCAACTGATCAGGCTTAGAACCAACCACATTGCCGCCAGTTTCGGCCGCCATATCAACAACCACTGAACCAGGTTGCATTGAGGCCAATATTTCTTCGGTCACAAGCACAGGCGGTTTGCGTCCAAATACTTGAGCCGTTGTAATAACAATATCACTGCTTGCGCACACTTTGGCCATGGCTTCGCGCTGCATCTGTAGTTGCTTCTCGGTTAAAGCTTTGGCGTAACCTCCGGCGGTTTGCCCCGTTTCGCCCACATCAATTTTGACAAACTTGGCGCCTAACGACTGAACCTGCTCTTCGACCACAGGACGCGTGTCATAAGCTTCGACTCGTGCTCCCAAACGTTTAGCCGTTGCAATCGCTTGCAGACCAGCAACACCAACACCAATTACAAACACTTTGGCTGGAGAAATGGTTCCAGCCGCGGTTGTCATCATCGGAAAAATCTTTGGCGACTCCTCTGCAGCTAAAATAACCGCCATATAACCACCTAAATTAGCTTGCGAACTCAATGCATCCATTTTTTGAGCCAGTGTTGTTCGAGGGATCATTTGCATGCTAACAGAGGTCACACCTTGAGCTGCCAAAGCTTGAACCAATTCTTGCTGATCAAAAGGACTCAAATAGCTGATATGCCAAGCCCCTTTTTGCACAAGCGCAATCTCATCGGATGGGGAAGGATGCAACCGTAAAACAATATCGGCCTGCGCTAAAAGCTCCTGGCGGTCGTCGATAACTTTGGCTCCAGCCAATGTAAATGTTTCGTTAGACCAACCCAAATGCTGTCCCAACTGACTTTCGACCATAACCTCTGCCCCAAGAGTCGTTAATTTTTTCACCGAATCAGGTGAAGCCGCAATACGTGTCTCTGCAGTCAAAGCTTCCCAAGGAATAGCAATTTTCATATAAATCGAACCTTTATTATCTTTCATCTATGACTATAATTATGAATCAATCAAGCACATCTATATCGTACCATACCCTATAAGGTATATTTTTATTAGTCATCATGTCAGAGTGTTTTTTATGGCCTACTGAAGAAAATACTTTTGAATATGTAGCTGCTATATTTGTTTCTGTCTCAATATACAAATCATCAGGGATATTATGAGATCCATCGTGTTGAGTTAGTAGTAAGGTATTGATAAAAGTTGAAACTTTAAGAGCAGTATTGCTATTTAAAGCAGGGAAGTGGGGGTCAATGGCCTTTTATTATCAAGGCTAAGTGATTGCATTATAATGTGCGGGTGCTAACAAGCCTGTACGGGCAGTTAGAAGTTCGTTGGTGGAGGTTGAGTTTATAGTTTAAAATATTCATAAGCACAGAAGTTTGGTTACCTTTGGTGTTTTTACCCATTGGGTGAAAAGGTTTTTTTTGTTGAAACCATTATAGCAGTTGGGATTTTTGTGTTTTTTGTTTTCTATTTTTGGATGGGGGTAATTATATTTTGAATCATAATAATAATTATGACCTTAATAAATAGTTATGTGTAAAAAGGAGAATAACAAATGAGCAATATCCAAAGAATAAGTATGCCAAACCCAGTTATATATATTGTTGCATTACTGCTCTTTATTGGTGCTGCACCATTACCATATGGCTATTACATGCTTCTTCGGTTAATAGTGTGCGGTGTTTTTGCATGGGCATCTTTTATTACTTATGAGCGAAAACATGAAACATTACCTTGGGTGTACGGAATAGTGGCAATACTTTTTAATCCATTGTTGAAAATACATTTTCCTAAAGAAATTTGGGTGTTAATTGATATCGCTACTGCTATATTATTACTTTACACACGCAAGGTAATCCAGGTGCAACCAAATGAAAACACATAACAAGTCGTCCAACCTAGCCTTTTTATATGCCGTACCGCTTCGCTATGCTCTGTATAAAAAGGCCAGTTAACTCAAACGTTATATTGTAAACAATAAAAAGTACTTTAAAGTCAAAACAAAATTCATTTATCGTTTGATACCTTTTAGTTTATTTGGTGCATTAATGAGAAGTGCCAAATAAAAAAAGCAACGCTACACAAATAGTCAGTGCCATGAATGGTGCCAGCCAAATAAAAGTAAAAAATCAAGTTTAAGTGCAATTCAAAAAAATCAATGATAGCCAGGTAAGTTAAACATTGAAGGTATGTGGTATAGTCTTAGTCCGCAATATAACAAGCCAATCAACAGCGACCGGCAAAAAGCGTCGTCGCGTTATCTTAAACGTTACAAAACACTTCAATATATTCAAAGATACGAGATTTAGCCGCTATTCTGGTTTGGGTGATATTGTTGGTTTTGAATAGTCAAACCCCATACTGGCCACGATACGCTTCAATGCGTTCAATTTTCTATTCCTATGCCTCTTTTTCTCTAAAATTACCTGAATTTGGTATGGGTATATTTTACTGGAGAGGTGTTTTTGAGGGTGTATTTTGCAACGGTCTCGATTTAGGTATTCAAGATCGCTTAATGATGGACTTATTTGAGCAGCTTGGTCGTATTGACTCCTCTTTGACGCCAGAGCTTGAGGGGCGCGCAAGCTCACGGGCGAGTTCTGGAGGCGGCGTAGTCCTTGGCTTTGGCATAGTCATCGGGGTGGGTAACTTTAAAGTTATCTAAACTACCTTCAAACAAGTGAACCGTATATCCTAAACGATGAATTAAGAGGGCATCATCGCTAGTGTCGGTGATGCTCTGTGTTTGGGCTTGTTGATGAGCTTGCCAAATCAGATCAAATTGAAAACATTGAGGCGTTTGCACAGCGACAAGTTCGTCGCGCTTCAGGGCTTCTGCGATTGTTGCGCCCTGTTGGCGCACAATGGTGTCGGTGACAGGAACGGATGGTTCGGCCGCGCCATGTTTGTGAGCTAGATCTAAGCCTTGCGAAATCATATCTTGAGAGATAAAGGGTCGTGCCGCGTCGTGAATGGCCACAAGTGCAATATCGTTATCCAGGTGATGCAATGCTTGTAAACTGTTGAACGAAGAATGTTGGCGTGTGGTGCCTCCAATTACCACCTGCAAAGGTCGGCTTAAAGGAATGGCACGCAAAAGATCAATATAAGGCGATTCTTCGCCGTCGGCGATAGCGACCACCAGGTGTTGAATCCATGGGTGACGATCGAATTGTTGCAAACTGTGGGCAATTAAAGGTTGATCGCCCAAGGGTAAAAATTGTTTCGGTTGATTGTAGTCTTGCATACGGCTGCTGGTTCCTCCGGCCAAAACAATGGCCCCACTCTTGGGGGCTATCATGATATTGGCTCCTGAGGGAGGTCTTGCACATATACAAAAGAAACTTGACAAGCCTCGGCTGTTTGTTGGTCGGTGATTTTATCTCCCGAAAAAATTAAGCTGTTTGGTTGGATCGAAAAATGATCCAGAATAATTTGAATCCCATCGGGGTGAGGTTTGAATTGTGCAATATCTTCGAAGGCTAAGGTGAGCGAAGGTTGTAAAGAGATGTCTTTAAGAATACGTTCAATAGTGGAGGCACAGTTGTTGGACAAAATGGCCCAAGGTTGATCGGTTTGCAAGAGGTAATTCACCAAGGGCTGATTGTTGGTGAACGAACAGTTGTTCTCGTGTTTTTGCATAAGGATTTGAGCTTCTTGTTTTACCTCGGGGCCGTGTTTTTCGCTGGCAACATCAATCATTTGATGAATGGGGTAAGAGTCTCCATCGAATTGGTAGTTATTGCGAAGAAAGTTAAGCAAGTCTTGTCTGACCTGTCCCCAGTCTACATCCATCGTGACGATGGTGGAGTCGAAGTCAAACGCTAAATAAGGGTATTGGTTTAAGATGTTCATGGGCGTAGCCTTTATCGATTAGAAGTTTTGATATTTTGGAGGTGACGCGTTTTGATAACACTTGGGTCATCGAGCAGTCGAAATTGCACCGACGTTTTTTGAATGTTATGAATCAGCCAATCTTTCAAATGTGCCGATTGTTTAAGATACAGGCGGCGACCCGTCTGTTTGTTTTTAAGAATAACTAAAGGTGTGTTGGTGTGACTCCAAATAATACCATCAATATCGTACTGGTCCAAAGAGGTGTGTTGGTCAGCACGCTTTTGACGTGCTTCCTCTAAGTGTTGCAGGTAAGATTTGGGTGATTGAGTGCGTTGCTGGTTCGCTTTGTTGATCCGTTCTTCTTGTGTTTCGGGCAATTGAAGGCACGTGGAGCGATAAAGCTTTTCGAGGTCATAGGGCATCTCTTTGGGTTTCGAGAGTTTATCGGTGAGGGATTGTGAAAGAATCAATTTGCTCAGTCGACCTTGAATCGGTTCAACGGGGTACGATGCAAAGACAAAAACTCTTAGGGCTTGGATAATACAAAAGATACCCGTACTAAGGGCGAAGCCTTGAGCAATGCGTAGTAGCATGTGATCAGAGAGGTATTTCATAGGTTAGCGTTCCTCGACACTAAAGTTTGTAGCCATTTTTTTATAAGTGCAGCACTTGTGGCAAGGATCAGTCCTGCAACGATCATCGTTTTGGTTAAAAGGTTCATTTTGTTGGCGTAGTGTTTCTGAAAAAACAGATAAGCGGAATAATAAAAATGAAACGTGCTTTTCACCCAGCGCTTGGAACTACTTCCACGATGATGATGTGTAATCACGGCTTGAGGTTGATAAAACCCTCGCAAACCTTTTTGGCGAATGGTCAGGCATATATCAAGGTCTTCGGCGTACATAAAATAACGTAGATCAAAGCCTTGGCCATAGGCTTCACGGCGAAAGAGCATGCATGAGCCAGAAATAGCCTCAACTTCGCTGGGTTGATCGGGATCCAGGTGGCCTAAATTGTATTGGGCAATGGTGGGATGTTTGGGGAAGAGTTTGCTAAGGCCAGAGATTTTAAAGAGTGCCGACTGGGGTGTGGGAATGCTGCGGCGACATGCGGCTTGAAACGAACCATCAGAATTTAAAATTTTGGGACCAATAAATCCAATAGACGGGTTTTCTTGAATTGTGTCTAACAAAACATTGAGTGTCTCAGAGGGTACTTCGGTATCGGGGTTCAAAATCAAAATGAAGGACCCTTTTGAGTGGCGAACGCCCAAATTATTGCCTTTCCCGTAGCCCCAGTTGTTAGGTTCTTGCCAGATAATAACATGTGAAAAATGTTGCTGAATGAGTGAGACGGTGTTGTCCTGGGAGTTATTATCGACCACAATGATCTCGTGATCCAATGTTGCACACGCCGTGGATAGCGAAGACAAACATGGGATAATACGCTCTTCACTGTTCCACGTAACAATAATAACCGATAACATTTTAAACCGCGGCTTTGGCTTTCGATTTATCTTTGGTTTGATAGGTGAAGCCAGGAAGCATCGAACTCATTTTTAACAAAACGGGAATGCTTCGTGGAATGCAGTTGGTGCATATAGCCAAGTCATTTTTTTTCTTCTTGAACTTGGTGCGCAGATCCTGCATCTTTTGGCTATTCCAGACAGGTTCAAAGCCTTGTTCAAATACATTGCCTGCCGACCATGCTTCGTTACTATAGGTAGCGCAACAGGGCGATAGTTCACCTTTAACCGAAACAAAACATTGCAGCCAAGGTAAGAGGCAGACATCTTCGTTCATTTTGGAGTCATGCTCAACATAGAGTGATTCGTAGACCATGAAATCCCGAGCAATGTCTTTGAGGTTAGTTTTGATCTTGTACTCTTCGGCTAAAGTAAGCCCTTTCTTAACGGCATTGAATAGCTCTTTGAAGTCCACATCGCGCCCGAGCAGTTCTTCGCGTTCTCCTTGAATCCCTTCGACTTGAAGCGCACGAAAAAAGACTGTCGGGATATTGAGTGTTTTGGCAAGTGCGACGAGTTGAGGGATTTCGTGAAAATTGTCTTCAAGTATGACGAAGTCAAAACGTAACTCGGGGAAACGTGTATTACGTTCACGCTTTACGTCTTCGAGAACATTGATGCCTTCTACAATGTCGTCGAAATAGTCTTCGAGACGAACCTTCAAATAGGTTTCACGTGAAGCGGCATCAACTGAGATTTTTAAAACATTTAGCCCCGCATCAACCAACTTTTCGGATAATTTGCGACGGTTGAGCAAGGTGGCATTCGAGGGAATCATCACTTCGGTGTTGTGTTTGCGTGCATAGGTCACCATGTCGTAGAGTTCGGGGTTAAGCATGGGTTCGCCCACACCAGACAAGGTTAATTTCTTAGGAACCACTTGATCAAACACCTTTTTGAACTTATCAAACTTAAGGTGCATAGGGTTCTTAATGGTTTCGTTACGCACACACATTTTGCAAGCCAAGTTGCAGTGAGTGGTTGACTCGATCTGCATATAAAAAGGATTGGAGCACGTACTGGGTTTGGCTAATGCCTCGAGGGGCTTTTTAATATATGTCATATCCATTGCTGGCACTCCTTTCCTTAGTCATTAGATAACTAAGTATTCTAGCATAGACTGTTTTATTTGGCTTACAAATTTTTCACAAACTACGTAAGATTCATGATAAGCAAGCTAGAATATGACGCTTATTCAAATATTAAAAGCTGTCGAATAATTGGTCGCGCTTGGATGCGGAGTCTTTTTTCAATGTTTCGTGCAAACTGGCACCCGTGGAGTCCATCGTAACCAATGCTGGAAAATCTTTGACCTCGATGAGCCACATGGCTTCAGGGGTGCCAAACTCATCAAGCATATAGACATCTTTCACCTGAATCACATGTTTGGCCAGTAAGGGCGCGGCACCTCCAGTGGTATGCAAGTAAACGGCGCCGTGTTGTTTAAGAGCGACGAGGGTTTGGAGACCCATGCCACCTTTGCCGATCACGCCACGTACCTGGTAGTCAGCAATCACCTGATGCTGGTAAGGTTCTTCGCGAATGCTGGTGGTGGGACCCGCGGCAATAAAATGATAACCGTCTTCGTCTTTGCGAATTACTGGGCCACAATGATAAATAATGCTGTTTTTCAGCAAAGGCTTAAGAAACTCGGGTTTGTCTTCGACCATCAGTTTGTGCGCCGCATCGCGAGCGGTGAGCATGGTACCAGAAATGAGGACATTGTCACCAACTTTTAGCTTACGAATAGATTCTTCCTGAATGGGTAGAGCGAGAGACTTAGACATAGGCCACTTTGTCTCCTAGAATGGTTAAAGTTCGTCTGCGAAACGTCCAGCACATGTAGGACACGCTCACAAAATAAGATGCGGGAATACGTGTTTGGGCACCAATCAAAACGCCCAACAAGGTGGTGTTTCCGCTGTAACCCATAGGCCCAATGCCTAATTGATTGGCTTTTTCGTAGAGCTCGGTTTCCATCTCTTGCAAAACAGGATTGGGATTTATGCTATCGAGGCGACGCAAAAATTGCTCTTTCGAAAGCAAATAGGAACTGGCACGATCGCCACCAATACCAACACCCAAAATGCCTGGTGCGCATCCTTTGCCCTGGGCTTGATATGCTGCGTCCAAAATGCATTTTTTGATGCCTCTGATATCGCGACCGGCCCCTATGCTTTTATCGGGGAGAGAATATTGAATACCGACATTTTCGCAACCACCTCCTTTGAGAACTAAGGTTGCCTCGAATGAAGAACCTTCCGTTTGCTCAATGTGAAAGAATGGTTGTCCTTCGCCCCAGTTGGCGGCTAAACTTTCTCCCGTGAGGGTTTCGACAGTGTTGGGTCGCAAATAGCTTTTTTGGGTGGCAAGCAACGTTGCTTCCTCGATCGCATTGATCACGTCTTTGTGTTTCACCGAGAAAGGGATTTTGAGAAAATAAATGTTGGTGCCAGTATCTTGGCACATAGGCAGGGATTCGGCACGCGCCATTTCTAGGTTTTTGATAATGGTACCAAGGCATTGTTGCGCGGTTGAATCAGCTTCTTCGTTGGCATAACCCTCACGAATTTTGCATTCGACATCGGCAGGCAGGTCGGTTGAGGCTCTTCGAATCAGTTCGACGAATGAGCTTACATACAGGTCTTTATTCATCACGGATCCAGGTTACCATGTCCTGTGTGTCTGTGTCAATAGTTGGAATGTATAAAACAAATGCTTTATTTAAGATACTCACAACGGCTTAAGCCATTGTAGTCTGCTATTCAAATAGACAAATGGAGTCTTGTTAGGTAGGATGAGTCGGATGAAAAAAGAAATGGCTATTCTTAAGGCTCTTAAGCAATACTATCCGACAATTCGCATTGCGCTGAACTACAGCAACACCTGGGAATTATTGGTGGCAACCATTTTGTCGGCGCAGTGTACCGATAAACGCGTCAATATCATCATCAAAGATTTGTTTCGCCTCTATCCCTTGATCGAAAACTATGTGACGATGCCTTTAGAACAGCTTGAAGATGCGATTCGCACCGCGGGTTTGTTTCGTTCCAAGGCTAAAAATATCAAAATTACGGCTGAGCGTATTTTGGAGCATTACGATGGTTGTGTGCCCGATACCATGGAGGATCTTTTAACTCTGGCTGGGGTTGCGCGCAAAACAGCTAATATTGTCCTTTATAACGGTTACGGAAAAAATGAGGGGATCGCCATTGATACGCATGTTCAACGTATTGTACAATTATTAGGACTGACTTCTTTTTCCGATCCGAAACATATTGAGCAAGATATGATGAATTTGTATCCGCGTAAGGAGTGGGGAGACTTGAATCATCGCTTGGTCCAGTATGGGCGAGATGTTTGTGTGGCGCGGCGCCCCAAGTGTGGTGAGTGTGTGTTGCAGAAGTATTGCGATAATTATCAACATAAGCAGGGGTAAGGAGCGGATCAAACAATGGGGGCTATCAGTGATTTATTGGTGTAATTGGGAGGCACTGACCATGTGTCGTCACAGGCGCTGGATGCTTTGGAAAAACTGGATGCCTGTTGTTATTTGTATCATGCGAATACGCCCGAGAAAACCATTGATTTGATCAAGCAGTTGATCGCTTAAAAGAGGGTGAATTGATGAGGTGGACGTGTTGTTGTTTAATGATAGGGTTTGGGCTTTTAGCTCAGGGGATTGCGACGGCAAATACTCAACTGCCATGGCATGAAATACGCACTCAATCGCATACGTATTTGGTGCAGGTGGCCAACTTCGACCAAGAACGTCAGCAAGGACTGATGGATCGAAAGTATCTTATGCCGCATCAGGGTATGTTGTTTGTATTCGATCAGCCAGGATACTACTCCTTCTGGATGAAAAACACCTTCTTATCTTTGGATTTTCTTTGGTTGGATTCTCATAAATGTGTGGTGCACATGATTGAACGTGCGACGCCACAGAGTATGGTTTTGATGACAACTCCTCAGGAAGCCCAATATGTGATTGAATTGTTGGCAGGGCAAATTCAGTCCAAAAATCTTAAACGTGGTGATATATGGCAGTGGGGAGATGTGTCTTAATGAATGGTTTGAGACAAAAGTGGGGCTTATGGCTGTGTGTGTTATGGGCGTGTTGCGAAGGTTTTATTTTTTTGTTGGCAGATTTTTTGGAAAGAACGGTGATGCTCCTTCAGGGGTATTGGAAAATGGGCTTTCAGTATAATTATGAAGTGAACGATAATATCTGGTCAAAGCCACTTTCTTGAGATATAATAACAGTTAAGAGTCGCACTAGACGGGGAAGTAGCGGGGCCCTGTAACCTGCAATCCGCTATAGCAGGGTTGAAGTCCCTCCAAAAGGATTTTTGTCTTTTTTTATGGGTTAGTAGCGGTGTTGAGGGGCAAGTCCTGGACAATAAAGGTTTATGAATTCCGTCAGGTCTGGAAAGAAGCAGCGGTTAATAGGCTCTATTTATGTGTCTTTAGGATAGCTTGTTCTGAGTCGTTTGTTGATTTGTGGAAAAGCAACAGTTTGGCGGGGGGTGGGCGACTCCCTAATCATGTGGTATTGATCTTAAATCTGTGTGAGAGAGAAAATGTATACGGTTCTAGCGCGTAAGTGGCGTCCTCAAACCTTTGGCCAAACCCTTGGTCAGTCGCATGTTTTGACAACACTTAAAAATGCCATTGAGATGGATCGTGTGGCGCATGCCTATTTGTTTTCTGGGCCTCGAGGTGTAGGGAAGACCAGTGTCTCACGCATTTTGGCGAAATCGCTCAACTGTGTGCAGGGTCCTACGGTGGAACCTTGTGGCGAATGCCGGCACTGTGTCGAAATTATGCAGGGTCAAAGTTTGGACGTTTTGGAAATCGATGGTGCGTCGAATCGTCGAATTGATGATATCCGTAAGATTGAAGACCATGTGAAGTTTACCCCTGTCG
The DNA here is from genome assembly GCA_964565945.1 of uncultured bacterium. Taxonomy (GTDB): domain Bacteria; genus CAZMGY01. The sequence continues at coordinate 14,771 of CAZMGY010000010.1, forward strand.
ATGGCAAGTTTAAGATTTATATTATTGATGAAGTGCACATGTTGACAAAAGAGGCATTTAACGCCTTGCTCAAAACTCTTGAGGAGCCGCCAGGGCATGTGAAATTTATTTTTGCCACTACCGAAGATGACAAAATTCCCGACACGATTCATTCGCGCTGCCAGCATTTTGCTTTTCGTCGTTTGAGTTTGGATGACATTGTTACCAACTTGCAAATGATCCTTAATGCCGAAAATATTTCTTTTGATCAAGATGTGCTGTTTGATGTGGCTAGAGTTGCCGAGGGCAGTTTGCGTGATGCACAGTCGTTGCTGGATCAAGTGATTTCTTTTTGTGGTCAAGATCTAAAAGCTAATGATTTGGAATTGGTACTAGGTCTGGTGGGGCATAAGGCCTTGGCATCGTTTGTGGGCCATATTTTGACCGAAGATTATGTGGCGACCTTAAAGGAAATTCAAAAACTCAATGCCCAAGGCAAAGATATTTATCGCTTTGTGGTTCTTTTGATTCAGTACATTCGTGATTTGATTGTGCTTAAAGTCAGTCGAGATCAAGGGCCTTCATTGGTCGATATGACCGATAAAGAGTTGAGTGTGGCTCAAGACTTGATCAAGCAGGTGAGTTTGGATAAGCTTTTGTATATGAGCCAAATCCTCATGAAAGCTGAGCAACAGATTAAACAAGCCCCTTTCCCTTGTTTGCCACTCGAAATGTGTGTGATCAAAATGATTCAAGCGGGCAACATGATTTCCTTAAAAGCCTTATTGAAAACAGCCGAACAAACGTTAGTTTTAGAAAAAAAAACTCTAAAATCGAAAGCTGTGCCACATCTGGCCGCTAAGCCAGATGTTATTCCACAAGCTTCTCCTCCATCTCGATCTACAACAGAGGGGCCAGCAAGTGTGCCCTGGGAGAGATTTTTGTCGGTGGTTAAAGCCGAAAAGCTAAGCTTGTATGGGGCTTTTCAAAAAGTCGACCATTTTGATGTGGCCGAAGGCACACTTTCGCTGGTGTTTAAAGAAGAAGATGAATTTAATCGTCAACAGGTGCTTCGAGTGCAATCTTGGCTTGAAGATACTTGGAGCAAAGTAACAGGACAGCGTGTTAAAGCTCAAATTCGAACGGGGGCTTCCGAAGTACAGGTGGAGAAAAAAACACCTGTTGTTCAGGATCGTTCGAATCAAGAGATTTTGCGCGAACCTGTGGTGCAAAGCCTTTTAAAATCTTTCGAAGGCAAAGTCACAAATGTGATTAAATCATAAAGGAAACGCCTAATGAACATTAACAAAATAATGAAACAAGCACAGAAAATGCAAAAAGATTTGCAAAAAACCCAAGCAGAGATTGCGCAGCTAAGTGTCGAAGGTACTGCTGGAGGCGGTGCCGTCACCGTAACTCTTAAAGGGGACTATTCGGTGGACAACCTGTCAATTGATATTGATTCATCTCAAGATGATATTGAGATGTTGCAAGACATGATTCAAGCAGCATTCAACAATGCGGTCGAGAAAGTGCGTCAAGAAAGTGAAAAGCGTATGGGGGCTGTTTCGGGTGATATGCCTGGCATACCTGGTATGTTCTAACCATTTGAGGTAAGGTCATGAGTCTGATAAGTGAGGTGGCGGTCGAATCGACCACACCAATGATGAAGCAATATCTCGACATCAAAAAGCAAAACAAAGATTATGTGTTGTTCTTTCGTTTGGGTGAGTTTTATGAGATGTTTTACGATGATGCTTTGGAGATTTCGCGTTTTTTGGAATTAACACTTACGGCGCGTGGACACAAAGATAATAAGATCCCTATGTGTGGCATTCCTTACCATGCGGCTGAAAATTACATTGTCCGACTGATCAAAGGTGGCTATAAAATTGCTATCTGTGAACAAGTGGAAGACCCCTCGCAAACCAAAGGCATTGTGAAGCGAAAAGTGGTTCGCTATTACACCCCAGGAACCCTTTTGTCGGATCAAATGTTAGATGCCAAAAATAGTCATTATTTGGTGGCTTGTGTCGAAGGTAAGCAACGAAGGGCTTTGTCCTTTGTCGATTTATCGACTGGTGAATTCAAGACCATTGAATTTGTTCAAGCGGCCGATATGTTGAATGAGCTGGAACGTCTGGCCCCCAAAGAGGTTTTGTATTCCGAAGCCGAAACGCTATCTTCGGCAATTCAGCATTGGGCGAAACGGACAGGAGTCTTGCTATCGCCCTTTGATGATTGGGCTTTTTCTTTGGGAACGGCCCAGCAAACCTTGCAGCAGTTTTTTCAAACCCAATCTTTAGAGGGCTTTGGACTTAAAGACCTTAAAGAAGCGATTCAGTCCTCTGGAGCGGTGATTCATTATCTCAAGCAAATGCATGGTGATCAGTTAGGTCATATTCGTAAAATTCAACGTTACTCCTGCGAAGAGTTTATGGTTTTGGATGTTGCTACGCAGCGCAATTTGGAATTGGTCCAAAGTTTGTCGGGTAAAGACAACAAGGGCACCTTATTGTCGGTAATGGACTATACTTTTACGTCGGCTGGTGGGCGTTTGTTGCGTCAATGGATGCTGCAGCCCTTGCGTAACCCCGAGCTGATTAATCAACGGTTGAATGCTGTAGAGGAATTGTATCAGCAAGAGCCTCTACGCCGTTCTTTGCGGGATCTTTTTAAGTCGGTGCATGATGTACAACGGATTGTCGGTCGCGTTGATACGGCGGTGGCGAATGCACGAGACTTGGTTGCCTTAAAAGAAACCTTGCATAAAATACCAGTGATTCAAGACTTGATGGCTCAAGTGCAAAGCCCGTTACTAAGCCAATTGAAGAATGAGTTGCAAACCTTGCCTGAGTTGCAAGCGTGTTTGGAGACAACGCTTGTGAATGAGCCGCCTTTTTCGGTGCGTGAAGGGGGATTGATACGGACTGGTTACAATGAAGAAATCGATGAGCTGCGTGCTGTCAAAAATGGAGGCAAAGAATGGTTAATTCATTTGCAAGAGGACGAGCGACGTAAGACTGGCATTAAAACACTCAAAGTCAAATACAATAAAGTGTTTGGCTATTACTTGGAAGTGACGAAGTCGCAGATTGCCTCTGTGCCAGATCATTACATTCGTAAGCAAACGATGGTAAATGCCGAAAGGTTTATCACTCCAGAGCTTAAAGAAAAGGAAGCCCTTATTTTAGGAGCCGATGATCGCATTCATAAAATGGAATACCAACTGTTTGAACAATTACGCTTGCGTGTGGCTCAAGATACACCGCGTTTGCAACAATTAGCTCAAGCCTTAGCCGTCCTTGATGTGTTGCAGTCCTTTGCTGAGTTAGCGTCGAGTCAAGCTTATTGCAAGCCAGAGGTAAACCTGACCGATAAGCTTAATATCGAAGGTGGACGGCATCCTGTTGTCGAGACTTTATTGGAAGGGGAGCGTTTTGTACCCAACGATACTCACTTGTCTTGCGATGTCAATCAATTGATGATGATCACAGGACCCAATATGGCTGGAAAGTCGACCTGTATTCGCCAAGTGGCGTTGATCACTTACATGGCTCAGCTAGGCTCCTTTGTTCCAGCCGAGCGTGCCGAAATAGGCATTGTGGATCGTATTTTTACTCGCGTTGGTGCGGCCGATGAATTGGCTCGAGGTCAAAGTACGTTTATGCTCGAAATGAATGAGATAGCCAATATTTTGAACAATGCAACTTCGCAAAGCTTGATTATTTTGGACGAAGTTGGGCGAGGAACAAGTACGCTGGATGGAGTGAGCATTGCTTGGGCGATTGCCGAATATGTTCACGAGGTGATTAAAGCCAAAACAATTTTTGCCACGCATTATCACGAATTAACGGCATTGGCGGATCACTATGAGAGAATTGTGAATTACAATGTGGCTTGTCAAGAAAATGCTGGCGATGTTGTGTTTTTGCACAGAATTGTTGCTGGGGGAACCGATAAAAGTTATGGCATTCATGTGGCACGGCTAGCTGGTGTTCCGCAAATGATTGTGCGCAGAGCCAAAGATTTGCTTAAAGATATGGAGGCTCAGCACGAGCAAGTGAAGCCTTCGATGGAACATGTTCCGTCGGTGCAAGAGGAGTTTCCGATAGATTTGGATGTTCAGGAGGCTTCTGCGAATGTGCAAGAAGTGATTGATCGACTGAAAGACATGGATTGCAGTTCATTAAGGCCGATTGAAGCGCTTATGGTGTTGGATGAATTAGTGCAGAAGGTGAAGATATAACAAAAACATGATTGCTTAAATTGCCTCGCCACATACCGTGGTGGTGGCACGTTATTGCGAGAGGGTTCGTGCGATAAGGAAGCAATCGCAATAAGAAGGGAAAACTTATGAAATTTTTTTTATTGAAAGTTATTCGTTGGATTCTAGGTCGGATTATTTTGTTGTTGAATGCACTTACTCCGCCTAAGTCTCTTAAACGGTCGGTGGATGATCAATCTAAAGTGGATCAAGAGACCCAAAGCATGATGCTTTATCAATTTGAAGCGTGTCCTTTTTGCGTTAAGGTGCGTCGTACTATTAAGCGTTTAGGCTTAAAGATTCGTCTGAAAGATGCTAAGCGGGACTGTGTGGCTCAAGAAGAACTTTTGCGTGGAAGTGGTCGGGTCAAAGTGCCTTGTCTTAAAATTACACAAGACGATGGTTCGGAGAAATGGATGTCTGAATCGGCGGATATTGGGGCTTATTTGAATCAGAAATTTGGAGCATAAAAGGAGGGACTGTTATGGCAAAAATTCATGTCTTACCCGACCAGGTGGCCAATCGTATTGCTGCTGGAGAAGTTGTTGTTAGACCTGCCGCGGTGGTGAAGGAACTTGTTGAAAATGCTCTTGATGCAGGAGCGAGCAAAATTGTGGTTGAAATCAAAAAAGCTGGTCGAGAGCTGATGCGGGTGATTGACAATGGATGTGGTATGGATCCCGAAGATGCAAGGAGGGCTTTTCAGCGGCACGCAACAAGTAAAATTGTAAGCGACCAAGATCTTTTGCGTCTCAATACCTATGGTTTTCGTGGAGAAGCTTTGCCGAGTATTGCTTCGGTGGCTATGGTGGAGCTGATTACCTGTCAGAAAGATGCGGCCGAAGGTGTTTGTGTTAGTTCGGCTGGTGGTGAGGCGTTTGATATTAAGCCGGCAGCTCCTGTTCAAGGCACCCAAATCGATGTGGCTAATTTGTTTTTTAACACCCCTGCCCGGCGCAAGTTTCTCAAAAATGATACCACCGAGTTCAGTCATATTATGGATGTAGTGATCAATCAATCCTTAACGGCTTTGTCTGTTCATTTCGAATTGATCCACGATGGTAAAATTATGTTCGCCTTGCCAGCAACCGACGACTTAAAGCAGCGGATTGGTGATGTCTATGGCAACTCTCTTAAGGAGGCACTCTTTCCTGTTAAAAGTGGCTCGCCACTTATGCGTTTGCGCGGTTTGATTTCGCGACCGCACTTTATGCGTTCAAACCGAAGTTTGCAGCGTTTGTTTGTGAATGATCGGGGGGTTAAAGATAAGGCTGTTTCATTTGCCATTCAAAATGCCTACAGCCATATACTAGCGGGTGGACGTCATGCGGTGTGTTTTTTGTTTTTAGATTTGGCGGGTGATGCGGTCGATGTAAATGTTCATCCGACCAAAGAAGAGATTAAATTTAAAGATGAATCGTCGGTGAAGCATATGGTGCAAAAGGCGATTAAACAAGCTCTGGATGCGATGGCTCAAAATGAACTTGTGGCTAAAGAAAGTGCGATTGGGTTTAAAGCTATCGATCTCCCCGTAGCCCAAAAGACTGCTGTTGAAGAATCCTCGCAAGAGGAGAAACCTCTGGTGCAAGAAAAGGCGGCTCAGGCGATTAAAGATTATTACGATAAGCCAGCGCAAGCGACTCCTTTTTCGGCGATGCGTGAAAGTTCATCGTATCAATTTTATCAGCCTCACGATGACGAAGACCTCAAAGCAACTATTGCTGTGAACGATGCTCCAGTCGAATCATTTGGATCCCAAGATAAAGAAGAACACTTGGTGGATGCGGCTTTTTTTGAATCCAAAGTCTTGGATCCCAAACGTTTTTTTAAAGTTAAAAACTTGTTTGTGGTCACCGAGGATGCCGAAGGTTTGGTGCTGGTGGACCAACACGCGGCTCAAGAGCGAGTGTTATATGAACGTTTTTTGAATTTCGTGAAAAGTGAAAATAAATCAGTGCAAGAATTACTGATTCCCTTAACCTTAGATGTCCCCAAACCAGACATGCTTTTGGTGGAAGCTTTGTGTCCTGTTTTAGAATCTATGGGATTTCAATTGGAAGCTTTTGGTGAAGATGCTTATGTGGTGAGGTCTGTTCCTGTTTTTGTGCGGGAATCTGAAGTGGTGGTGATTATTCACGACATTTTGGATGACGTGCGAGAGTTGGGCTATGAACCACAGTCTCTTATGAAGAACTTTGATGAAGTGATTGCAACCATGGCGTGTCGTGCTTCGATTAAAGCGGGTGATAAAGTGTCTGATATCGAGCTGAGTCACATCTTTGATGAGCTTGAGGCTTGTGATGATCCACATACCTGTCCTCATGGGCGTCCGACGATGATTAAACTCACCTTTGATGAGTTGGAACGTAAGTTTCGTCGCGTGAAGTCTTAGAAATATATACCTTTCAATAATCTGTGGATATGGATTCCACGGTCAAACCACGGGATAACCAAGAGAGTAATTGTGGGAGCTAGTCATAGAAGGGTTGGCAACTGCAAAAATCTGGCATTCGCACTGTTCAACAAGTTGTAGAAACTGCTCTATCAAGCGTCGCAAATCACCCTGTGCGTGTATTTTACTCAGGCAGAACTATATGCCATCGAGCAAGTAATCCACTTTGAAACAATGGCAGACAGAGCTGACAAAGCCTGGTTTTTTGGTGGTAATGTCAATCTTCCCTATGATGTTAATTTCATTTGGGCAAAACGTGTTGATGATGATTTTCATGCACGCTTTAATGCTATTGCTCGTCGTTATCATTACAAAATTCACAACACCAAAATCCGCGCTTTATGGGAAATTAGGGCATTAGATATTGATGCTATGCAACAAGCCAGCAAATATTTACTCGGAAAACACGATTTTTCCGCCTTTCGCAACAGTCTTTGCCAAGCCAAATCCCCCGTTTACCCAGCAAAACAACAATATTTTATTAGACATCAAAGCCAGCGCTTTTTTGCATCATATGGTGCGTAATATTGTTGGCACTTTGCTAAAAATCGGCAGAGGTGAACGCTCCATAGAATGGATGCAATCAGTGTTAGCATCTAAAGACAGAAAAAAGGGGGGTGCTACTGCCTCGCCTCAAGGTTTATGTTTTGTTAAAGCCTTTTATTCTAATCTCTAATATCATTATTTTTTATATAATGATATTAGCTGTTTGCTTGCTAATACCATATTTTCCAAGGCTGGCTTAACCTCAGCCCAGTTGCGAGTCTTCAGTCCACAATCAGGATTTACCCATAAACGCTCTGCAGGAATACGTTGTGCGGCTTTTTGCATAAGTTTAACCATAGCGTCCACTGTAGGAATATTTGGTGAGTGAATATCGTAAACACCTGGTCCAATTTCATTTGGATAAGCAAAATCATCGAAAATATCTAATAATTCCATATCAGAGCGAGAGGTTTCAATGGTAATAACATCTGCATCCATTTGTGCGATTGCCTCAATAATATCGTTGAATTCTGAATAGCACATATGTGTATGAATTTGGGTTTCATCCTTGACACCGTTGGCACTAATTCGATAGGCATTAACTGCCCAATCAAGGTATTCTTGCCATTGAGATTTTCGTAATGGTAAACCCTCTCTTAAGGCTGCCTCGTCAATTTGAATGATATTAATATTTGCTTTTTCAAGATCCATAACTTCATCTCTGATGGCAAAAGACAATTGCAAGCAGGTGGTTGCACACGGCTGGTCATCACGAACAAACGACCAGTTGAGCATTGTTACAGGCCCTGTCAGCATTCCTTTCACAGGCTTATCTGTCAATGATTGTGCGTAAGTTGCCCATTCTACTGTCATCGGTTTTGAGCGAGAAATATCACCGAAAATAATGGGCGGTTTGACGCAACGAGAACCATAAGATTGCACCCAGCCAAATTGAGTGAAGACGTAACCCTCTAATTGTTGCCCAAAACACTCTACCATATCGTTGCGTTCAGGCTCACCGTGAACCAAAACATCTAAGCCCAATTCTTCTTGCACCTTTATACAATGTTGCACTTCAGCACGCATTGCTTTAATATACTCAACTTCCAGTAATTGTCCTGTTTTATAGCCTCGTCTTGCTTGTCGAATTTCTGTCGTTTGTGGGAATGAGCCAATTGTCGTCGTTGGATACAACGGAAAATTAAACTGTTCACCTTGAATTTTTGCCCTCACTTCGTAACCGGATTGGCGATTGCCTAAGGCATCACTCGCATCAGTAACACGCTTTTTAACTAGGCTATTGTGGACAAGTAATGAATGTTTTCGGTCATCAATTGCATTAATATTACTCGCTATTTCTTTGGTAACACTCGCCTGCCCTTGATTGAGTGCCTTCGCTAAAATTCGCAATTCTTCCAATTTTTGCACAGCAAAAGACAGCCACGATTTAATATCCGCATCCAGCTCTTGTTCGTTGTCTAAAATCCACAGGCACATGTAGTAGCGAACAAGAGGGGGCTAGCCACAACCTGTCTTTTAGTTGATGATAAATAGGTTCTAACCATAATAAAGTTGCACTTAAATCCGTTTTCCAAATATTACGACCGTTAATAACACCCAAAGATAAAATTTGGTTATCTGCTAAATTATCAATCACTTTTTGCACTTCTTCTTTGGCGTTAATTGCATCAATATGCAGCCCATCAACAGGTAAGTTGCAAGCAAGCGTTAAGTTATCTTGCAAAGTGCCGAAATAACTGGCAAGTAGTAATTTAACGGGACTGTTGGTTAATGATTGGTAAGTTTTTTCAAACGCCAATTGCCAGTCTGCTAATAATTCTGTGACCAAAATAGGTTCGTCAATTTGTATCCATTCTATGCCTAATTTTGCCAACTCATCAAATAATTGGGCATATATCGTAACCAGCGAATCTAATAAATCCAGTTTGTTGGTTGCGTCCTTGGATTTACCCAGCCATAAATAAGTAACAGGCCCTACAATAACAGGCTTGGTATTGACCCCCTGTGCTTTTGCTTCCATGATTTGTGCAATCAAGCGTTTCGGTTGTAATGCAAAATTCGTTTCTTGGCTAAATTCTGGCACAATATAGTGATAATTGGTGTCAAACCATTTGGTCATTTCACCCGCTTGGACGCAAGTGCAACTAGGTTCATTGACCGAAGCGCGTCCTCGTGCCACTCGAAAATAGTTATCCAATTCATTGTCCGATATATTTTCAACGCGTTGTGGCACATTGCCCAATAAAAAACTGCTGTCTAAAATTTGGTCATAAAAAGAAAAATCACCTACAGGTACTAAATTTAAAGCACTTTGATTTTTCCAATGATGTTGACGCAGTGTGCTAGCGGTTTGTAATAATTCTTCTTGAGAGATAGGGTTTGCCCAATATTTTTCTAATGCAAACTTTAACTCTCGTTGCTTACCGATACGGGGGAAGCCTAAGCTGTGTGTTGTAACCATGCTATAAGATGCCTTATTGATTTAAAGTGGATTGTTTTATAGCAGTGATAATGTGAAGTAAAATGATTATTTTTACCTCAATTATGAATTATATTCAAAGAGCTACGTTCGATCAAACACAGCTCTTTTAACAATTTTTTTTTTCGAACAAGAAAATCGATTAAAGATTTTCTTTGAAAGATTTTCCAACTTTAAATCCAACAGATTTAGAAGCTTTGATTTTGATTTCTTCACCTGTTTGAGGATTGCGACCTGTACGAGCTTTTCTTTTAACCAAGTTAAAAGTTCCGAAACCGATCAATTGAACTGAACCTTCTTTTTTAACACCTTTTTTGATGTTGTCCAGGATAGATTTCAAAGTACGATCAACTTCAGCTTTCGAAAGATCAGTTTCATTAGCTACTTTTTCGATTAAATCTGCTTTATTCATTTGACTTGCTCCTTTGCTATTATGAATTTATTATACACGTTAACTCAACACCGATTATGCCATAAGCTTTTTCCGAATGCAAAGAAAATTGTTTTGATGAGCTAGATATTATCAGCCTTTACGCTGGTTGATCAGATCAAAGGCTGATATAATGAAGCTTTATAATCATGACGAGGATCAAAACTAGATAAAACCTCGCCTTATATGGACAGAAAGGTTTCTAAAATGGCAAAAATAAATGAAAACTATTTGAATTTAACTGGAAGTTATCTTTTTTCGGAGATTACCAAGAGAGTGGCAGATTATAAAAACGATCATTCCGAAGCCGATATCATTCGTTTGGGTATTGGCGACGTGACGCGACCTTTATGTCCTGCGGTGATTGAAGCGATGCATGAGGCGGTGAATGAGATGGCTCAGGCGAGTTCTTTTCATGGTTATGGTCCCGAACAAGGTTACCGTTTTTTAATTGAAAAAGTGATTGCCTATGATTTTGAGCCCTATGGCGTTAAGCTTGATCCGAGTGAAGTGTTCCTCAGTGATGGTGCCAAATGTGATTCGGGCAATATTCAAGAAATTTTTGATCAAGAGGCGAAAGTTGCTCTTATGGATCCTGTGTATCCTGTTTACTGCGACACCAACGTGATGGCGGGACGTTCGGGGCAATTGAATGACAACGGACAGTACAATAATTTTGTCTATTTGACTTCGACTGCCGAAAATGGATTTAATCCTGAGCTGCCAAAAACCAAAGTGGACTTAATTTATTTGTGCTTTCCGAATAACCCCACGGGAACGACTATAACCAAAGATCAACTCAAGGTGTGGGTCAATTATGCCAAGAAGAATAAGGCGATTATTCTCTTTGATGCGGCGTATGAAGCTTTTATTCAAGATGACGACGTTCCGCATTCGATTTATGAAGTCGAAGGAGCCAAGGATGTGGCGATTGAGTTTCGTAGCTTTTCCAAAACTGCTGGTTTCACTGGTGTTCGTTGTGCCTACACTGTAGTTCCTAAAAGTGTGATGGGATATAAATCGAATGGTGAAACGTATTCCTTGAATGATTTGTGGAATCGACGTCAGTGCACCAAGTTTAATGGTGCCTCTTACGTGGTGCAGAAAGGGGCCGAAGCGATTTATTCCGAAGCTGGACGTGCTCAAATTACCGAAAACATTGCTTACTATATGAACAATGCTCGCATTATTCGCGAAGCCCTCACGGCTCAAGGTATTGAATTCTACGGCGGGGTCAATGCCCCTTATGTGTGGTTAAAAACGCCTAAACAAATGCCTTCCTGGGACTTTTTTGATTTGATGCTTAAGCAGGCCAATGTGGTGGGAACGCCAGGTGTTGGCTTTGGTGTTAGCGGTGAAGGTTATTATCGTTTAACGGCCTTTGGTGACCAGTCTCAAACCGAAAAGGCCGTTGAGCGTTTTTCACAATTGCTGGTCGCGTAGCTTCTTAATTGTTTCAAAATAGCAAAGCCCTTTGTCTGTAAGCTAAAAGATATAAGCTGATCGCGTTCAGTTATAATGCTATATTATTATGGTTATAATAATATAAGTTATAAATGTTGACTTTTAACTTTTGACTTTTGTTTGATCTCATAATATAATGGGAGTTAAGATTTTGTTGAACCTTGAGTATTTGCCAGAGACACGATAAAGGAATTTTTGTATGCATGTGACTTTTCGACTTTTTAGCTTGGTGATTGTCTCGTGCTTGGCGGGGACAACGTCTCTGTGGTCTCAAGATATTTTTTCTCATCAGAGGTATATTGTTGTTTATCAGCCACAAGATACAGATTCGCAAGAGGCTGTTCTTGGTCGTCGCTCTGCACGTTTAAGTCAAGGCTCTACGGGGAAAGAGAAGTTACTTCAAAAGCTAGAGTCTCATCGTGCTAAAGCCAAAGGCAGTCGTGAGGCCGTTGTTAAATCCAAACGCTTGTCTTTGCGCAAAGTGGACTCTGCGGCGTCGTCTGATGTTATTGTGCAACGCAGTACTCGTCTGAGCTCTGGCGAACAACCTTCGATGGAGGTGTTTAGTTTAGACCCTCAAGGAGATATGGATCTGGTACGAGCCTTGGATGAAGATCAAGAATTTTTGATTGAAGTTGATTATCCGCATAAGAAATCCTTTTCGTTTTTCGACCATCCTTCGAGTTCGGATCCTGAGCTTGTACCAGTTGATGAGTCTGGTGATGATCCTGTTGAACAAGGTTTTATTGATAGAGTGATTGAGATTATTCAAAAGATTCTGGAAGGTAACGAACCTCCCACGGAGATGAGGCCAGAACCAATACCCGCCGAGCAGGTGCTTCCAGTTCCTCAAATTACGCCTACGCCTGTGTCAGAAGTTCCAGAAACACCAGTTCCTGAACCTATTCTCGAGCCAACATCAGAAGAGCTGGAGGTTATTGTTGAACCTGCACTGAGATTGCCTGATGATGTGGAACCTTTGTGGACTAATGATCGTCATGTCCGTCGTCAATGGGCTGTGGCCGCGATTGGCCTTAATAAGGCCTGGGCTATTGAGCAACCTGGTGAAACAATTGTGGTGGCAGTGATTGATGATGGAATTGATCTGGAGCAATTAGATTTGGTGAACAACATTTGGACCAATCTGGATGAAATTGCTGGCAATGGGATTGATGATGATGGCAATGGTTATATCGATGATGTACATGGTTGGGACTTTGCCGACAATGACAATAATCCGCAAAGCTCTGATTTTCATGGCACGCATGTGGCGGGCATTGTTGCGGCTGAGTCTGATAATGGCCTTGGCGTAGCAGGATTTTCTTTGCGCAATAATATCAAAATATTGCCGCTCAAAGTGTTTGGTGATGGCGAAGACTTTGCAAGTACCTTCGACATTATGGAAGCGGTCAACTATGCCTCCAATATGGGGGTTCGTGTGATTAACATGAGCTTGGGAAGTTTGGGTTATTCGTGGACTTATGATCAAACCATCAAGAATGCTGTTAACCGTGGTGCTGTGGTGGTTGCGGCGGCGGGCAATGACACTTCGGCGGAGACGAGTTATCCAGCGGCCTTTCCCGATGCGATTTCGGTGGCTTCAGTTGATCAACAAGGACAAAGATCAAGTTTTAGCAACTTTGGTGTGACTGTCGATGTTCATGCGCCTGGGGATCAAATTTTGTCGACTGTTCCAGGTGACTTGGTGGAAGAATCATCGGGAACGTCGATGGCAGCTCCTATGGTGTCGGGTTTGGCGGCATTGATGTTTACACAAGATCCTTCCTTGTCGCGAGCACAAGTGGTGAATCAGTTATTAGGAACGGTTGATCGTGTTAGCACTCGTCAGGGTATTGGACGCGGGCAAGTGAATGTGTTTAAGGCTATCTCTGTTTTGAACGGTGATATGGAGTTGCCTTCCTCGTCTTGGGATCGTCCTGAGTTGACCTTAGTGATTTCGAAGACAAATTCTCGCTGGTATTTTGTGAATGCGTCTAGCTCGGAACGTGTTGGGGTATTAAGAGCCCGTATGAAAGCGGGTAGCTACCAGATTGATATTAAGTTAGCGAGGAGTGGACAAGTGGTTAGTTCGCAAACTCACGACAGTCCTGTGAATGGAACCCATGACTTGCTTGACCTGCGAACGGCTTTGCACCATCCAGGTAAGCACATTGTTACAGTTACGGCCTTTCGCACTGGTCGCAGTGTTCAGGCGAGTGTGATTGTGTGGTACGAAGTTAGTTCGGCAATCGAAGATCGCTTTTACGAAGACCGAGTGGTGGCCACAGGGATTCTTCATCCTAAGGGTGTGGTTAGCGAAGTTGCTGCCGATGTTTCCGAGGGTGAAGAAGAAGCTCCTGTAGTGGTCGAAATTTCTACGGAAACGACTTTGGAACCTTCCGAAGGTTATCGTCGTCAGTCACGACAAAGAACTGTCTCTCGCTCGATTATTGTCCGATAGCTTTATGGTAGCCTTTCTCTGCTACAATAAGGTTTTGTTGCACCTGCTAATCTTACCCAGCGAAATAAACTAAAACTTACCCACACACCCTCTCAACAACAGGGGCTTAGGAGCGTTGTGGTTGATTGTTGTCATCGATTTCATAGGTTGTTTTGCCTTTGGATTTTTTTCGCATTCTTTGCAAGAGTGATGCCTTATTTCGGGATATGGCTAAGTAGCATGCTATCTATAAAGATGCTTAGTATTTTTTAGTTTAACTATAAATAATGCTCAGAACTGCTCAAAAAGACCATAAAGTGGTACAATAGTTTTTTCAATTTTGTATGGTACATAAAAGTTATGAAGCACTTTGTTAGTTTAAAAGATTATTCTCGTGAACAATTGGAGACCTTGCTTGAGTTGGGAGCTCAACTTAAAGCTCAGCGAGGTTATCATGACAAGGTTCTTGAAGGCCAAACAGTTGCGATGCTATTCACTAAACCTTCAAATCGGACACGTGTGTCGTTCGAGGTTGGTGCCAAAGAGCTTGGAGCGCACACTATTTGCCTTGGGCCGCAAGAAGTTAAAATGGGAGCGCGCGAAATGGTCAAGGATGTGGCGCGTGTGTTGTCGCGTTATGTCCATGCGATTGTGATTCGGACGTTTGATCATGAGGATGTGGTTCAGCTTGCTCAATGGTCTGATGTTCCTGTGATCAATGGTTTAACAGATTTGTTTCACCCTTGTCAGATTTTAGCTGATGTGATGACGGTGAGAGAGCACAAGACGCATGTTGAAAATCCTAAAATTGTTTATGTGGGGGATGGTAACAATATCTTAAATTCGTGGCTTTATGCGGCAGGCTTGCTTGGTTTGAATTTTGTTTATTCTACACCAGTGGCTTATCAACCGCAAAAGGCGATTGTGCAAGAGGTCCAAAATTTGGCTCAATCTTCGGGTGCTCAAATTCAATATTTTGAGGATCCTTTAGAGGCAGTTGCGGATGCAGATATTATTTACACCGATGTTTGGGTAAGTATGGGGCAAGAGGTGCAGGCCCAAGAGCGCCAGAAGTTATTTATGTCTTACCAAGTCAACGAAGCCTTACTTACGAAAGCGAAGTCCGATGGTTCGGTGATGCATTGTTTGCCTGCTCATCGTGGTTTAGAGGTGGAGGAGGTGGTTTTGGATGGTCCTCATTCGATCGTATTTGATCAGGCCGAAAATCGCATGCATATCCAAAAAGCTATTATGCAGAGTTTAATTGTTTCGTAATATCAATTATTCAAGGAGTTTGAGAAATGAAAAAAATTGTTTTAGCGTATTCAGGCGGACTAGATACTTCAGTAATTATTCCTTGGTTAAAAGAAAAATATGGCCAAGATATCGAAGTAGTGTGTTATGCAGCTGATTTGGGACAAGGCAAAGACTTAGATCCTCTTGAAGAAAAAGCTATTAAGAGTGGTGCCAGTAAGATTTATATTGATGATCTTAAAGAAGAGTTTTTGACCAACTATGTCTATCCTGCGTTGAAAGCTGGGGCGCTTTATGAAGGACAATATCCTCTAGCGACAGCTTTAGGTCGCCCCTTAATTGCTCAAAAAATGGTGGATGTGGCTCTTAAAGAAAAGGCTGATGCAGTCTGTCATGGTTGTACGGGTAAAGGTAATGATCAGGTGCGTTTTGATGTAACATTTGCTGCCTTAGCACCAGAGCTTAAAATTATTGCTCCTTTGCGTGAGTGGGATATGAGATCTCGCGAAGAAGAGATTGAATATGCCAAAAAATATGGTATCGATGTTCCTGTGACCAAAGAAAAACCCTATAGTCTAGATTTGAACATTTGGGGACAAAGCATCGAATGTGGTGTGCTGGAAGATCCTTGGAAAGAGCCTCCTGCGGATGCATATGTGATCACGCAAGCTCCAGAAGAAGCGCCTGATAAAGCGAAATACATCGAGATCACTTTCGAGCAGGGAACGCCTGTGGCGGTGAATGGAGAGAAATTGGCACCTATTGCTTTGGTGGAAAAGTTAGGTCAATTGGGCTGTGTCCATGGTATTGGTCGTTTGGATATGGTGGAGAATCGTTTGGTAGGGATTAAATCTCGTGAGATTTATGAATCTCCTGTAGCAACGATCTTATTCAATGCGCACCAGTCTTTGGAGGCTTTAACATTAGAACGTGAGTTAATGCATTACAAACAAAAGTTGTCTCATGATTATGCCAACATGGTGTACTATGGTCAGTGGTTTTCTCCTTTGCGCGAGGCCTTGGATGCATTTGTGAATTCGACTCAGCAGTGGGTCTCGGGTGATGTGCGTCTAAAACTGTACAAAGGTAATGCCACGGTTGTGGGACGCAAGTCTCCACACTCTTTGTATGACGAATCCTTGGCCACATACACAATTGAAGATAAGTTTGATCATAAGTCAGCCGAAGGTTTTATCAAGTGTTTTGGTTTACCTTTGGAAGTGGCTGGGTGTCGTTCGCGTAAATAATTATTTCAGTTTATTTTAGATTTTTTTGGTAGTGTTTTTAGGGTGGAAAATGATGGATTATACAAAGCCCCCAGTTGTTAATGTGCTAAATATATTCTGAATAACTTAGGTAACAAGCCTAATAATCTTTTTCTGATTTGATGCCAATATATCGATAAAAGTAAAAGCGCACCACCAACCCATGCCCCTGTTAATGCTAAGCCATATGAATTTTCCACAGAGACTGATAAAACGCTTGAAACTGCATAAATTACATATATTAAAGAAGAGACCATAAAGCCACGCCTATTGATAATAATAGCTATCAAACTCAGAAATATATATAAAATAATGATAATAATGATATTGCTTACTTCACCATGATTTTTTAGAGCATCAAATATTGAAAAAATAGGGTGAATGATCAAAGGTGCCGAAGTTAAATGCAACCAAAAGGCGACATCAGATTTATAGGTAGTTCTGTGAATATCAGTACAATCCCAAAACATAGCCAGTGCAAAAGCCATCACTCCAAAAAGCAAGAAAATGCATGTTGCATGATCTTTTAATAATGTAGGAAAGGCGGATAAAATAATGCTTAATAAAAAAACATAGAGCAATATAACGTTAAGGGCAACTGTGATAGGCACTCTAAAGCGAACCCAATGAAAATAAGCACTAATTGTTGTTACAAAGGAGGCAAAAATTAAATTTTCTTTGTTTTTAACTAGTTCTAGTTCAACACCTTTAAATGGTGATAGTTCTAAGCATAGAACAAATACTCCACCGATAAATGCAATTAATAAGACAATACCAGGTAATAACATTTTTTTTTTGCGGACAAAAATTTCACTTAAACCCCAAGCCACTATTGGAAATATAAAATAGCCAATTTTGTTTTGGGCATCATTCAATACCCACCTCAAAGAAAATAAAAATAACAGGGAAGAGATGACAACAAAGATATCATTAAAACTATTTATCAGCTTGAAATTTTCTTCATCAACGAGAGTTGTATTTTTACCATTGGCAACAAAATCCCTAAAACTATCAACCGATGACTGGTTAAAAATATTTTGCTTTACGGCATCCTTTAAGTTTTCTTCTGTATACACAACCGACTCTTTAGTTTTTAGTAAAATCTCATTATACTAAAAAAACTCAAAAATTTATTGAGTTTATGTTTCGCCCGAGAAGCACCAACACCACATAAATTTTTAGGCATTTTCTTTCTCCACACTAATATCAGTTTTTAACTGGGGAAGGGGCTATATCTATTAGAGTACTCCACCTCTGAGGGGTTCTGTGAATGTTGGCACGCATCAAGGAACGATTAGTACTGCAGGCTTAGCCAATAAACAATAAGTGTTATAATAATCCTTTCATATTTTTTTTTAACACAAAGAAGTGAAAGATATTAGTGTATGGCTAAGCAAACGTCCAAAAAACCTTTGAAGGCATGGGGAGGTCGCTTCTCTAAAGCCACTAACCAATTGTTGGAACAATTTTCTGAATCCGTTAGCTTTGATTGGTATCTGTACGATGTAGATATCGAGGGAAGCTTGGCCCATTCTGCTATGCTTCACAAGATAGGTGTGCTTAGTGCTAAAGAAAAGAATGCAATTCATAAAGGTCTTAAAGAGATTCGCAAAGAAATTGAGCAGCAGGGTTTGGATTGGTTTGATGTGGCTCTCGAAGATGTTCATATGAATATTGAGACGCGGCTAACTCAGAAAGTTGGGGTGGCGGGTCAAAAGTTGCATACTGGTCGGAGCCGTAATGACCAAGTGGCACTTGATCTTCGGATGAAACTTAAGCAATACAGTGAACAATTGATTGAGCTTTTAACTGCTTTGCAGCAGTCTTTGGTGATGTTTGCCGATCATAATAGTGCTGTTGTGATTCCCGAGATGACGCACACGCAACATGCCCAACCCGTTTTATTGGCTCACCATATGTTGGCGTACGTTGAGATGGTGTCTCGTGATATCGAACGGATTCAAGACACCTACAAGCGTATTGATGTTATGTCCTTAGGTTCAGGTGCGTGTGTGGGTAGTGGTTTGCCGCTGGACCGTGAATTTGTTCGCAAGCAATTAGGTTTTGCTAAGTTAAGTCAGAACAGTGTTGATGCAGTGAGTGATCGTGATTTTGTGGTTGAGTTTTTGAATAATCTTGCCTTGGTGGCGACACACTTGTCACGTTTATCGGAAGAGTGGATTTTGTGGTCTACCACAGAGTTTGCCTGGATTGAACTTGGTGATGATTATTGCACGGGTAGCAGTATGATGCCACAAAAGAAAAATGCCGATGCCTTGGAACTGATTCGAGGCAATACGGCTAGTGTTTATGGTGATTTGGTGGCGTTATTATCTCTTTTGAAAGCTTTGCCTTTGGCTTACAATCGCGATATGCAAGATGACAAACGTCGTTTGTTCGAGACGTATTTACGCATAGTTCAAAGTCTTCAAATTAGTACTGGAGTGATTCAGTCAGCTCAAGTTAATCAGGACCGTTGTTTGGAAGCGGCCAGAGATGGCTTTGCCTATGCCACTGATATGTCGGATTACTTGGTCAAAAAAGGTATGCCTTTTCGCGAATCCCACCATGTGGTAGGTTCGATTGTGGGTTATTGCCATAAAAATAAATGCGATGTGGCGGATATGACGGTAGCTCAGCTCAAAAAGTTCTCCGAACTTTTTGAAGACGATATCTACAAAGCTATCACGGTACAAAGCTGTCTGGCATCCAAAAATGTAATTGGTGGCACAGCTCCTCGCCGCGTGAAACAACAGCTCAAAAAACACATGTTATAAGGTAATACCCAAATCCAAAAATAATTTGCACATCTTTGCTCTAATGGCAAATTCAATGTTGTTGTCAAAATAATACTCAATGATTTTGGCTTGATAGCCAGCTGCATCAATACGCGACTTAATTTATCTTGATACTCTCAGGCAAAGCACTTTGACAGTGTTTTAATAAACCCAAGATTGTCTTTTGCTGGCGAAGTATTGCCCGCCCTAAAGTCGGTGGCTACTATGTTATGCCCTGTTTGGGCAATGTATTCCAGCATTGGCATAGAGCCCTTGTGTTTTTTATAAGTCCATTGGGCAGCGGCTTTATTGGCAATCACCTCAGAGGTATCAATATCAAGCGTAATATTTTTACAGTTGTGCAAGGTGGCACCGAGTAAAGTTTTATTAACTTCTGATGAGGCACTAATACCTTGATTGTCTTTACCCAAGTGTCTTAAGCAAGTACCAATGGCTTGTGGTGTTGGTTTTTTTTGTTGAAGCAGTAAAGACAAGGCTTTGTTTTTGGGAATATGGAGGGTGTCATCCAGACATTTCCCACCTTCGTGTTGACTTAGTAGTAAGGTATTGATAAAAGTTGAAACTTGAAGAGCAGTATTGCTATTTAAAGCAGGGAAGCACGGGTCAATGGGCTTTATCAAGGGTAAGTGATTGCATTAAATGTGCGGATGCTAACAAGCCTGTGCGGGCAGTTAGAAGTTCGTTGGTGGGGGTGAGTTTATAGTTTAAAATATTCATAAGCACAAAAGTTTGGTTACCTTTGGTGTTTTCACCCACTGGGTGAAAAGATTTTTTTGTTGAAACCATTATAGCAGTTGGGATTTCTGTGCTTTTTTGTTTTCTATTTTTGGATGGGGGTAATAGAGAATAGCGGAGCCTTGTCTTATACAGAAAAACGCGGTTTTATTTTGATCCTTATTGATAAAAAGGTAGCTTGAACTTATAATGGATGCGTTATGTTGAGGTGATATTGCAAGTTCAAAGGTGAGGAAACATGAGCGATTTTAGTTATAAAAACGATGAGTTGTACTGTGAACAATTAAAAGTGGCTGATCTGGCTCAAAAATTTGGAACGCCACTCTACCTGTATAGCTACAATGCGTTCAAAAATCATTACTTGGAACTAGCGGAAGCGTATTCCTCCTTGAATAACTTGATATGTTTTTCGGTCAAAGCCAACTCGAATATCTATATTTTGAAAAACTTAGTCGATTTGGGGGCTGGATTAGACATTGTTTCGGGTGGAGAGTTACAACGGGCTTTGAAAGCAGGATGTCCTGCAGATAAAATTGTTTTTGCTGGTGTGGGTAAAAAGAAAGATGAAATTCGTGATGCTCTTAAAGCGGGGATCAAAATGTTTAATGTCGAATCGTATCCTGAACTTTTAAGAATCAATGACATTGCTGGTCAACTAGGTGTCGAGGGGCGTGTTTCGCTGCGTGTAAATCCCGATGTTGATCCCAAAACACATAAGTACATTACCACTGGAAAAAAAGAAAACAAATTTGGTTTAGATTTTGAAATTGCACATAATATTTTCGAAAAATCCCGCAAATTTAAGCATGTCAAAATCATTGGGATTCATTGTCATGTGGGTTCGCAAATCACTCAGGACACGCCTTTTATCAAAGCGCTCGATCGTGTGAAGGGCTTTTTGGATCATATTTATGAAGAGGGCTTTGACATTGAGGCATTCAACTTTGGTGGGGGCTTAGGCATCGTGTACAAAGATGAAAACCCCCAAACGGCCCAGGAGTTTGCTCAAAAAGTCATTCCCTTGTTGAAGGGGCTTAAGGTGAAGGAAACTATCTTTGAGCCGGGACGTTACATTGCGGGCAATTCAGGAATTTTGGTAACTGAAGTTCAGTACATCAAAAAAAGTGGTCCGAAAACCTTTGTGATTGTTGATGCGGCTATGAATGATTTGATGCGCCCCGTTCTTTATGAAGCTTATCATGCCATGGGTGCTGTTAAAAAAAGTGGCGAGCGCATGAATGCTGATATTGTTGGGCCTATTTGCGAATCAGGTGATTTTTTTGCTAAGGAACGCGAGATTGATGTTGTTGGTGAAGGGGCCTTTATTGCAATTATGAGTGCTGGGGCCTATGGTTTCAGCATGGCGTCAAATTATAATACGCGTCCTCGGCCGGCGGAGGTTCTCGTTAAAGGCGATACGCCACAGTTGATTCGTCATCGAGAGACCGTGGATGATTTGATGGCCCAAGAGACGTTTTAAAACAGTGTGAGATCCTAGGCAACATGTTTGACTCACTGTACCTGAAATGTTAAAGGAGAGGAGTGAAGAAGACGTATGATTCGTAGGATTTCTGTTGGTTTTAGTCTTTTTATGCTCTGTTTAGGGGGCTCACTTTGGGCTCGTTCGGTTGCCGTTATCGAGCTATTCACCTCCGAAGGTTGTTCGAGTTGCCCCTCCGCAGAACACCTTTTGAATGAGCTAGTGCGCGAAGAAAGCTCCTCTGAGAGGGCGATTTATCCTTTGGCTTTTCACGTCGATTACTGGAATTATCTTGGTTGGGAAGACCGTTTGGCGGATCCTATTTTCACTCAAAGGCAGCGCGATTATAGGCAACGGATGCGTTTACGCTCGATTTACACCCCTCAGATGATTGTGAATGGCACAAATCAGTTTGTAGGCTCGGATGAAGCGTGTGCTCGTAAGGCGATTGTTCAGGCTTTGAATCAGCCGATTAAAACGGGACTTGTGCTTCGTTTGTTAAAAAATAAGAAAGGGACGCTTAAGGTAGCTTATCAAGTGGCTCACACCGAAGCATCTTGGCAGTTACATGTTACGTTGGTGGAAAAAACGACTTCTAATGAAGTGCAACGGGGTGAAAACCGAGGACGATTTTTGAAACATGCCAATGTTGTGAGAATTTTGCAGACAGTGGCATTGTCTTCTCGTACCCAGCGTGGCGAAGTGAGTTTGCGAATCCCACGTGACTTATCTAGTGATTATTTTGTGATGGCCTATGTTCAAGATGCGGGAACTGGAGCCATTGTTGGCGCTCAAGACTTAAAGTTGTTCTAATGATACAATAGCCTTTTGTTTCTATGAATGACGAGAAGGTTAGACGAATGATGCCAATTGCATTTACCAAAATGAATGGAGCAGGCAACGATTTTGTGATGATTGACCATCGTGATAAGCCTTATGAAGCTCAATTGAAAGAATTAGCGTTAAAAATGTGCCATCGCCACTTTGGTGTGGGAGCCGATGGTTTGATTTTGATCGAACATGCCGATCACGTTGATTTCAAAATGCGCATTGTGAATGCTGATGGGGCTGAAGCTGAAATGTGCGGTAATGGGGCACGTTGTGCGGTTAAATACGCTGAACAGCTTGGGCTGGTTTCGGGAACGATGAGCTTTGAGACCTTGGCGGGTATTTTGGTGGCTGAAATTTTGCCTGATGGATTGGTTAAGATTCGTATGAGTGACCCCTTTGATTTGAATACAAGCATTGAACTCGAAGACAAAGGGCGCTTGTGGGAGGTTGCTTTTATCAACACTGGAGTGCCGCATGCGATTATTTTTGTTGAAGACCTCGATAAGGTTGATGTCGAAGGGATGGGACATTTGATTCGTTACCACGACCACTTTGCTCCAGCTGGTACCAATGTAAATGTGGTGCAAGTGATCAATCAAGATACGATTCGCATTCGCACGTATGAGCGAGGCGTCGAAGGAGAAACCTTTGCTTGTGGAACTGGTGCGACGGCTGCGGCGATTATGGCTCACTTGGTTAAAGAGGTTTCGACGCAGGTAAAAGTTTTGGTGAAAGGCGGGGAGTTAACGATTAATTTTACGCTGAATGATTCTCAGGATGTTGGGGAAGTCGACATGACGGGGGCGGCAGAAACAGTTTTTACGGGGACATTTGCTTAGGCCATTCCAGCGTATTCCACTTAAGCCACGGAATGACGAATCAGAGGAGCCGTGTCCGTATTAAAAAGATTCCCTATCGGGATATGAAGGCAAGGGAGATAGCAATGATTTTTAAAGGTTCTACGGTGGCGCTAGCCACACCTCATAATAATGGTGCGGTTGATTTGGATGCTTTTGCTGATTTGATTGAGTTTCAGATCGAAAGCGGCACGCATGCCCTCTTGCCTTGTGGGTGTACGGGGGAAGCGGCAACGATGAGCCATGATGAGCAAATTAAGTTGATTAAATTCACCGTTGAACGCGTTAAAGGTCGTGTTCCTGTGATGGCTGGATCTGGTTCGAATAATACCAAAGAAGCTTTAGAATTAACCCAGCAAGCCAAGGGTGCGGGAGCGGATGGTGTCTTGTTGATTACGCCGTATTACAACAAACCAACTCAAGAAGGTTTGATTGCGCATTACACAACCATTGCGAATAATGCCGATATTCCGATAGTTCTCTACAATGTGCCAGGTCGTACAGCGGTGAAAATTGAGCCAGAAACGATTGCCCGTTTAGCGGAAGTGAGCAATATTATTGCGGTTAAGGAAGCCTGTGGATCGGTCGATCAAGTCAGTCAAATTTTGGCTTTATGTGACATTATGGTTTTGTCGGGGGATGATGCCTTAACCTTGCCTATAATGGCTGTGGGTGGCAAAGGGATTGTGTCAGTGGTGGCCAATATTGTTCCGCAAGACGTGGCTGGTTTGGTGAATGCGTTTAATGCTGGAGATTTGCAGAAAGCGCAAGAATTGCATTACAAGATGGTTCCTTTAAATAAAGCGATGTTTATCGAAACCAATCCTTTGCCTGTCAAAACGTCTTTAGCGATGATGGGAAAAATTCAAAAAGAGTTTCGTTTACCCTTAACACCTATGCAGCCAGCCAATGAAGACAAATTACATGCGGTCTTGAGCACTTATGGGGTGGTATCGTGAGGATTGTGAAGGTTGGCATGATTGGAGCTTGTGGCCGGATGGGCCGTCAAATTGTGGCTGAAATTATGGCCGACCCCAAAATTGAGTTGTCTGGAGCGGTGGATCATGCCGAGTCTCCTTTTTTGGGTCAGGATATAGGCATCTTGGCTGGAGGTTCTCCTCAAAATGTTTTGATCACCGATGATATGGATGCAGTGGTGGTGGCCAGTGACGTGGTGATTGACTTTTCTTCGTTAGAGGCGTTGAAAGCGAATTTAGATACTGTGGTTAAGCATGGCAGGGCCATAGTGATTGGGACTACGGGCTTGAGTGATGCGGATAAAGATCTTCTGGATGCGGCTAGCCAAAAAGTGCCCTGTTTATGGTCTCCCAATATGAGTGTTGGTGTTAACTTGTTGTTCAAAATTGTGGGTGAAGTGGCTCAAATGCTGGGTAATGATTATGACTTAGAGATTATCGAAAAACATCACAATCAAAAGAAAGATGCTCCCAGTGGTACGGCGGTGGCTTTGGCCGAAGTGATTGCGACAGCGACCGATCGTTCGTACAAAGATGATGTGGTTCATGGACGCGAGGGCTTAACATGTGCTCGCAGCAAGCACGAAATCGGCATGCATGCGGTGCGTGGCGGCGGCATTGTTGGGGAGCATACGGTGATTTATGCTGGAGAGGCGGACTCGATCGAAATTACCCACAAAGCTCAGGATCGACGTGCATTTGCCTTAGGTGCGGTGCGTGGGGCCAAGTTTGTAGCGCATCAGGTTGCAGGACGTTACTCTTTGCTTGATATTTTATAGTCTTTTATTGCAATAAGAGACTATTTAAATTTTGTTATTGAATTTCTATATTTTCAATGTATAATTGTACTGAATATTAATAGGGAGATCTCTTGCAATGCTAGTTCGTTGGACAACGTACTTAAGTCTTTATTTTTTCCTTATCACAAGTTTGCCTGTTCAAGGCTTAGCCCCTCAGTCTTTACTCGGTATGGAACAATGGGCTCGGGGGGGGGCTGTGGAACGTGTTAAGTTTGTCGAGCAAGATTTAGGTGCGTTTCAGGTGGATAAGCCTGGGGATACTGCTGTGGTGTTGCCTAATGTAGCTTGGGCTAATAAGCTTTATCAAGATAATTTTAGGGTGGTTGCTCGCATCACACCAAATCTTGCGATTGATAGTGCTATCAAGCAATTTGTCAGGGGAGAGAAGGATACAGATAGTAAGAAGCGGCAAGTTATGAGACTCGCTCGTCTTCAGAAACTCTATCAAGACATTATCCAAATGGCTGTGCAGCATAAAAAGCATATTGTGATGCCCATTCTAGGTTTGAGTTTTACTAATTACTTCGAGGAGGAACATTTTGCCAAGATCATTTGGCAGACGGTTCAGACTGAACTAAGCAAGGCGGAGGCAACAGATATTCACATGACTTTTGTGATCAGTTCAGAACTTAAGAAGCAGGATAAATTTTTAAGAGAGGTTGTTAACGGTTTGAAATTATGGAAGCGACAAGGTTTGTCCCAAAGTTTTGGCATTCAGGTGCCTCAACCGCAGCCTTTGTTAGAGCCAAAAGTTGTGCAAGACTCTAAGACTCTTGTGACCACGGTTAAGAGTGCTGGTTATGATCGGGTTGTATTATTGGGCGATCATTTGCAATTGGACGAGGCTTCGAAACGAGTTAACTTACAGCATCCACGTTCGGCGAAGCAAGGGGGTGACGGTGGGAATCGGCGGATGCTCCAAAAGGCTTATTATTTATCGAAAGATTTTGATCGCGATATGCAAACGGCATTGGTCTTATTTCCTGAAAGCAACACGCAAGGCGTGAGTTTGCAAGAAAGAAATGAGGCTGCTTTTTCCTTTCACCGAGCTTTGGATTACCGCTTACCTACGGTTATTAGCGCTGATATGTATGCCAGAGGTCTTGATGGGCAGCCCCTTGAACATCCTAATGCAGTTTTAGCTGAGTTACAGAGTGGAAGCCCACAAGGCTTATCGCGCGAGGAACGACTCCGTGTGGCGAATAAACAGATCGTGATTTCGTGGACGCAAGCGTGGATCAAAGGTGAAAATGAGTCTTTTAAAACAATTTCTTCTCCTCGACGCGTGGTGAGTACCTTTGAGCATGGTCCTCAGTTGGAAATTCACCCGAGTGCTGGCAAAGCTGGTGGCTTAGAGTGGAATGATTACATTGTGAACGTTTCTTTGGATAATACGCACTATGATAAGCATCCCGATTATGTATTGTTGGCTCAAAAGGGAGATGGAAAATATGTGGCTTCGGTTTACGGACAAAGTGGTGCCGCATGGTCGTACGAAGGAAAACTCTATTTGAATATGAAGGCCTACCGCGAGCATGTACGTGTGTTCATGGCTGCTAAACTGGCTGCTTTTGATGCGATGATTGTCGAAGAAAATAAGCGTATTGGAGCCGATAAAAAAGGTTGGATCAAAATTCCTCCTATTGGTTTAGGTTACTTTTTAGGACCATTTAGTCCTAATCGTGGTGCAGATTCTTCTTTTTCAGAAGTTTTTGAGAGATTTTTTTTAGAAGGGGTTTTGCAGGCGATGCATGAGACCAAAGAGTATCCGCATATTGCCCACGTGGAATTTGACCAATTTGAACAGAAGTTTTTTAACGCTTGCAAAGCTAAGCAAGCCCCACATTATAATCAACACCTGACAAGTGATGCTGGCGTAGGTTTTAATGATGTCTATGATATTATGAACTTTCAACGCATTTCCGATAAGGAGTATTATGTGATGTTGTGCAATGCAGGGGATGGAAACTCCAATGCAGGTAATGAGTTGCATTTTAAGAGTTTAGATGCGATTATTGGTGAGAATACGGGGATTCCGATGGTGCAGTCGTCTATCACTAATCCAGGTCTTTTGAAACGGTCGCAATGGGTGCTTTTTAATACTCAAGGGGAGTTGGTTGATATAAATCGTAATCGCTATTCGTTTAAAGTTGAGGATGGTTTAGGGAAGGTTCAAGAACCCTGGGCGGAGGTTAAGTTGCTCTTGCCGCGAGGAGGTTTTGTTTATTTGACGCAAGAGGCCTTTGTGGAATTCAGTTCCGAAATTGAGGGTGATTTAAGTACAAGAGTTTCTCAAAAAGCTCCCGAGGGATTGATAAAAGTGATTGAACTGAAACAAGGTTTTGTGGGGGATTCGTTGGTGACCAATCCCCTTTTAAAGTGGGCTTAAAAGCCATGGTGAGGGTGGTTTTAGGTTTGGGGAGCAATATGGGAGAGAGTGCTACAACTGTGTTGCAGGCATTTGAAGCGATACGCCAATGGTCTGATACTGCTGAGCATCGAATCAGTGCTTTGCATGTAACCCCAGCCTGGGGAGTTGAAGATCAACCAGACTTTGTGAATGCCGTCGTGACCATGAACAGTGTATGTGGGTCCGAAGACCTCTTGAATGCTACCCAAGATCTTGAGTTGTGCTATGGGCGCGATCGTTTGAAGGAGCAACGCTGGGGGCCACGGCCTCTCGATATTGATCTATTGACCTATGGCGATCAGGTGATTCAAACCGATCGTTTAACCGTGCCACATCCCTATATTCCGCAGCGGCTGTTTGTTTTGCAGCCATGGATGGAGCTTGATCCTGATTGGGTTCATCCCTGTTTGCAGTTAAGTGTCCGACAGATGGCGACGCAGTTAGACGCAAACTGAGCTCAGAAAATGATATAATAACGAGTTGAGAAATAGGAGTGATGCCGTTGCCTTCGATTAAACATATTGCCCAAAAGTACGCCGATCAAGATCCGATTGTCGCCATGACTGCTTACGATGTTTTTACGGCAAGTTTGTTGGAAGAACTTGCCTTTGACTTTGTTTTAGTTGGTGACTCTCTTGGTATGGTTGTTTTAGGTTACGATAGTACGTTGCCGGTTACGGTTGATGAAATGATTCATCATGCTTCGGCTGTTGTCCGAGGGGCTCCGACGCGTTTGGTTGTGGTGGATATGCCTTTTATGTCGTACCAAGAAAGCACCGAACAAGCCGTGCGTAATGCTGGTCGTATTTTGAAAGAAACCAGGGCTCAGGCGATTAAAGTGGAGGGTGGTCAAGAGATAGCTTCCACTGTGAATAGATTAGTTGAAATCGGTATACCCGTAATGGGGCATATTGGATTGCAACCTCAGTCCGTTCATAGTTTGGGAGGCTATTGCGTTCAAGCCAAGCAAAAAGAGCAACAGACTCAATTGTGTCAGGATGCACAAAAACTCCAAGCCTCAGGATGTTTTGCCGTGGTTCTCGAGTGTGTGCCTGCTGCTGTCGCTTGCGACGTGACGCAATCTATTTCGATTCCTACCATTGGTATTGGTGCGGGAGGGGGATGTTCTGGACAAATTTTGGTAACTTCGGATGCTTTAGGTATGAATGATACTGGAGTTTCTAAGTTTGTGAAGGTTTATTCCCATTTGAAACAACAAGCTCGTGACGCCTTAAGTCAATATCGCCAAGAGGTTGTTGAAGGAGCCTTTCCTTCGCCTGAGCAGAGTTATTAAATTTAATTCGACTAGGGTGTCCTTATGCACTTGATCCACTTCGTAGTCGATGTTTAAATCGACAATCGCTTGTTTAATCGACTCTGGCAGGTAAGGTGAATCGGGGTTATGAAACTTAAGAAGCTGCTCTTAAGTCCGATTCGAAGGTAACATAGATGGTTTTTAAGGTAAGCGATATTGTTTACAGTTAGAACATCGAGCTCTAAGAACTCGGAGTTACTCCTTAAGAATATTATCGACGTTAACAGGGGTGAGGTACCCTTTTTACTGGGGCAGAGCGTGCGAAAAAGACGCGTTGATGCCTTACATTAATCAGTTTTTTTGAAAATATAAGCTTAATAATTACTAATATTATATGACAAATAACTTCTTTTGACATATGTTTCCGAATTAGGCGAAAACAACTGTTTTGTTTTTGCAGCGAATGATCCGGTGCTGACTATAGTGGCGAACGGCCTGAGCCAGAGTGTGTTTTTCTAGCACGCGACCTTTTTGTTTGAGTTGATTGACGTTGTCTTTATGAGAGACTGGTTCAACCAGTTGTGTGATAATTGGACCTTCATCGAGATCGGTGGTGATGAAGTGAGCTGTGGCGCCGATCACCTTGACGCCTCTGTTGAAGGCCTTTTGGTAGGGATTGGCTCCTTTAAATGAGGGTAAAAAACTGTGGTGGATATTGATTACATCTTTGCCATACTGCATCAAAAAATCTGCTGATAAAATTTGCATGTATCGGGCGAGAATCAGAAAATCGGTGGAATCTTGAGTCAGTGCGAGAAGTTTTTGTTCAGCTTGAGCTTTGTCGGAGGTGTCGAGGTAGTCAAAAGGAATCTCATGTTGGGTGGCGATTTTTTGGTGTTGATGATGATTACTTATAATATGCGTGATATCGATGGTTAGTTCTTGGCTTTTCCACAAATACAAGAGCTCCGAGAGGCAGTGATCATCTTTGGAGAGCAATAGAGCTACTTTGAGGGGGTGATCCAAGTCATGCAAGGACCACGAAGCCTGTAGATGCTCAGCGATGCTGTTCAAATCTTGGAATATAGCATCGATGTTGTGTTGTTCGGGGATAAAGGCAAACGCAATACGAACAAAAAAAGTATTATCACATTCTTCGCTACGATATTGGTCAGCTTCAATGATATTGCATTCGTGATGAGATAAACATTGAGTTAATTGAGCCACAATACCCATCTGATCGGGACAACGGAGTAATAAAAGTACTGTTTTCATGGTCAATATCTCTTGCTAAGGCTTATTCCTACTGCTAGACTTTGGTTAAGATTGCCTCTTAGACCTCTTGATGCTATCATGAATCAATTCGTAATGACAAAATATTTATTTAAGGAAAATAAAATTTATGTTGAATTGGGCATTAAAGGCTGTTCTTGGAACCAAAAGTCAACGTGATGTTAAAAAACTACGCCCTCGTGTCGAATGTATCAATCAGATGGAAGCCGAGTTTGAAGCCTTAAGTGATGACGCGCTTCAGCAAAGAAGTAGAGCCCTTAAAGAACGCATACAAAAGGATATTGATAAGCATTATGAGGTCTATGAAGTACTTAAGCGTGAATGCCGTTACGAGGTTGACCGTCTGAAAGCGGCGGAGGATGATCTGAAAAAAGCCAAGCAGAAAATCTTAGATGATGTTTTGGAAGAAGCTTTTGCCATGGCTCGTGAAGCGGGCAAGCGTGTTCTGAACATGAGGCATTACGATGTTCAGCTGATGGGCGGGATTGTATTGCACCAGGGCAAAATTGCCGAAATGACAACTGGAGAGGGAAAGACCCTTGTGGCTACTTTGCCAGTTTATCTCAATGCTTTAACCTGTCGCGGTGTGCATGTGGTGACGGTCAATGATTATTTGGCCGAACGTGACCGCCATTGGATGGGGCCTTTGTATGAGTTTTTAGGACTGACAGTGGGTGTGATTCTGTATGATATGAATCCTCAGCAACGCCAGGAAGCCTACGGTTGTGATATTACCTTTGGTACGAATAATGAGTATGGTTTTGATTATTTGCGTGACAACATGGGTGTCTCCAAAGAGGATCAGGTACAACGGCCTATGAATTATTGCATTGTTGACGAAGTTGATAGCATTTTGATTGATGAGGCTCGGACTCCTTTGATTATTTCGGGATCTGTGGAGACGGTTTCGCATTGTTACGACGAAGTGAAATCAACGGTTTGTGACTTGGTCACCAAGCAGAATATTTTGCTCGAAGGTTTTTACAAAGAGTTGGACAAAGCTATCGAGGGGGAGGATGATTCTTTAGATAAATGGTTGTATGTGATTCATCGTGGGGCTCCCAAAGATCCATCTTTTTTGAATCGCATTTCGAAGCATCCCAAACTTAAGCGGAAGCTCGAATCGTCGCTAACGTATTATGGTAGCAAAGAACGTGCTAAGGAGCGAGTGGCTCTTGAAGAGAAGCTTTTGTACATTTATGATGAAAAAAGCCGCGATGTGAGTTTGTCAGCTAACGGTGAGGAAATTTTATCCAGCGATTCTGACGATCAATTTCAATTGGATGACATCACCGAAGTGATTGCGGGCATTCAAGCCGATGATTCTTTATCGCAAGAGGATAAAGAGATCCAAGAGAACGAAGTTTATCAAAATTATGAACACAAAGGTAAGCGTATCCGTAGCTTTGAGCAATTGCTCAAAGCTTACGTTTTGTTTCATCTCGATGTGGATTATGTGGTGGACGATAATAAAGTCGTTATTGTGGATGAGTTTACGGGTCGGATGATGCCAGGGCGACGTTTTAGCGATGGTTTGCACGAAGCCTTGGAAGCCAAGGAAAATGTTCAGATTCAAAGAGAATCGCAAACCTTAGCCACTATTACCTTTCAAAATTATTTTCGGATGTATCACAAACTCTCTGGAATGACTGGTACGGCTGATACCGAGGCTGGTGAGTTTCATGAAATTTACAAGTTAGATGTGGTGGTGATTCCGACCAACCGCCCGATGCAGCGCGAAAACAATCCCGATGTGATTTACAAAACCTCACGCGAGCGTTTTAACGCTGTGGTGGATGAGATTGAACAAATGCATCGTCAAGGACGTCCTGTGTTGGTGGGGACTGTTTCGATCGAAAGGTCGGAACATATTGCGCAGTTGCTCCAGCATAAAAAAATCATTCATGAAGTGTTGAATGCCAAAAATCATGCCCGGGAGGCCGAAATTATTACCATGGCAGGGCAGGGTGGTGCGGTGACGATTGCTACTAACATGGCTGGTCGCGGTACTGACATTGTTTTGGGCGAAGGTGTTAGTGATAAAGGTGGCTTACATGTGATTGGCACCGAGCGTCATGAATCTCGCCGGATTGATAATCAGTTGCGAGGACGGGCAGGACGTCAGGGAGACCCTGGTTCGTCGCGTTTCTTTTTGTCTTTTGAAGATGATCTGATGCGCATTTTTGGATCAGACCGGATTGCTCGGTTGATGGAACGTTTGAACATGGAAGAAGGCGAAGACATTCAGAGCCCCTTGGTGACGCGTGCCATCGAAACAGCTCAAAAGCGTGTGGAGGCGCACAACTTCGATATTCGCAAATGGCTGCTCAAATACGACAATGTGATGAATAAACAACGGGAGGTGATTTATGCCTACCGTCAGGTGACGTTAGAGCAAAATGATCTTTTGGAGCATGTGTTTGAACTAGCTGAAGAGATGACCTATGCTTTGGTATGTGAGCAAATCCAAATTAGTGATGAGCAGGATGATGAATTTGATGGGAAAGTTTTGGCTAAAGAATTGATTGATGCCTTTCGCTTGTCGATCGCGTCCGAAGATTTGGTGAAGGTCTATGAACAAAATAAGATTGAGTCTTATGTGTGGGATACTTTGCGCCAAGACTTTGAGCGCAAAATATCCTCTGTGGACCAAGAAGATCTTTTGCGCTACATGCGTTACCGTTTATTAGAATCTTTGGATAAATATTGGAAAGACCATCTCTATATGATGGACGAGCTTCGCGAGAGCGTTGGTTTGCGCGCTTATGGTCAAATTGATCCTTTGCATGAGTATCAGAAAGAAGGCCATCGCTTGTTCACTGCGATGGTGGATCAAATGAAAGCCGAAGCGATTTTGGACATTATGTCGATGCCGATCATTCATGTGACAGATACATCTCTTGAAGAGCTTAAACAAGAGGCGATGGATTTAGTTTATCCAGATTTTCAAATGCCTGTGCAGCTTTCTGAGCCAGCAATGGAGCATCAAGATGGGGGGACATCTTTAAGCTATGATGACTATCAGATGCCGCAGATTGATCAAGACACCAAGCACACATATGTGCGTAAAAATGAGAAGGTTGGACGCAACGCCCCTTGCCCCTGTGGCAGTGGGAAAAAATACAAAAAATGTTGCGGGCATTAAAGCTAGTTCATGGTGGCGCTTTCCTGGGAGCTGTTCTGTGCTTTGTTTTGTCTTGGGACTTTAATGTTTTTCCTTTAATTTGTGTGGCATGGACGCTTGTTCTTTGGGGTTTAAAGGATCGTCCGAACCGAACCGCTCTGGGCATAAGTTATCTGTTGGCCTGTGTGGTTTACTTGATACTGATGCGTTGGATGATTCCGACATCTTTGTTAGGCTGGGTGTTTACCTGTTTGTATTTGTCTTTGTATTGGCCCATGTTTGTGTATATCTACAAGCGTTGGGGCGATGATCATCCTTGGGCGGTGGCCTGGTCGTGGGTTATTTTAGAATATGTGCGAGAGACTTTATTGACGGGCTTACCTTGGCTTCCGCTAGGTTCAGCTTTAAGCACATCTGGTATTCTGCGCCAATCGGCAAGTTTGTGGGGTGTGATGGGCCTATCTTTTGTGGTGATGATCTTTAATGTTGCACTAAGTAATTATTGGCAACACAAAAATGTGAGGTCGAAAAGAGATCTTTTGTTGGCATGTTTGGCACTTTTGGGATGTGCGGCTTATGGCTATGTAGTTTTGCAAAAGACGGTTCCGGCTTCTCCTAAAAAAGCTTTTCAAATGGGAGCTCTTCGCACAGATCTTTCGATTGCCTTTAAGTGGGATCGTAAGAATCTTGATCAGGTTGTTGCTCATCACGAACAGCTAAGTCGCACTTATTTGGATAAGTATCCAGAGGCTAATTTGGTGGTATGGCCTGAAACGGCTATTCCTGATTATCTTCGTCGTCGTCCACTAATGTTTCGCCGTTTAGCTCAGATTGCTCACGACTATCAAACCTATGTGATGGTGGGAGCAATGGATGTAACAATGAAAGATGGCAAAGGTGCTCGTTATTACAATTCTGCCATGTTGTTAAGTCCGCATAAGACTTTGGTGAAAGTGTATAATAAAATCAAAGTGTTGCCTTTTGGCGAGTACACGCCCTTGAAACACTGGTTCCCTTGGATGTCTTTTTTGGTGCAAAATGAGGCGGACTTTTCACCTGGACAGCATTGGGTTTTGTTTGAAGTGGGAAGCGTTCGCTTTGCCAACCTAATTTGTTATGAGGATAGTTTTTCAGGCTTTGTTCGTCAATTTGCCCAGCGAGGTGCCGAGTTCTTCTTGGTGAGCACCAATGATGCTTGGTTTGGTTCGGCACATGCCAGGCAGCGTCTTAAGATGATTCGTATGAGAGCGGTTGAATTTGCTAGACCTATTGTTCGTGTAGCTAATCAAGGTGTGACGGCATGGACTGATGTTCATGGGGAAATCGTGAAGCAACACGATGATCTCGGTGTGATGGATGTGACCTTGTTACTACCTGATCAAGCTAGACGGACCGTGTATAGCCGTTGGGGTTACTTTATGTTTTGGCCTTTAACGGTGTTGTGCTTATGGACGTTGAGTCGTCGAAAAAACTCTGCTAAAATTGGGTGAGCGAGAATTTCTAATACATAGGAGGTGCAACGATGAAAATCAAAGCCATGAAAACTTGGATGTCAGTTGTTCTTATTACAATGATTTTAGGAAACTTTGTCGATTTGTGGGCCGATAAGGATGATCAAGGGGCGGTGGATGTTCGCCAAGGTCAATCCCCTCAAGTGATGTTGGAACGAGATTTTTATTTAGACACTTTTTACGATGATTTGGCTCAGATGCATCATCGGATGTTGCGCATTCTCAATACCCCTGATAGCTTTTTTGGAGATAGCCCTTTTGTTGCGCAGGGGGCACGTCACCAAGGGTTTTCTCTCAATATTGATATGCGTCAAGACAAAGATTATTTGATTATCACCTGTGATTTACCTGGCATGGACAAAGATAAAATAGATATTTTCATTGACCAAGATGTTTTGACGATCAGCGGTGAGCGCAAACGTTTGGAAGAAACCAAAGAAGAAGGTGAGGAGCGTTACATTTATCAGTCGTTCCAAGAGTTTGGGCAATTTTCTCGAAGTGTTAAAATTCCTAAGTCGATTGATCCTGCCGACACTAAAGTTTCTTACAAAGATGGTGTTTTGACCATTAAACTGAAGCATAAAGACGAAGAGAATAAACCTTTTAAAGTTAAAGTAGCTTAAGTTATGAATTACAAGAAAGGCTCCTTTATTTGAATCGGTGTAAGGTTGTATTAAGATATTGAATGAACTGAAATAGGAAATTAATGGATTGTGCTTACGAAAAAAGAACTTAATTTATTAGTGATGCTGCAGGTGCTGTTTTTAATTTAACACTTGTGGGCTAAGTGCCAATCTTTACCCGCGTTAACTTTTCAAACCTTGACAAATGATCTTGAATCCTCGTATAGTTTAGTTTCGTTCAGAAGTTAAAACCCTGGGATAAAAATACAGTGATGGAGCATATTGGATCTACCCTAAAAGACCTTCGTGAGTGCGTTGATCGTGCGAAGGAGTATCTTTGACTTTGCGACTCAGCAGCAGCAATTAAATGATTATGAAGCTCAAATGGCTGAACCTGAGTTTTGGTCGTCGGATGGCAAGGCTGATGTCATACAAACCGTCAAACAGCTCAAACTGCTGATTGAACCTTGGCAGGTCATTGGACAGGAGCTGCAAGATTTGCAGGAGTTTTATGAATTTTTGCAAGAACAAGCTGACGATGAATCCGAAGAAATGATCGGTGATGTGGAGCGCGACTTGCAAGTGTTGGTCAAATCGGTTGAGCAAGAAGAGTTAAAAGTTATGCTGGGCAACGAAGAAGATGTGTGCAACGCTTTTTTGGCAATCAATGCTGGTGCTGGCGGGACTGAATCCTGTGATTGGGCGAGTATGCTTTTGCGTATGTATCAACGTTGGGCCGAAAAAAAAGGATTTACGGTCAAAACCGTCGACTTACTGCCTGGTGAAGAGGCTGGTGTTAAAAATGTGATCATCTTGATTGAAGGACCGTATGCCTTTGGTTATTTGAAGTCCGAACGAGGTGTTCATCGTTTGGTGCGCATTTCGCCTTTCGATTCGAACAAACGTCGCCACACATCCTTTGCTTCGGTGGATATTACGCCCGAAATTGACGAAAATATTAATATTGATGTTGATGAGAATGATCTTAAAATTGATACTTATCGTGCTGGAGGCGCAGGAGGACAGCATGTGAACAAGACCGATTCGGCGGTTCGCATTACGCATGTGTCCACAGGAATTGTGGTGCAATGTCAGAATGAACGTTCGCAGCATAAAAATAAGGCCTCGGCCATGAAGATGATGAAGTCTAAGCTTTATGAAAAAGAATTGCAGGATAGGCGTGAAAAGCAAGAAGCGTCTTACTCTGAAAAAAGTGAGATTGCTTGGGGGAATCAAATCCGTTCCTACGTGTATCAGCCTTACACAATGGTGAAAGATCACCAAACTAATTATCAGTCTGGCAATGTTTTAGGTGTGATGGATGGAGATTTAGATCCATTTATTGAAGCCTATCTGAAACATAAAACGTGAATTTAACGAAAAATGTTTTGAGGGGGAGTAATGTTTCGCTATCATATTTTGGCGAGTGGAAGTTCGGGTAATTTGACTTTGATTCAAAGTCCCGAAGCTAATGTGGTGATTGATTGCGGTATCAGTGGGCGTAGAGTAGTTCAGAAGCTTAATTCGCTGGGCCTAAGCTTAGAAGATTTGGATGCCGTTTTGGTAACACATAGCCATAGTGATCACACGCAGGGTTTACCTCAAGTGACAAAGGTGGTTAAGCCGTGTTTGAGTAACTTACTTTACGATGCGATCAGTGATCGGATTGCTGATCATCAGGAACCGCTCCTTTTCCGTTCCAACGAAGCTTTTTGGATCAAAGATATACATGTGTTGCCTGTTCGAGTCAGCCATGATTGTGTTGACCCAGTTTGCTTTGTCCTACGATGTGGAGAAGATAAAATGGCTGTGGTGACAGATTTAGGAGAGGTGAATGCCTCCTTGGTGGACGAAATCCATGGAGCGCGGGTGGTTATTATGGAGGCCAATCATGATTTGGGGCTATTGTCGCGCAGTCCACGCCCAGTGTCTTTGAAAAATCGCATTATTAGCAAAGTGGGGCACTTGTCGAATCGCAGTTCGGGGCGTTTTTTGGCTGATGTTCATAGCGAAACACTCGAAGAAGTAATTTTGGTGCATCTGAGTCGCGATTGCAATACGCCAGAATTGGCTCTGGAGACGATTAAAGAAGAAATGCAGCAAAAACAGATTGTTTTTGATCAATTCCGAGTGGCGGGTCCTGAGGGCATTCTCGGTTCTATTCTTTACAACTAGAATTTGTCTAAAGTAGGTGAGAGCTATTTGCTTTTAAAAGAATTACTTCATCCCGAGGGTTTGCAGTTGTTGCATGGACTCGGCTCCTCTTTTGATATTACCTCTGTTTATGAATTGGATTAATTATTGGGTTTAGGTGTTGATCCTGTCCAAATTAGTTATGGCAACACGATTAAATAATAACTACGACGACTTCGTCGAAAAGAGCGGAGACTTGGTGGAGCAAAGTTGTTGAGGAGTTGAAACGTATCCTTGCTAAGCTACGGGGCTTTTGTGACGACCACTGCTTTTCTCAAGCCGAGCGTTCCAATCAATGTTTCTTTATCGGCCACACCCACATGACTCCAGATCAATTGACCCTCTTTGTTGACAAGAAAGAGACTAGGAATACCCCGAACGCCATAACTTTGGGCGACGCCTTTGTTGTCGTGCAAGACCATCATTTTGGAATAGCCCATCTTGTTGATATAAGCGATGGGGGCTTCAATGTCATTGTCAACGTTAATAAGCAAAATGGTGTAATGGTCTCCTGGGAACTCATTCAAAATATGATTGATTTCAACCAGTTCTTGGAGACAAGGAGGGCACCAGGTGGCCCAGAAGTCAATCAAAACTTTTTGTCCACGAAAGTCACTTAGGCTAACGGTGTCTCCATTAATTGTTTTGAGTGTAAAATCAGATACAGCTCTTTGAGGTTTAGCTGCGGTTAAATATCCAGATAGAACAAGAGATATTGCTAAGCAAATGGATGTTGTTAATTTTTTATATCGGAACATAAATGTACCCTTTCTTCGCTAGGTTTCTCATCTTACACCTAATTTGTATGTGCCTCTTTCCAAGTATGCCCATTATATCCCATTTTGAATCAAATGTGCCAAAGCCTCGCTATCCTGCTGCTGTTGCGAGGTGCTTTCGAGAATAAATTGAGCATGAGGATTGCTGGCATCATTCCAGAGGGCTTGTTGGGCGCGATACCGTGCTTGGACAATGTCTTTTTGTTTGAGTTTGATGAGAGCCAGTTTGAGCTGTGGTTGACAGGCTTTGGGTTGAGCTTGTGCGGCTTGTTCAAAATACATCTCAGCTTGGGTTAAAAGGCTTCTTTGTAATGCATATTTTCCTAGGTGGGTATAAGTGGTGTAGGCAATAAGGGAACGATAAGCCACCACAAAATCTTCGTTCGACATTTGTCTTTGGTGTTCACGCAGAGAACTGAATGCCCATTGAATAAAGAAGTCTTCGGGCAAAGCAAGCAAATAATCTTCAAAAAAATAGTGCTCTCCATAACGAAGGTTTAAAGCCTGTTCTAAGTTTTTAAGACTAGGGATATCGAGGCTTTGATTAAGCTGTTGCATAATCTGAATTTTGTTGTGCAAAACTAGTGGATGCAGGCTATCTTGCTTGAGGAGAGTTTTGAATATTTTGTGGACCTGTTGATCTGGAAAGTGGGGACATGTTTTATAACGATATAGGTGTTGACCGAGCATAAAAACAAAATTATGACCATGAATCATGCTGTAGGGGTGTCGTTGCCAGCGCGTGTAAAAGTTGTTTACTAAGGCTTTACTATGGTCTTGTGAAGGAAACGAGGACATTTGCCCCAGAAGCGCTTCACTTTGGAGGCGGTGGTCTATCGATGTAGATGGCTTTGGGCGTTCATAGGTTGTTTTTTTTACAGTTTTTAGGATGGAATCCCAGATAGCGTAAGGCGACCATACTTTATGCAAGAGAGTGTGTGTGTCATGTTGTTCCTGTTTGTTCGGTCCTTGTGTATTAAGAAGAGCCTGAACCTGATTATATAAGTTGTCTAGACGAAAATGGTGAATAGGAAGTTTAGAGGGCCAGTTTAGCTTCTCTAACAGGTTGATAGAGCTCAAAACCAGTGTGTTATGTTTCAAGCTGCTATGGATGGCAGAGTGCAAGAATGTCTGAGTGCTGTTGTCATGAAAGTAAATCATAAGGCGAGCATGGGCAATAACGTTTTCGAACTGTGTTGTTATCGAATCGACCGTGACGATGCGGTATTGTTCTTTAAGGTCTTGAATAATTTGAAGAAATGAGTGTGTTAGAGCGTTATGAGGTGATGGCGAAATGAGGCAAATGGCATCGATGGTGCGTTCTTCCCACTCAAGAGGGTCTTTGGGTCGAGATGGATCAACACAAGGATTGATTGGACAGACATAAATCGGAGCTTGGGTCAGCTTTTGACATAAGTCTTTATCTTTGGGGTTTGTAACAATAAGGATGTCCATATGTTGGATATCGCGAGCAAGACGCTCCATATAGGGGTGGGTGTTTTGAATAAAGCCTATCTTGAGACAGTCGATATCATCAATGTTGCGTGGAAGGTAACAGGTTTCGAGTCCTACAGCGATCATGATATCGGGTTTCCATGGGGAGTGCCAGTTTTTGTGTAAAGGAGATAGAGTTTGAACGTCGCCAAGAGCCATGAGCGGATGGGTGTGTAGTGCATGGCTCTCGTGGGGGTGACATAGAAGAATGTTAAGACGGTCTTGCGGGAGATGTTCTCTGTAGGAGTGGCGAAAAGAGTTAATGGTCAATAGCAGGTCAGATTGAAGTTGATGATGTTCAATCATGTGGTTTAGCAATTGGATATAGTGATCATTAGCCGCAAGGTAATCGCCGTGATAAGTTAGAGATTGAGCTAGTTTGAGGCGCGTCTCAAGCATGCTAGGGTCGATTTGTAGGGCTTCTTCAAAAAAAGAAATGGCTAAAGGAAGATCACCCATCTGGGCCTTGTGAACTCCTTTATGACAAAGTTCTTGTGAACGAGAAAGAGATTGTACACTCATAATAAAGTTATTCTAGCACAATTATTAAAAGACTTTTTGAGTGAGTTGTGTTTCTGTGTTAGCTAAGGAGATTTGTTGAGAAATATTTTGATGCAGTTAATGCCCTTTTTGATAAGTTAATGTATTGCAGGCTGTGGAGGAGAGAGAAAACGGAGCATATAATCTTTTTTCTTGAGCAGTTATTCTACTTTGGGGTCAATTGGGAGGGGCGGGGGGTATGTAATCTATGTTTGCGACCAGCTGTGTGTGCCCCTCGAGAAGCGGTTGTCTTTTAAACTTTCTTTATGAATTTATTTGCTATGGGACGGGGCTTGGCGGGCTTTTTTAGCTGTACTCGATAGGTGTCAGAGTATTCACTACCTAGAGATCCCCTCGACTGATTTCTTATTCACATTGTCATTATTTTGGCTTTGTCCGCCTTAAACGCTGGGGTTGGGTTGTATTTTTAGCTAGGGTCAATCTAACACGAGCTTGATTGAGCGTTTAGCTTTTTATTTTGTGGAATGGATTAGCTTAGATTTTGCATTTAATGTTATGTATTAAATAGCGTATATTGTTAGTTCTGATTTTATGTTACGATAGGGACATGCAGTGCCCTTTTTGTGCCCACTTAGATGATAAGGTGATCGATTCACGCTTAATCCACGAGGGAAAAGTTGTTCGTCGGTGGCGTGAATGTTTGTCTTGCAAACGTCGTTTCACAACCTACGAACAGGTAGAAGTTTTGCCGTTGATGGTGATTAAGAAGAATGGTGTTCGGGAACGATTTAATGGGGAAAAAATCATTTTTGGGATTGTAAAAGCCTGCGAAAAACGCCCCGTAACATTGGAGAAAATACAGGCTTTGGTGGACTGGGTTGAGGTATCCATACGCCAGAAATTTGAAGATGAAGTTCCTTGTAAAATGATTGGGGAAGAAGTGATTAAGGAGCTGAAGAAGCTTGATCAAGTAGCGTGCGTTCGCTTTATTTCGGTTTACAAAGATTTTAAAGATATTAACGAATTTATGTCAGAGCTTAAAATTTTGCTACGTAAAGATGAGGGGGGCCTTCCTTTATGCTAAAGGATTTTCTTGTTTCATCGGTGTGTAAGCACGATGAGGTACAAGTGCCTTTCGATCGCCAGCGTATTGTGAGTGCGATTGCGAGGGCCTTTGAGGTTTCGGATTCCAATGATAGGAGTCAAGTTGAGCCTATTGTTGATACGGTTTGTGATTTGATTCAACAATCTTACCAAGAGCAGGTACCTCATATCGAAAACATTCAAGATGTGATCGAAATGGTTCTTATTCAAACGGGACATGGGGCGGTGGCCAATGTTTTTTCGCGTTATCGTGAGCAGCACAAAGAGGCGCGCGAAAAACTTAGAGTGTTTAAATATCAGGCACAACTTTATGTGGTCAGTGAGTCTTCGGAGCAGGATGTTTTGACAACTCCCTGGCAAAGGAGTGTTCTTGAACAATCGCTTTATAAGGATTATCAATTGAGTTTGGATAGAGCCAAGGATGTGGCTAAATCTGTCGAAAAAGCGTTGATTCAATTGGGTTATGCGCGTATATCAACGGGCTTGATTGATAATTTGATTCAACAGGAGATGTTGCAAAAGGGGCTGTTTTTTCGTCCTGCAGCCCAAAGTCGCATGGGAATGGATATTGCTGACATGAAAGATGTTTTGGCGCATAGAGAGGTGGAGCGTCCTCAATATGTGTATCAGCAAATAGCGGCCGATACGATGAGGCAATTTATGTTGCAAAGCATTTATTCGCCAGAGGTGGTTAATTATCACCTACGTGGAGCGATGCACCTTTATAGCTTAGATTCTTGCTATTGGGATGAAGCTTCTTTGTCGTTAGAAGCCTTGAAACGTTTGGGAATGAGTTTGGTCTTTCTGGCGGAAACGGCGGCTCCTCCCAAATATGCGCGAAGCCTTTCGGGACAGTTATCAACATTGATTCAAGAGTGTGGAGCTTATGCTGCACGAAAGATTATTATTCCTTCGTTAACTCTTTCGTATGCTCCTTTTTTGGAGGGCATGAGCTATGACCAAATCAAACAAGAAGCGCAGACGCTTTTTTATAGCTGTTGGCGATCGATTGATTTGACCCAACGACCTCAAGATGTTGATATCGAAATCGAACTGGCGGTTCCTCAGGCGTGGCAAGATATTGATGCAATTGGGCCTTCTGGAGAGTGGACGGGAAAACGCTATGGTCATTATCAAGACACGGTTGAAATGTTTGCAATGGCCATGGTGGAGGTGATCGACGAAGAACTTCCACTCCATCGAGCCAGTGGTTTTCCGCAATGTGTTCTTTCGGTGACCTCGCGAGGCTTGGCCACTTTGGCTCAAAAAGAAATTTTACGGGCAGCTTTATCGGTGGCGCGAGTGAATCCTCATTTGAGCATTCGTTTGGATCCTATTGAAAATCAAAAACGTTCCGATTTATGGGAGACACGGCTGTTTCATGATTTAACATTTCATACGGTGGCAATTAATATGCCACAACTGGTGTATCGTTGGAAGCATTTGCGCGAAAATACTCTTTATTTGCTTATGTACAGCGTGATAGATCGTGTATTGGAGAGTTGTTTGCAAAAAAGACACATGTTATCTCAGATCAAGGCTTTGCCTCTGGTTGTTGACGATAAGGAACGTTTGCAGGAATGTTGTCGGATAGAACTTGTGGGTTTGGGTTCGGCTCTTGATCACATGTATGACGATGGTGTTAAAGAAGATTATGTTCACCAAGTGATGCATTACTGTTGGCAAAAAGCAGATCAATTTTCCGAAGAGCATAACGTGAATATTCGTTTTCATGTTGCCTCCGATCCGCAAGTGAATTGTGCGATGGTGCAGGCCAATGAGCGATTTGCACCAGATTTGAATAATTTAATGTCTGTGATGGAGGACCATAGTTATCAAGATTTACAACCCTTTGGTACCGCAACGTACGCGAATCGTAAAATGTTTGCGGGTTGGCTTAAATGTTACGAGCATTATGGTTGGCCGATTCTTTTGGATATTCTGGGAGAGCACAGTTTTATGACCAACGAGGATTTGTTGGCGAGTCTAACGGCCCTCTTGTATAAAGAGGATATGAGTGTTCAGGAGGAAATGTTTGTTGATGTCTGAGAGCGGGACTTTGCCACGTTATTCACGTTGTTTTGTCTGTGGTGAAGATAATTTGCATGGTTTAGGTCTAACTTTTTCTTATTGGGACAGTTGTGTTTGGGCGAGCATAGCGTTTGCTCCTTCTTATGTGAGCTACGAGAATAGGATTCATGGGGGAGTGATCAGCGGCTTGCTTGATGAAGCGATGGGGTGGTCGTGTTATCTTCAGGATAAGCTCTTTTTTTATACTGTAGAGTTAAGTATGCGTTATTTAGTACCTGTTGCAGCACAGCGAGAGGTTCGTGTTGAAGCCAGGATGACTCAGCTGCAAAGAGGGCGTGCCTTTGCTGAAGCGACGCTTGTTTACACCGACCAACCCGATACTTTGTTAGTGAAAGCACAGGGAAAGTTTCTGCAGGCATCTTCCGATGATCAAAAGGCAATTCAAGGAATTCTCGATTGATTAAGCGGCCGTTTGCACTAGCTTTTGATTGTCTATATTGTCAATTGATTGTTACATAAGAGCATTGTTTTGAGCTA
This sequence comes from uncultured bacterium, assembly GCA_964565945.1. Lineage (GTDB taxonomy): Bacteria > CAZMGY01. The sequence continues at coordinate 58,638 of CAZMGY010000010.1, forward strand.
GAAGTTCTCGTTGAGTTTTTTAAACTCCTTAGCTTGAGACAGCGCTTGAGGCAGGAGAAACACTCCTATTGGTCTAGTGGGTCAGTTAAACCGCAAGTTCAGCACGATATTTGGGGTGAAGTGTTTCTTGTGTGCGCGTTTCGTAGTTTATCATAATTATGTTTTGCAAAAAAACCTGATAGGAATTAATGTCTGCATTTTTATAAATAGTAATCAATGTGCCAATAGCATCGCTCAAATTGCCATTTTGAGGGAATTGGCGTTTCTGAAATGTCTTTAATTCCTTGTTTGCTCGGAGCATTTTGAGAACCCATGGGAATAGACTTGCTCCAAAAAACTATTCTAAAAGAGGTGTTGCTTGCTTCTCGTTAACGGAGGATAAAAGCTGGATTTTGAGATGGTGCTGCTGCGTTGGATTGCTGTAAGCTGAGAGGAATGATCAATATGAGGATGGAATGAATGATAAAGGCAAAGAGAAAATCAATAGCGATATCAAGCAAAATATCTCTAGATATGGAAGTAGGAGCTTCTCCAATCACAATTAAATCAGACAAATAGAACAGAATACGTACAAAAAGCGAAAGCTTCATACTACACGGTTAAAAGTCAATTAGGAAAAGTACTTAGAATTAGGTGTGATTTTGGCTTGTTTCTTCATATCTTGCAACCAAGCATTATAGAGCTTACTTCGTTTTTGCTGTAATGTGCTCTTGCGAAATTTTTCCTCTTTGGCATTTTTCTCAAGTTCTTGAGGATCTAAAACGATGCGTTTGATTGGAGAAAGAAGGATAACGGTTTGTTCCGTTTTGAGTGGAGAGCTAATGCCATTGTTAGGAAGATCAAAACTGGCTTTACTAACATCGACATTGTATCCAATGCCTACAATTGCGCCGTTTTGGGTGAAAGGCTCGGGTGTCATTACTTTGAAGCCTAGCTTGTTGGCAGCATCGTTAAAGCTACTTGATGAGTTGTTTTGAATGTTCTCGATAATCTGTGTGCGAGTTTGTTGAGCTGCTTCGAAGGCTTGTGTGTGGCTTTGGTTTCGGATATAGATTTTTTGGATACTGTCTTGAGCTTCGTCAAAAGAGGGGATATAGGGGGCTTTTTCTTCTAGAACTTTAAGGACATAAAAGCCATCGATGGCGGGAATAAGGTCGCTGCTATTGCCCAGGTTGAGTGTGAAGGTTTTACGAATTAACTCTCGAGGAATAAGGCTTGAGGTGGCTTGGCCTGAGGCTTGAAAGAAAGGTGTTTCTGTAAAGGTTATTCCGTGTTTTTTTTCGATATCCGATAAATGAACTTGATCCAACAAGGCCTCTGAAATAGCAAAGGATTTTTGTTCGGCGATATCCTTTTGGATGTTTTGCTTAAGGAGTTGTTCAATTGAAGCGCGTACGTCTTCCAGTGGTCGGTAAGGTGTCGAAGGCGTTTCTTCTTTGGCGCTTGTTTTTTGAACTGTTTTGAAGAGCTCTTGGTTGCTTGAGTAGAAAGCTTCGATGGCTTCGTCGGTAACATTGTCCTCAGGCATTGTGCTAGCTAAAATATGGGTGTAAGCAATTTTGCGTTGCTCGGGCACGAGAAATTGTTGTTGATTTTCGTTAAAGAAAGCGCGGAGTTGTTTGGAATTGATTTGCTTAGCGGATGGTTTGTATTGGTTATAAGCAAATGAGATATAGTTGATTTTAACCTTTTCATTAAGAAGGCGGTAGACGTCAAACAACTCTTGTTCCGATACAAGAACACTTTGGTTGATTTGATTACGTCTTTTATTGATTAGTAGCGACTCACGTTCTCTTTCTTCGAATTGGCTCGGTGTGAGTTTGAAAAATTGGCGTAAGATTCCATCATAACGCTCTTTCGAAAATATTCCATCTTGCTGGAAAAAAGGAATGCTTTGAACATGTTTGACTAGTTCTTTATCGGTGATGGTGATGTTATTATTTCGAGCTTCTCTTAATAGGGCAATGCGTTCCCATGCTAAATCTTGGAAGTTAAAAAATTTAGCGATTTCATAATAACTATCTCCGTAAGTGAGCATAGCTCTCGATTCCACAGCCGTAAAAGCACTGTTGAACTCTTTGACATTGACGCGTTGTCCCCAAACTTTGCCAGCATAACTAGACTTGCGAGCTACAATAGCGCTACTAACACCCCAAAGAACAAAAGCGGGAATAATCAGAGAAATAAGGACAATCACAATGGTCTTTGTTTGACTTCTTAATAGTTGAAACATTGAGTTTTCTCCAAATTTTTTTATTTTTTATCCAAAAGGCACTATAGTATAAATCAGATAAAGAGTGTTTTGCAAGTATTGTGGAGATTTTACCTTTGGCTCGATTAAGGTTTACTCATTTAAGCCTCAAACAGCTTTTTGTTCGAACCTTTGCAACATTGATGATTGTGTTCCTTATATTGGGGGGGTTGTGCGGGCATTTCTTATTAAGCATCCATTCCACCTTGCATGAAAAATCTCAAACAGAAGCGCTTCTTCAACACAATGTGAACAAGATGGAATTGCAAATCCTTAATCTTGTGCGCAGTTTAGGTGCCTATTTAAGTGTTTCGTCCGCAAGTAATAAAGAGGCCCTTAATCAAGGTAAGCAGCGCTTTCTTGAGTCGGTTCGGCATTACGAAAGTTTGTCTTGGGCCAAAAGTCAATACGAAGAAACCTCACAATTAGTAGCTTGGAGTAAGTTGTTGCAAATAGAGGTCGACCGTATGATTGTGCTACAAAGCGATATCAATTTGATCTTTATAGGTGTTGAAAAACTCAAAAGTCAGCTATGGCAGTCTTTGGCCGAGGAAAAAAGCCGTTTGCGAGGAGGAGAAGAGCTTTACACTGAAACCTTGAAGCAGATTTTGCGTTTGGAAAAATATGTCCAAACGATCGACTCTCTGATTGCGCCCAATTTCATCAAAGAGGATAAAACGTTTTACGAAGAAATTTATGATCTCGAGCGCGATTATCGGGCCATTTTTCAGGCACAGGAGGGAGCGGTTACAACTTTTTCTCACGAGGGTTTTTTTAATATCTTTAACGAATTTTCGGCGATGATTAATGTGAGTTACAAATTAATCAAGTTTAGAGAGAGCCGTACGAGCCTGATGGAAGATTTGCAAAAGCTATCAAGCCAAATTTTGGCTCTATTGAATGACCGGATTCTCCTTATGCTTAGCGATCGCAATGTGGTGGTTCAAAAAATCATTGATGAGCGACTCTTAAAATTATCCTTATTATTTCTTATTTTGATTGTAGCCATGTTTATTCTAGGTAGCTTGTTTTATGTGGTGTTTATGCGCATGGTGGTGAATCCTTTGTTGGAGCTCACGCACCGTATGCATATGACGAGTAGCTTGAATGATGTGGAGCACGCATCTCTTAACGAGCAGGGGTGCTTAGAAACACAAGACTTATATTATTCGTTTGGCTATATGATTCGAACCATTCGAGAGCAGGAAAGTTTGCTCAAAAACTCAATTGAAAATATGGAAGAGTCTTTTGTTCTTGCTCAGATTAAAACCGATGAGCATTGTTTTGCCGTTGTTGATTGCAATCCCTCGGCAGAGGAGATGTTTAGAATGAATAAAACCGACATTGTTGGTCAGGATTTGGTTGAAATTTTCCCTTGGTTTTCTGAGCATAGCTTGATTGAACGAGCTTGGATTGTTTTTCACTCGGGGACAGCATCGTCCTTTGATAAGGTGACATTGGTGGTTGACGAGCGAGAACAATTTATTGAGTTAACGATCTACAAAGTTGAAGATGGAGTTGCACTTTTGGCAAGAGATGTTACTGCACGTTTGATGATGGAAAAGCATCTCCTGCATTCTGAAAAACTAGTTGCTGTTGGAGAAATGGCTGCCGGTGTTGCCCATGAAATAGGAAACCCATTAACAGCTGTTAGTTCCATTGTGCAAATTTTAAGTAAGCAAGAAGATGATCCCCAAAAACAGAAAGACTTAACTATAGTTTATCAAAACATTCAAAGGATTCAAGATGCTTTGCAAAATATTGTTGATTATTCTCGTAAGCCTAAGCAGGAAAAAACCATTTTTTCTGTGCACGAAACGCTTGATCATGTGGAAGAGTTAATGCAATATCATAAAAAATTGAAAGATGTGGACTTGATTATGCGCAAAGATGCGGCTAAATCGCTGATTTGCGCTGATTCGAAGGATATTGAGCAAGTTTTGCTTAATATTCTTGTGAATGCAGCTGATGCGATCGAAGAGCGTCGTCAAAAAGAGTTTAACTTGCGAGGTAGCATTACGCTAATGACTCAAAATGATTCGACCCATTGCAATATTAGCATTTTTGATAACGGGATTGGTTTGGATTGCCGCGAGATTAAAAAAATCTTCGAACCTTTTTTCACAACCAAAAAAAAGGTGGAAGGTTCTGGAACAGGTTTAGGAATGACTATTGTTAAGAATACTGTTGAGCGATATGATGGCCGTGTGGAGATTTTTTCAGATAAAGGGCATGGTACCCGAGTTGTGTTATCATTTCCTTTGCAAAGTTTTTGATTAAAGGTTTCTTAATGAGCGTGAAAGTACGTAAAAAAATTCTTATTGTTGATGATGAAGAGGCGATTCATTATATTTTTGACCGCATGCTGGAGGATCAGTATGAGATTTTGCATGCCAAAAATGTTCAAGAGGCTAAAGCCCAAACCTTTATGGCTAAAGAGATTGATTTAGTGATCACTGATGTTTTTTTAGGTGGAGAAACTGGTATCGAAATTGTGGGGGAGATCCGGGATTTTGGCCGTAATATTCCTGTGATTATTATGTCGGCTTATGCCAATGAAATGACACAGCAAGCGATTCAGGATATTCAAAAAACCTTTCAATGCGTTTTTGAAAGTAAGCCTTTTGATAACGATGAAATGCTCGGGCTTGTGCGAAAAATGCTCAAAGATGACTAAGGCTGGTTTCAAGAAGGCTTGAGTAGTCAACAGTTCAATTAAATGCTATAATGGCATGGCGGTTTGTACTCTTATAAGTATGTTAAATGGTGTTTTTGTTATTCAACTTAAACAATAGGGAGTCAGTCATGGATAACCAAGACTATGTGAAAATATTTGACACGACGCTTCGTGATGGTGAGCAGTCGCCCCATGTGACAATGAATATCAAGGAAAAGCTTGAATTGGCTCGTCAGTTGGAGAAGCTCAATGTGGATATTATTGAGGCTGGTTTTCCGATTGTGTCTCCTGGTGATTTTGAAGCGGTTCGTTTGGTGTCTCAAGAGATCCAAACCTCGACCATTTGTGCCTTGGCCCGATGCCGTGATGAAGATATTGATAAAGCGGCAGAAGCGCTTGAATTGGCTAAAAATAAGAGGATTCATGTGTTTGTGGCCACATCGGAGATTCATCGCAAGTATAAATTCAATAAGGCGCAAGAAGAAATTTTACAGATTGCCATTGAAGGTGTGAAGCGAGCGCGTTCTTTGGTTGATGATGTTGAATTTTCACCCGAAGATGCGGCGCGTACCGAGTTGCCTTTTTTGGCTCAAATTACCGAAGCTGTGATTGAAGCGGGTGCGACGACGATTAATATTCCCGACACGGTTGGTTACATAACTCCTTTTGAGTTTGCCGAAGTGATTCGCTACCTTAAGGAACATGTGCCCAATATTGATAAGGTCACATTAAGCGTGCATTGTCACGACGATTTAGGTATGGCTGTGGCGAATAGTCTTTCGGCTCTGATGGCTGGAGCTCGTCAGGTGGAGTGTACGATCAATGGTATTGGTGAGCGTGCTGGTAATTGTTCGATGGAAGAAGTCGTGATGGCGCTTAAAACGCGCAAGAAATACTTCGGATTCGAAACGGGTGTGACAACACGGGAGTTTTATAAAACCAGTCGGATGGTGAGCGATATCACAGGATTGGTGGTTCAGCCTAACAAAGCGATTGTTGGAGCCAATGCTTTTGTTCATGAAGCTGGCATTCATCAAGATGGCATGTTAAAAAATCGCGAAACCTATGAAATTATGAACCCTAAGGATGTTGGATGGGGTGAAAGTGAGCTTGTTATAGGCAAACACTCGGGGCGGCACGCTTTTGAAAAGGATCTTGAGGCTAAGGGCCTCACGCTGAAGAAAAAAGATCTTGAAGTGGCGTTTCAGTTGTGGAAAGTTGTGTGTGATAAGCAAAAAGTTGATTACAATGAAGATGTTGCGAGCATTGTCGCAAATGCCACGCTTAACACGACCGACCTTTTTTCTTCGGAAACTGTCACGCTTAACACGACCGACATTGTTTCTTTGGAAAACGTCACGCTTAACACGACCGACATTGTTTCTTTGGAAAGTGTTACGCTTAACACGACCGACATTTTTTCTTTGGAAAGCGTCGAGATGGGTTATCATTTCAAGGCCAATGATGAGCGATCCTTTCCGAAAGCTAAAGTACTCATTAAGGATGCTAAAAAAGATAGCCTGTTGATGGGTGAAGCTGTTGGCGATGGTCCAGTTGACGCTATTTTTCAGGCAATGGAGCAAGTTTTGGATATGGATGTAACCGTTTTGAACTACACCATTCGTTCGGTGACACGCGGGCAAGATGCCTTAGGTGAGGTGACGGTGAAAGTCAGCCGTGATGGCAAAAGACCCATGGTAGGTCGTGCCGCCAGCACCGATATATTGGAAGCCAGTGCTAAGGCTTTTTTATTGGCGCTGAATCGAGTTGTTAGGGCGTAAAGCTCATAGGGTGTTTTTTTGGGGGGGGTAAGAGATGAGTGTCGTCGATATACTAACACATGAGGAACCACTTTCTCCCCGAGAGCGCAAAATTGCCGCCTTGTGTCATTTGAGTGCGCTTTTGGGCATGTTCATTCCTATGTTTCATGTGATTTCCCCGCTTATTATCTGGCTTTTGTATCGAGATCGTTCTTTGTACATTGATGATCAAGGACGTGAAGCGGTTAACTTTCAACTGAGTTTAACTTGCTATTTGATTGCATCTTTATTATTGGTGTTTATCTTTGTCGGTATTTTTTTTATGAGTGTCTTGGCTGTTTTTAGTTTTATTTCTGTCGTGATTGCGACGGTTAAGGCGTCGCAAGGACACAGTTTTCGTTACCAACTTAACCTTCGAATTATTTAAACGATGTTTCATCCTTTTCCTTTGGATCAATGGCGGTCTTTTTTAGAGACTGAGCCAGAATACATGTTGTTGGAAACCATTGTGCCAGATGTTTTTCGTTCACAGACTCTTGTCCTGTATCGTCCCGAGCATGTATTAACCTTTTGCGGGGGCGATGATTGGACGTCTTTCAAAGAAATATTGATGCAGTTGCAGCGAGATGGATTCACTTTAGGTGTTCAGGCGCATTACGAACTTGCTTATGAGTGGGAAGAATCTTTGCAGCATCTCCGTGTTGCACAGGGGTTGCCTTTGATGACCTGCATGGCGTGTCGGACACCTTTGATTTTTGACCATAGCTCGGGAAAGTTTCGCTTTTCAATCGAGCACCTTAAAGACACCGTGAAAACGGTTGCGGATCAAGCGTTTTGGATATCGGATATGCAGTTAGCGATTGACCCAGAAACATATGTTCGCAAAGTCGAAACGGTTCAAGAGGCTTTACGACAGGGGCGAACGTATCAGGTAAATTTAACCGATGAGTGGTCGGCACATTTTTGTGGTTCTGTGGTGAGTTTATATGAAAGCTTACGCCAGCAGCAGGGTGTTAGTTATGCTGCGCTTGTTAAATATAAAACACAATATACGGTTTCCTTATCGCCAGAACTTTTTTTTAGGATGAATGCTAAAGGTAAAATTGTTGTTCGCCCGATGAAAGGCACTGCACCTCGTGGTATGCAGCATGAGCAGGACGGACAGACGCAAGAGTATTTGAAAAAAGATCCCAAAAATCGAAGCGAAAACCTGATGATTGTTGATTTGTTGCGCAATGATTTAGGTCGTGTGTGCAAAAAGGGCAGTGTGCATGTTCAGGGCTTGTGTGAGGTCGAAGCTTATCCCACCGTATGGCAAATGACCTCTCGCATTGCTGGCTATAAACAAAAGGAGCAGTCGGTTTGGGATGTTTTACAGATGTTATTTCCCTGTGGTTCGGTGACTGGGGCGCCGAAGATAGAGAGTATGAAAGTAATTACAGAGCTTGAAAACCGGAAGCGTGGTATTTACACTGGAGCTTTGGGATGCGTTTATCCTGATCAACGAGCTGTTTTTAATGTTCCCATTCGCACCATAACTGTAGATGCCCATCATTTGACCATGGGGGTTGGCAGTGGAATTGTGATCGATTCGGTGGCCGAAGATGAATACAAAGAATGTTTGGTGAAATCTCATTTTTTAACCCATGTGAGCCAGCCGTTTGAATTGATTGAAACGATTCGATGGGAGCAGGGCTATGCCTTGTTGGATCGTCATCTCGATCGCTTGAAAGCATCGGCACAATTTTTTGCTTGCTCTTATGAAGAGGCTCTTATTAAGAGCATTTTACAGCAGGTGGCTACATCTTTAGAGGAAGGGACTATTTATAAAGTTCGTCTCTACATGAATACTCAAGGTGCTTTGCGATGCAAAACATCTCTGGTATCTTTACCTGAGTCAACTCCTTTGTTGCTGGGGTTAGCGGCTTATTTTTTGCATGATCAAAATCCTTTTTTATATCATAAGACCACGCGAAGAAATCTCTATCGTCAAGAACAGCAAAGGGCTAAGAAGAGAGGTCTTTTTGACGTTTTGTTTTTCAATCAAGACGGGTGGTTGTGTGAGGGCAGTATTTGCAATGTTTATTTGGAAATAGATGGACAGTGGGTGACTCCCGCGCTTGAATCAGGTTTGCTTAACGGGGTGTATCGCCAATATTTTTTGGCACAGCGTCCTGAGATTGAAGAACGCAAGCTTTCGCGAGATGATCTAATGCGAGCTGAACGCATTTGGGTTTCCAATGCTATAATCCAATTGAAAGAAGCGACACTTATTCCGTCATCACGTGGCTGAGCCGCGGGATCTTGAAGTTACATTGATGTCAAAGGGTAGAAAATGCATATGAAAACATTAGCTGTCATTGGTTATCCAATTGCTCATAGTTTATCACCAGCCATGCATAATGCTGCTTTTCAGTACCTTGATTTACCTTATGTTTACGAAGCTCTCGCTATAGCCTCCGAAGATTTGTCCGAGGCGATCAATGGCTACTTGTTAAATAACTATGCTGGATTTAATGTGACTATTCCTCATAAAGAGGCGGTGTATCGTACTTTGGATGCTCTTTCGGATGAGGCTCACATGGTGGGAGCCGTTAATACCGTTATCCGAACCGAGCGGGGCTGGCTGGGACATAATACCGATGTGGCTGGTTTTGTGAAGCCTCTTTTGGATGAATATAACTTAAAGCAATCGTGTGTGCTTGTTTTGGGGGCTGGAGGTGCTGCGCGTGCTGTGGTTTGTGCGCTTGCTCAGCAAGCGGAGGTGGCCTCGATTCGTTTGGTGGCACGGACGATCGAAAAGGCGAAAGCAATTCAAAATAATATGAAGGTGCATTTCCCTCATGTGGATTGCCAGGTTGTTGGCTGTGAGCAGGAGGTGATAGCTGCGGCAGATGTGATTGTGAACACGACACCCGTTGGTATGAAACCTGAGGATACGGATTTGTTTCCTAGGGAGTGGTTGCAGAGTTCAACGTTTTGCTACGATTTGATTTATTGGCCAAAGCAATCACGTTTTTTGCAACAAGCCCAACAACAAGGTTGTGCCACACTTAATGGTCTGGAGATGCTTTTGTGGCAAGGGGTTTATGCTTGGGAGTTATGGATTGGCCAGACCGCTCCAGTTGAGGTTATGAAAGCGGCTTTGCAAGCAAGCCTACGGGAGAGAATCTCAGAATGATCGTGATGTATCTGTTGATGGCTATGGTGGGAGCTCTTATGGGAAGTTTGCTGAATGCCTACATCCATCGGGAGTGTTTAAACGAAAAGACGGGCTCAAAAGAAAGTTTGCTGTGGCCTCGGCGATCATATTGCCCCAGATGTCGTGCAACGATTGCCTGGTACGACAATATTCCCTTGCTGAGTTATCTTTTGCTCAAAGGGCGTTGTCGTTCGTGTGAGAAGCCAGTTGCTTTTAGGTATGTATTGGTGGAGGCGCTCACCAGTCTTTTTTCCGTGTTTATGTATGATTTGTTTTATGTGCAGCGGCACGATGTTGTGGGCTTGGGTGTTGCTTTGTTTTTGACCTGCCTTCTGGTGGCGATTGTGTTCATCGATCTTGAGGTGATGATTATTCCCGATCTTGTGTCGCTCGGAGGGCTTGGAGTGGCTTTAGCGGTTGGATTTCTTTGTCCTGAGTGGCACGATGTAGATTTGAACGCAACTTTTTGGATAAAACATCTTAATGGCCTTAGAGAAGCATTGTATGGCATGGTAATGGGAGGTGGATTGATTTACGCTATCGGTCTTATGGGCTCGTGGGTGTTGAAAAAGGAAGCCATGGGGGGGGGGGATGTTAAGATGATGGCCATGGTGGGTGCTTTTTTAGGATGGACCTCGGCGTGGTTGATCTTATTTTTGGCGTCTTTTGTAGGAACTGTTGTGTCGATGTTTATGCTTGTTCATAAATCGAAGCAAATGTCGGAGGAAATTCCTTTTGGGCCCTATTTAGCGGCAGGTTCGTTGATAGCACTGTGTTGGCAAGATGCGATTTATCAGTGGTTGTTTTATCGAGGATAAGAGAGTAAGGAGTGAATGAAGCAATGTTAAGATTTTTTACGGCGGGGGAGTCTCACGGGGAATGTTTGAGTGCCATTATCGAAGGTATGGTCGCAGGGCTTAAAATTGATGAAGCCTTTATTGATGAGCAATTGCGTCGTCGTCAGCAGGGCTACGGCCGTGGAGTCCGCATGAAGCTTGAGATTGATACGGTTCATTTCACTGGAGGTTTGCGCCAATTTGAGACGATAGGTGCTCCTTTGGCAATGAAAATCCAAAACAAAGATGATTCGATTAACAAAATGCCAGCGATTTCGAACCCTCGTCCTGGTCACGCCGATTTAGCGGGTGTCCAAAAATATGGTCGTAGTGATGTGCGTGATATTTTGGAACGATCAAGTGCTCGTGAAACAGCTATGCGTGTTGCGGTTGGCGCAGTGGCCAAGTTGTTTTTAAAAGAGTTTGATATTCAAGTGGCTAGCCATATTGTCGAGATTGGCAAGGTTCGCTTAAGTCGTCAAGCGACGTTTGAAGAAATTTTGGCCTGCGATGAATCTCCTGTGCGCTGTGTTGATGCGGAAGTTGAAGCGGCGATGATGGCTTCGATTGACGAAGCAAAATTACAAGGTTCGTCGGCGGGAGGCGTCTTTGAAGTTGTGGTCAAAGGTGCTCCAGTTGGTTTGGGCAGTCATGCCCAATGGGATCGTAAGTTAGATGCGCGACTTGCCTTTGGCTTGATGAGTTTACAGGCTATTAAAGGTGTAGAAGTGGGTGCGGGTTTTAATGTTGCACATATCTATGGGCACGAGCTTCATGACGAGATTGATTACAAAGAGAAGGAAGGGTATTCGCGTCTTTCGAATCGCGCTGGAGGGATCGAAGGGGGGATTAGCAATGGTGAAAATATTGTGGTGAGAGCGGCGATGAAACCTTTATCGACATTGATAAAAGCGCTTAAAACCGTGGATATTCATAGCAAAGAAGAATCCAAAGCTTCGGTGCAGAGAACCGATACTTGCGCTGTTCCAGCTGCTGGTGTTGTGGGTGAAGCGATTGTGGCTTGGGATATAGCGGGGGTTTTTTTAGAAAAATTTGGAGGGGATAGCGTGGCCGAGACCTATCGCAATTATGAAAACTTTGTCAAATCCTTAAAATCGTAGAGACATGAGTGATCCTGTGAAAAGTAATTTGGTTTTGTGTGGCTTTATGGGAACAGGGAAAAGCACCCTGGGGCCATTATTGTCCGAGCGTTTGAAGTTTTCTTTTATCGACCTAGATGCTCTGATCGAACAGCAACAGAGCTGTCGTATTACCGATATTTTTGCCGACCAAGATGAAGCAGCGTTTCGCGATCTAGAAACGCAAGCTTTGCAGGGAGTACTTGCGCAGGACCAACAAGTGATTGCTGTTGGTGGTGGAGTTGTCGTGCGGACAAGCAATTGTGCCTTAATCGAACAGAGGGCGCGCCTCGTTTGTCTGACGGCCAGCATCGATGTTCTTCTTGAGCGTTTGGCTGGCGATGACACACGTCCTTTATTGCAAGGTTCTGATGCAAAGCAAAAAATGATACAATTATTAGATCAGAGGCGCGGTGTTTATGAAAGTATTGCCTGGCAAATGGTTACGAATCATAAAACATTTGAGCAATGTGTAGAGGAGATTTACCAAGAATGGATGCACCCAAAGTTACCGTCCAATTAGGTGAGCGGTCTTATCCTATTTATATTCAAGCGAATTTGCTAGAACAATTAGGTTCAGCAAGTCTTTGGACGTCTTACAGTCACACATTGCTTGTTAGTAACGAAACCGTGTTTCCCTTGTATGGTGCTGTGCTGGAAGCTGCTTTGCAGCAAGCCAATGTATCTTACACGGTTCATATTGTTTCGGATGGTGAAGCTTACAAATCTTGGGAATCTATGCGGGACATTTTGGATGTGGCTGTCGAGATTGGCTTGGATCGCAAATCGGCGGTTATGGCTTTAGGTGGGGGTGTGATTGGAGATTTAGCAAGCTTTGTGGCGGCTGTGTATATGCGTGGCATTGATGTGATTCAAATCCCTACAACCTTACTTTCGGCTGTCGACAGCAGTGTGGGGGGCAAAGTGGCAGTCAATCACCCAAAAGCTAAAAATATCTTGGGGTTTTTCCATCAGCCGAGTGCTGTTTTTATGGATTTGAATGTCTTGCAAACTTTGCCAGCGCGTGAATGCGCCGCAGGGATGGCAGAGGTGATTAAGTATGGAGTCATCTATGATGCTGACTTTTTTGGTTACCTTGAAGATCATGTACAAGCATTGCAAGCCAAACAAGCCGATGTTTTGAGCTATGTGATTCAACGTTGTTGCGAAATCAAGGTTGCTGTGGTGGAACAAGATGAAAAAGAAGCTGGTATGCGAGCTATTTTGAACTTTGGGCACACCTTTGGTCATGCCTTGGAAGCTGTTTCGGACTATAAGCATTATGTACATGGTGAATCTGTGGCCATTGGCATGGTTTATGCTGGACAGTTGGCTCTTAATCTTGATTTGTGGAGACAAGACGAACAGGATCGCCTGGTGGCGTTGATTGAAGCTTATGGTTTGCCAACAGGGCAAGATCAATGGACGCTGGATCAGTTGATGCCGGCTCTTCTCAAGGATAAAAAATTTATCGCAGGTCGGATGACTTTTGTTTTGCCTACGCGTTTGGGTCAGGTTGAGCTGAACCATAATTTAACTTCGGAAGATCTTCGTGAAGTTGTTTCCTGAAAATGTTGAATATTGTTTAAAATTAAAATTCTACAAAGGCGTGGGAGATAAGACGGCTCATGATTTGTTGCGTGTCTATGAAACTCCACAAGAGGCTTATCACTCTTTAAAACCTCAGCTCGCGGTTGAGGAGCGCTACCAACACGAATTAAATTTGATTGAGCGTTATCAAGCTCAGGTTCTTATATATAGTGACAAGGCTTATCCAAATTCATTAAAAAATATGGATGATGAGCCTTTACTTCTCTATGTTTTGGGGCAGTTGGACGCCCTTAAGGGGGAACATATTGCCGTGGTTGGCTCTCGTTACCCGAGCACACATGCTTTGCTTAAGGCGGAGAAGTTGGGGCAAGATTTGGCGCGTTCTAGTGTGGGGGTTGTTAGTGGCTTGGCTCGAGGGATTGATGCTGCAGCACATCGCGGTGTTGTGAAGCAAGGGGGAATAACGCTTGCGGTGCTAGGATCGGGACTTTTGCATTTGAGTCCTCAAGATAATCGCCACTTAGCTGATGAGATTCAGAATAAAGGTTGTGTGATCAGCGAGTTTCCGATGGATATGAAAGCCAGTGTAGGCACTTTCCCGCGAAGAAATCGTTTAATCAGTGGGCTTGCCTCTCGTGGTGTGATTGTGGTCGAAGGTTCAACGAATAGTGGAGCGTTAATTACCGCTAATTATGCCAAGGAACAAGGTCGCTGTGTCTATGCGATGCCAGGGCTTTCGGACATTCCTAAAACATCGGGCAATCATGAATTGTTGCGCCAGGGGGCGAGATTTTTGGAAAAAGCCAGTGATCTCGAAGGTCTGCCAACATCTGATGAAGGTGAAAAAAAGGTTGCGATGGTTTCTTTGAATGATCAAGAGCAATTTGTGTTTGATTTGATCGACTCTGAACCTCGTTATATCCATGATTTATATAAAGTTGGCAAAAAAAAGGGTTTGACATTGCCTGAATTGGCCAGTATACTTACCATTCTTGAGTTAAAAGGCGTTGTCCGACAATTTTCTGGTCAAAAATTTATGAAAGTTTAGACAGCCTGACATCACGAGAAGTGGGCTGAAATGATAAGGAGTGTGAGTCATGGCAAAAAAACAAACCTTTGGTGATAAGGTCAATAAAGGTCAGAAGAAATCGGATGCCGAGATTAATTTTTTTGGAACACGCCAAGATATGGTGGTGAAAGAAGTCATTGAAGGTGACACGGTTGTTAAAATTGTTGCTCAAGATGATCAGGGTCAATACATCACCTATCCTGAGCATATCGATAGTAGCTTAGCCGACCCTAATCGTTTCGATGAGTATCGGGTGTTGCCCACCGAAGAAGATCTGGCTGAAGCGAAGCCAGCCCAAGAAAAGGATGCGTCTGAGGAAGCCAAAGCCGAATAAATATTTAAATGCATATATAAAGAAAAAGCCTTGAGTTAAAATGTTCTCAAGGCTTTTTCTATGACCATTTGCATTTTTTTACCCTTTACAGGCATACTTGAGATACGTTAGCATTGTGGCGAATCATTACGTATAGATGAGAGCAAGAGAGGTTGATGTGGCAAAAGCGCTAGTCATAGTAGAATCACCAGCAAAGTCGAAGACAATCAATAAATTTTTGGGTTCGGATTATGTGATTAAAGCTTCGATGGGGCATGTAATTGACCTGCCAAAGAGCAATATTGGCATCGATATCGAACATGATTTTGAACCAGAATATGTTGTGATTCGAGGCAAAAAGAAGATTTTGAATGAACTCACATCAGCTGTAGCTAAAGTCGATATGGTCTATTTGGCACTTGACCCCGACCGCGAAGGAGAGGCGATTGCCTGGCATTTGGCTAATCATATTCAGAAAAAATTCAAAGGTCCAGTCTATCGGATCGCCTTTAATGAAATCACCAAACAGGCGGTTATTGATGCTGTTGAAAAACCTGGTGAAGTTGATATAAATTTGGTGAATGCTCAGCAGGCTCGTCGTGCTTTGGATCGGATTGTGGGTTATAAAGTGAGCCCCTTTCTATGGAAAAGTGTTGGTCGTGGCTTGAGTGCTGGTCGTGTTCAATCGGTCTGTGTACGTTTGATTTGCGAACGCGAAGAGGAAATCAAAGCCTTTGTTCCCGAGGAGTCATGGACAGTTGAGGCTCAGTTTCATAAAGAGCAAGACACGCACAGTTTTCATGTACAGCTCGAAAAAATTCAAGATGAAAAAGCTGATCTTAAAAATGAAAAGCAAGCTCAACAAGTCCTTAAAAATTTGGAGGGGGCTTCGTATGAAGTAAGTGATGTAAAACTTAAGGAGAAGAAGCGTTGGCCCGATGCACCTTTTATTACGAGTACTTTGCAGCAACGTGCCGCTTATAAGATTCGTTTTAGTGCCAGCAAAACAATGATGATTGCGCAACAGTTGTATGAAGGCATTGATTTAGGTAATGATGAGACAGTTGGTTTAATTACTTATATGAGAACAGACTCTTATCGGATTGCCGATATTGCTCAAAAGGAAGCTAGGGATTATATCAAAGAAACTTATGGTGCGGACTATGTTCCTGACAAAGTTCCTGTTTACACCAAGAAAACGAAAAAGAACCAAAAAACCAAAGCTCCTGCGGCTCAAGATGCTCATGAGGCGATTCGTCCCACTTCGATTAAGGGAACTCCAGATTCGTTGAAGCATATCTTGACTGAAGATCAATACAAAGTATACCGCCTGGTTTGGCTTCAATTTTTGAAAAGTCAAATGGCCGAAGCCATATTTGATAGCACAACTGTGAAAATTAAAACTGGAGATTACATCTTTAAAGCGACTGGTTCGGTGATTAAGTTTCCTGGCTATATGGCCGTGGGGAAAGAAGTTATTTCTGAAACGGAAAAAGAAGATACTTCGAATATGTCGGATGATTTGAAAGAGAAAATATTACCTTCTTTGGCCAAGAAGGATGTTGTGATCAATGAAAAATTGGATGCTGAGCAGCATTTTACGAAACCTTCTGCGCGTTACTCGGAAGCGTCATTGGTGAAGGCTTTGGAAGAATATGGTATTGGTCGTCCAAGTACCTACGCTCCGACGATTAAAACCATTCAAGATCGTGGTTATGTCGAAAAACTGGATCGCCGTTTTCATCCGACCAGGCTAGGTGTTCGTGTGAATCAGGTACTTGTTCAGTTTATGCCAGATTTGTTCAATGTCGATTTTACCTCTCAAATGGAAGAAAAGTTGGACTTGGTGGCCGAAGGAGATCAAGAGTGGATCAAACTTTTGAGAGATTTTTATGATCCTTTTGATCGTAATCTAGAGTCGGCTCAAGAAAAGATGATCGAACTCAAGCAACAGGTAATTGAAACCGATCAAGTGTGCGAAAAGTGTGGATCGGGGATGATTATTAAAATGGGACGTTATGGTCAGTTCTTGGCGTGTTCCAATTATCCCGATTGTCGCAACACCAAAGACTTAGGTGAGGATGGCGAAGAGTCTGAGCCAGAAGATCCTGATGATGCACCCTCGTGTGAGAAATGTGAAACTGATATGATGATCAAAATGGGGCGTTATGGTAAATTTTGGGCGTGTTCGAATTATCCCGATTGCAAATCTACCCAGGCGATTGTGGTTAAATCGGGTCTGGCTTGTCCCAAAGAAGGCTGTGATGGTCAACTAGTTGAGCGCCGTTCCAAAAAACGGGGTCGCGTGTTTTGGGGGTGTTCAAATTATCCCAATTGCACCCATTTGACCAACAATCTTCCGCAGGCAGAATCCGAAGAAGAATCCGCGTAACGTGTTATAATGCTTTTATGTGGCATGATGAGGTTGAACTTTTCCTAAAATATCTTAATCAAGAGCAAAATGCATCGAAGCATACGCTCAATAATTATGCGATGGATTTGAATCATTGTTTTGCTTTTTTCGAAGAGCATTGCCCTAGTCAGGTTGGTAAGGTAAAGGATGTGAGTCATCATTTGATGCGCATGTATTTAGCTCACTTGACCGACTTGGAGTATGCACGTGCCACCATGGCGCGTCGTTTGTCGGCAATGCGTTCGCTGATTAAGTTTTTGCAGCGCGAAGATCGTTTGGAGCATAATCCTTTGCATCGGGTTCTAACACCCAAACGTAAAAAACCCTTACCCAAAGTGATTAGTCAGGATGTTTTACAAGAGTTGTTGGATGCTTCCTTTGAGAAAACCTGGCAGGGTTATCGAGACAAAGCTTTGATGGAATGCCTGTATTCCACTGGTGTTCGGGTGGGAGAGTTAGTCTCTCTGACGCGTTCTCAAATGAATTGTGCCAATCGAACGATGGTTGTGCAAGGCAAAGGCCAAAAGGAGCGCATGGTCCCTTTGGGGCACAAAGCTCTTGAGGCTTATCGGGATTATCAGCAGCACTTGCAGGCCAGTTCGTGCCAAGTGAAGGATGAAGAAGCTCCTTTTGTCAATCGTAGCGGTGGGAGCTTAAGTGTGAGGGGTATACAGCGTATTGTTCAAAAAAGGATGCTCAAAATAGCTCAAATCGCTCACGTGACCCCGCATGCTTTACGTCATTCTTTTGCAACGCATATGCTTGATGCGGGGGCGGATTTACGGTCCATTCAGGAACTTTTGGGGCATGCTCATTTATCGACGACTCAAATCTACACCCATGTGAGTTTGGAGCGTTTGCGAAAAGTTTATAATGAGGCTCATCCTAGGGCTTAAATCTGTTGAAACTTCAGGTCGTAAGCAAGCCTAAATATTAGAATGGGGCAGAGGGCGAAAGTAAGCTTTTTCTGGATATGAGCATAAAGGAATTGAAGAGAGGTTAATGCTATGGGGAGTTGCAAAACAATAAAACTTTACTGAAGATGAAAAACTTAGACCTCTAATCGATGATAAAATTTTAAGTGCTTTGATGTTTATGCAGACAGATTCCTTCTATTTCCCCCAGCGCTTGCGCAGGAAATTTTAGATCATTGACGATAGGCCCCCTGGTTTGTTTGCTTAATGATGAATTTTTCTTCGGGGCTGTAGGCGCGAATGGTGAGGGCATGAATGCCTCCCTCAATATTCGATTTAAGCAAATCGTAAACCATGCGATGCCGTTGAATTAGACTCTGTTCTTCGAAAGCGTGACTGACAAGAGAGATTTTGAAGTGTGTTTCATCTCTTCCTGTGTGACCATTATGTCCAGCATGAACAGAGCTTTCATCAATCACCTCTAGGTGTGACGGTTGAAAGTGATCGGTGAGTTTAGTTGTGATGAGATCTTTTTTAGACATCTTCGATTCCTTGAATTTGAGGGATTTCGGCGATCAAAGCCTTTTTGATGCCTTCGTTAACGGTGTATTGTCGGCTACCACAGCCGCCACAAGCTCCAACCATGTTGACTTTGACAATATTGTTTTCAATACCATGAAATTTAAGGTCACCGCCATCACGCTTAAGTGAAGGACGCACTTTTTGATCGAAAAAGCGAGCCACTTGTTGTAAAAGTTCTATATCTCCTGGAAGTCCATCGATAGAGAGAGGTTCAATCTGAGCTATGGTGATGTCTCCAGGATAATCCATCATGCCACCTTGAACGTTGACCATCTGAGTATAGCCATGACGAAATAAAATTTTGCAGGCGGTCGCAGAGCGAGCTCCGCGAGCACAAATGGCAATGATCTGATGTTTGTGGTTTGGGATTTGTCCTAGACGAGATTCGAGTTGTCCCACTTCGATATGCATGGCGCCGTCAATATGGCCTAGGTTCCACTCCTCATCAGTACGAACGTCGAGAAGTAGTGTGTCGGGATATTTGTTACGGTAGTTATCGAGCTCGTTGGAGTGAATGGATGCATAAGGGCTTCCTTGGCGTATAGCTTCGGGATCAACGCTCTGTTGCTCGGCCAGTTGAGCTACCTGATGCCTGAGAATATGAAGAGCGTCCTCTTGCAAACTTTGCAATTGCTGCACGTGCGCTTTTAGCCGATCGATGCAACGTTCAAGATCGTTGATTTTGTCGTTATAGTTACTTTTTTGGAACATAATATTAGCCTCCGTAAGACCAAGGGGTATCATTTAACAGAATTGGTTCAAAGTGTGAAATCAGTTTTTTGGCATTAGTGATTTCGGCGATCAAAATAGCATGATCTCCGTTGGTGTCCACAATGGTCACATGTTGACTCTCTAAATAAGCTATGGCACTTTCGAGAATAGGCGCACCTGTTTGATCTCTGCTGAAAGGATAACCTGCTAAGCGGGAGCCTTCTTGTTTGGCGGGCTTAAAAAAATGCTCAAAGACTTCTTGTTGATCTTTGCCCAAGTAGTTGATGCTCAGTATCGGATTTTTTTGAATCAGTTCGTATGAGAAGGAATCTTTGTGAATACCAATGGTGACCATGGGAGGTTTAAGAGAGCATTGCGAAATCCACGTGGCGGTGAAAGCATTGACGGTATCTTCGTGTGTGACACCAACAATGTAGAGGCCATAGGGGATAGATTTGAGAAGTTGTTTTTTAGCTTGTAAATCCATAGTCAAAATCCTTTATGTTATGATTGATTGCCTAATGGTTTGAAAAATCTCTTGAATAGCTTCCGCTCTGATATTATCAAACCATAGTTTCTGTGGCATCACAAGAATATTGGGTCCGTCGACACAACTGCCCAAACAGCCAGTTTCGCTCACCCGAACTTGCTTGTGAAGCTGATGTTGTTGCACTAATTTTTTGAGTTGGTCTTTGAATTGTTGTCCTTCAGTACCACAGGCGTCACAGTTTGTTTCACGTTCGCGTGTGCAAACAAGTACATATGATTCAAAGGGTGGCTTAGTTGCTTTCATGCCTTCATATCTCCCAAAATCCATTGTATGCCAGAAATCAAAATAGGGTAAAATTTAACTTGCTTAAGAGGTTTCATCGATATTGAGTTTAAGTAGCTTAGAAGAAATGAAGCTTTGGTACATGCGCCGATCGAAGCAACCACAAATACGATTGTCGTCATCTACAATAGGAAGCATTCCTAATCTGTAGGTGTTCATATAAGCTTTGGCTTCTTTTAACGTTGTAGCGACATTAACTTGATGTTGATAAGGGTGTTTGATATCGTAGCCCAGCATGAGTGGGGGGTCGCGTTCTAACATCAAGGATTGTTTGATGCTTTCGATATTGATAACCCCTGTGAGTTGTTGTTGTTGATTGGCGACTGGAAATTGCGTGTACTTGCTTTCGGAGAACAGTGAAATGATATCTTGCAAAGGAGTGTTTTCGTAGATGATAGGATAGTTAGGGTCCATCAGCTCTTTGGTTTTGAGTTCAAGAAGGTCCTTTTCGGTGATGTTTTTATGCGTTTCGTTGGCTTTTGAGATGGCCATTTTCACACAGTAAGGTCCGATTAGTTGCACCACAAAAGTTGAGGCGGTGATGATCACTACGATCATTTGGCCTGCAGGATCGGGTAAATTTTGGGCGGCGACAATAGATAAGCCAATGGAAACTCCAGCTTGGCTGAATAAGCAAAGAGGTAAATATGTTTGAATGGAAGGGTGGGCCTTGCATAATTTTGCACCCAAGTAGGAGCCTAGCATTTTGCCCGAAGTTCGTCCGATCAAATAGATAAGCACAAACATAAGAAGTAATTCAGTTATGGCCCCCAAATGGAGTTTAGCTCCAATGAGAACAAAGAAAAGAACGTAGACTGGTGGAGCAAAGTTGTTGAGGAGTTGAAACATCTCCTTGCTAAGCTGTGGAGCTTTGTTGACGACTACTGCGCCTAAGACCATGGCAGCTAAAATCATACTGGTGTTAATAGCCATCGATAATCCCAAAACAAACATGAGCATGCCTAAAAGAAGAACGAGCACTCGTTCTTTTTGATGAGTATAGTGCTGGACGGCTGTCATCAGAGTGAGTCCACACAGTAGCCCTATGAGAATGGCTCCTCCTATTTCATAGGTTGGGTGAAGGAGCATTTGCCACAAGCTTTCTTGCTTATCTCCCAAAATTTTATGAGCGACACTGGATGATAAGGCAAAAAGAATAAGGGCCAAGGCGTCATCGAGTGCAACAATTCCAAAAATAGTTGTGGTGAGAGGGCCTTTGGATCGATATTCCCATAATACATCTGTGGTGGCCGCAGGAGCTGTTGCGGAGGCAATGGCTCCCAGCATAACGGCTAAGCTCCAGGCGAGGGCTGCGTTTCCAAGGAGGTAAGTGCCTAAAAATCCAATGAAAAGTGTGACTAATGTGAAAGAAATAAGCCCTTCGCAGAGAAGAATCGTGAGAAATTGTTTTCCATATTTCATGAGAATGTTTGTTTTAAGTTCTCCGCCAATCATGAAGCCAATCAGGCCTAAAGCAAAATAGTTGAGAGGTTTGAGCGTTTGAATCATATCTATGTCGATCATATTGAGGCCACTTCGGCCGAGCAGAAGGCCAACAATGATATACCCGACCACTTGTGGGATCTTGGCTTTTTGAAAAATACGTGCGCCTAGAGTTCCTCCGAAAAGAGCAATGGACAGAATAAAAAGAACATTTAAATGAAATAGGGAGATATTAGGTATAAGATTTATTAGTGAATCTGCCATGCTTAGAGCCTTTAAATCTACAAAATTGAACACAAAAGCTAAATAACCATCATATCAAATTTTAGTCAAGAAGATAGGGATACTTTGTTTATACCATGAGCTTTGTGAGTGCTTCTTGGTAAACAATATTGACATCAATTTGTTCCATGCAATTAACATGGGCACAGGACGTGTTGCTTTGAAAGTTACGATCGCAGGGGCGACACTCGATATGACTGTGTACGACAGTTTGGATAGCTGTATTGTAAGGAGCCCAGACTTTTTCGTTGCTAGGTCCAAAAAGAGCGATGGTGGGGGTTTTGGTGGCATATGCAATGTGAATGGCGCAGGTGTCGACAGAAATGAGGAGGTTGGCGAGGCGAATCACTTCGATGAATTCGGCGAAGGACAGTTGGTTGCATAAGTTTATGATGCGGTCAGATTTTAGGGCATTGAAAATAGGATCGATCAGATGTTGCTCCGATTCGATGCCTGTGTAAATCAGTCCTAAAGAAGAGTGAGTCAAAATTTTTTCGGACAAATCGATGAACTTTTGGGAAGGCCAACGTTTGTGGCGTCCGAGTGCTGGTGCGTGGATAATAATCCATTGCGAAGGGGTATGCGGTTCACAGTGTTTGTGAAGGCGTTTTTGAACGTTTTGGCGGCTATGTTCGTTTTGAGGGACATAGCCCGACTTATCGAGGATTTGAAGACCTAGGCGTTGGGGTATTCCCAAATAATTTTCCACTTCATGGCGAATTTCGGAGACCCAGGGAATATAGTGATGATAGCGCCATGGAAAAAACCAGGGGGTGTAAAATCCTGCCCGAAAAGTATAGAGGTGACTGATATGAAGAGGGAGAAAAAAACGTTTTAAGTCCATAAGTGAATTGTGAAAGTCAATGATGATATCAAACTTATGGGCTTTGAGGTCGTCGATCATAGTGGCTTTATGTGGTTGGTAGACAATAATTTTGTTATCGGGCACTAGACCTCTAAAGATATTCTTGCCTTCAGGGGAACAGACAATGTAGCAATCATAGCGTTTGATGTTGAGAAAAGCTTTGATGGCAGGCGTGAGAACTACTGAATCACCTATTTTGAGGGTGTGGAACAAACAAACTTTGCCTTGATGGGGAATTTTGCGGGCATGTACAAAAATACTCATCAGTTGACCGAGCACTTTAAGAAGCTGTCGTTTAACAAGATAACTAAGGCGTCCAAGAGACTTGCACATTGTAAGCTCCTTTCGGTTATAGTTATGTGTTAGATTTATTATTCTAATTCAAATTGATCTTTTAAGTCAAGGAGTGCTCGGGATGTCTTTTTTTGAACAACGTATCCAAAATGTGCGTAACCATATGCAAGAACATAATGTGAAAGCCTTATTTATTAATCATTCAACCCATGTGCGTTATTTGAGTGGGTTTACTGGATCGGATGGGGCCGTGTTGGTGACGCTTAAGGAGGCTTATTTCTTTTCGGATCGTCGCTACGAAGAACAATCTCAAAACGAAGTGAAGCACTGTCATGTTCATATGATTCGTCGAAGCTATTTGGATACGATTAAAGAGTTAAATTTGCTCGAAGGCGTGTCTCGCGTAGGGTTTGAAGGACAGTATTTGACGGTAGTTGCTTGGCAGCGTTTGCAAAGGGTTTTTCCCGATGTGGAATGGATGTCGGTCAGGGGTGTTTTGGAACGTTTGGGAGCGGTGAAAGACTCCGAAGAAATCGAATTTCTCAAAAAAGCGGTGGCAATCACCGATGAGGTTTTTACGGTTATATTGTCCGAGCTTAAGGTGGGCGTTTCAGAACGCATGATTGCTACAAAGATATCCTATCTTATGAAGGAGTGTGGGGCTGAAGGGGATAGTTACGATCCGATTGTGGCGAGTGGGGCTAATTCGGCTTTGCCTCATGCTCATCCTGGTAAGAGAATCTTGCAGGAAGGTGATTTTATTGTGATGGATTTTGGGGCTTTGTACGGGGGCTATCATGCCGATATGACGCGAACCGTTGTGGTGGGTGAACCTTCGGATAAGCATCGAGAGATCTATGATTTAGTTCTCAAGTCTCAGCTGGCGGGCATTGCTGCTGCTAAAGCCGGCATGACTGGTGCTGAGTTAGATCATGTGTGCCGATCTATCCTAGATGATGCTGGTTATGGAGAGCAGTTTTGTCATTCGACTGGGCACGGTATTGGCCTTGAAGTGCATACACACCCGCCCGTTTCAGGAGGAAACACCGAACCTCTGCTGGAAAATTATGTGATCACGATTGAGCCAGGTATTTACTTGCCAGGATGGGGAGGTGTGCGGATCGAGGACGACTGTTGGATTCAAAGCGAGAGTTGCTTGTCCTTGAATCACGCTTCTAAGGAACTGATCAGCGTCGGGTGAACTTAAACTGTTGTGTGTTATCACTACAAGTCTCTACAAGGTTAAACAGCAAACAATCTGCGGATGAGGTCAATCTTGCCCGCTGATTGCGGATTGAAATCTTTTTTACTTCCGAGAAGGTGCAGCGCTTTTAGGCTTATTGGCGGTGTATTGTTCTGGTGTGGCGCTAATCGTGCCCATTTTGGTGCCGTCGTTGTTGCGATACAAGTAAGAAATTGTGATGCCTTTGGACAAAAATGTCATCACACTAGGATCTTGAAGCATGCGCGGTTGAATGTTAGGAATGATTTGCGTTTTCAAATTGTCAATCACAGCCTCAGGGGTTGTTGAATTAACGGAAACAATTGTGAATTCATATGTCAGGTGGTTTTTATTAGTGATGTTGATTTTATCGAGACGAGTGCTTTCATCCATCATTGTGGGAAGGGTTTTATTGCTTTTTTCCACATCTTGTTTGATTTTCTTAAATTCTGATAAAGTGTTATTTTTAAGAAGATTAATCACGGCAACTGAAACTGCAACACCGACAACTAACAAGATAACTTTAGCCCATGAACCTGAGAATTTAGTTTGAGACATTATCAATAACCCCCACCTTTTAATAGTTTGAAAAAAAAAAGACCCTCAGTAATTGTAGCATAGCTTACCATTATTTCCAAGGGCAAATGATTGTTTTAAGCAAGCAAGGGGCGAGTTATGGTGGAGAAATGACGAAAAAATGAATATGTTTGGAGGGAATTCCTGTTTCAAGTGTGTTCGTCGAGGTTTAAAAAGGGTTTTTTAAAAGAGAATTTGCAAAAGAGAGTTTTTTTGCAGGAAGAAAAAAGTAAAAAGTTGTCTTTTTGCGTCAAACTTGATGTTTTTAGACTGAGATAAAATGATTGTTGCTCAAAGATAATTATGCTAAAATAGCGCGTATTTTATGGTAGCTTGAAGTAAGGATGTTTTTATATGTCAGAAGCAAAGAACACCCTAGATTCTCATGATATAGATCCTGTAGAAACACAGGATTGGCTTGAGTCCCTTGATTATATTTTGGAACAGCATGGTCCTGAACGAGCTAGATTTCTTTTGGAACAGGTCAAAGATTGGGCTGCTATTCGGGGTGTAAAGTCGCCCGTAACAGCCCGCACGCCTTACATCAATACGATTTTATCCGAAGAGGAAGTGGCTTATCCTGGAGATGAAGCTCTGGAGGAGGCTCTCGAAAATTGGATGCGTTGGAATGCCATGGCCATGGTGGTTCGTGGAAACAAGAAAAGCGATGGTATTGGTGGACATATTGCAACCTATGCCTCTATTTGCACGATGTTCGAAATGGGATTTAATCATTTTTTTCATGCTAAGAGTGACGATCATCCTGGCGATCGTGTTTTTTATCAGGCCCATGCTTGTCCGGGCATTTATGCCCGCTCGTTTTTGGAAGGACGTTTAACTGAAGCTAATCTGAAAAACTTTCGTCGTGAGCTTGCCCCCGAAGGTGGACTTTCCTCGTACCCGCATCCTTGGTTGATGCCCGATTATTGGGAATATCCTTCGGTGTCGATGGGCTTGGCGCCGATCTCAGCCATTTACCAAGCCCGTTTTAATCGCTATTTGATCAACCGCGGGGTTAAAGATGTGAGCCAGTCGCAGGTGTGGGTGTTTGTTGGGGATGGAGAAAGTGATGAGCCCGAGACCTTGGGTTCGATTCGTTTTGCGGGACGAGAAAAACTCGATAACCTCACGTTTATCATCAATTGTAACTTGCAGAGCTTGGATGGTCCTGTCTATGGCAATGGAAAAATTATTCAGGAGTTGGAAGGCTCTTTTCGTGGGGCTAACTGGAATGTGATTAAAGTGATTTGGGGGCGTGGTTGGGATGAATTATTGGACAAAGACGAAGAAGGTCTTTTGATCAAACGCATGACCGAAGTGATTGATGGTGAATACCAAAAATACAAAACGATGGATGGTGCTTTTATTCGTCAAAATTTCTTTGGCGCGGAGCCTCGTTTGTTGGCTTTGGTGGCCGACAAAAGTGACGAAGAGCTTTATAACCTAGGTTGGGGTGGTCACGATCGACAACGTTTGTTTAACGCTTTTAAAGCGGCTAAAGAGCATAAAGGTCAACCAACTGTGATTTTGGTTAAGTCGGTCAAAGGATATAAACTTGGGTCGGCTGGAGAGGCAATGAATATTGCTCACCAGCAAAAGAAAATGACAGAAGAGCAAATCTTAACTTTTCGCGATCGTCTTCATTTGCCTTTGAGCGATGAAGAGGCTTTGCAGTTGCCGTTTCATGCGATTAATCAAGATAGCTCCGAAGCTCAGTATTTGCAAAAACGTCGCGAAGCTTTAGGTGGGCCGATACCTGTAAGAACGGTAAAAGCTGCGCCTTTGAAAGCGCCTGATTTATCTTTGTTTCAAGAAATGCTCGATGGCACCAAAGACCGTGGTGTTTCGACGACAATGGCCTTTGTTCGTGTCTTGGCCGCCCTATTGAAGGATAAAGAGATTAGTAACCGTGTTGTGCCGATCATTCCTGATGAGGCGCGTACGTTTGGTATGGATTCTTTGTTTCGTCAGGTGGGTATTTTTTCTTCGTTGGGTCAGCTTTATGAGCCTGTTGATAAAAAGACCTTTTTGTATTACAAAGAGTCCAAAGATGGTCAAATCCTTGAGGAAGGTATTAATGAAGCTGGTGCAATGGCCTCTTTTATTGCGGCAGGAACGGCATATATGGCTTTCGATGAATACATGATTCCTTTTTACACCTACTATTCCATGTTTGGGTTTCAACGTGTGGGTGATGTGATTTGGGCTGCTGCCGATAGTCGTGCCAAAGGATTTTTGTTAGGTGCGACAGCGGGCCGAACCACGTTGAATGGTGAAGGTTTGCAGCACGAAGATGGTCATAGCCATGTGGCAGCTATGACTGTACCTAATTTAAAGGCTTACGATCCGACCTTTGCTTATGAAATTGCTGTGATTGTTCGTGATGGTATTTACCGTATGTACGAAAAAGAAGAAGCTATTTTTTATTACATCACCTTGCAAAATGAAAACTATGTAATGCCTGCTATGCCCGAAGGTGTGGAGGAAGCCATTCTTAAAGGATGTTATCGTTGGCAAGAGCATAAAACTCAAAAAGGTCAGGCGAAGGCTCATTTGTTGGGCAGTGGTTCTATCATGCAAGCGGTGATTAAAGCGCAAGAAATGTTAGCGGGCATCTACAATGTATCGGCGGATATTTGGAGTGTGACCAGTTATAAAGAATTACGTAATGATGCGCTTGAAACGGATCGTTGGAACCGTTTGCATCCCGAAGAAACACCTCGCAAATCTTATGTGAAAGAGCTTTTTGAAGGCGAAGACGGCGTTTTTGTGGCGGCTTCGGATTACATGAAAATTATGCCCGACGGTATTCGTTCATGGATGCCTCAAGATTATGTAGCGTTAGGGACAGATGGATTTGGGCGAAGTGAATCTCGAGAAGAGTTGCGGCGCTTTTTCGAAGTGGATGCCGAATGTATTGTTTTGAGTGTTTTGAGTGTTTTAGCCGAACGCGGTGAATTTGCTAAGGACGAATTACCTCAAGTGATTAAAGATTTAGGAATTGATCCAGAGAAAGCCAATCCTTTAGTGGTTTAATTTGAGCGAACAAAATTGTACACGTTGTGACAGAAGAATAAGGACAACTGTTTATGGCTACTGAATTGAAATTACCCGAACTTGGAGAAGGAATCACCGAAGGCGATGTGGTGAATATTTTGGTTAATCCTGGTGATATGATTGTTTTCGAGCAGACGCTTATGGAGCTAGAAACCAATAAAGCGACGGTGGATTTTCCAAGTGAGTGTGCGGGTGTAGTGAAAGATATTTTAGTTAAAGTCGGTGATACGGTTCCTGTCGGTGCTGTTCTTTTGACGATCGAAGAAACCTCATCTCAGAAAACTCAACAAGTAGCATCTTCTGGTTCTTCAAGTATTGTTAAAGCTGCGACTCCTTCGGTTACGGGTGTGACCAGCCCTGTAAAAACTTTAGCGGGTATTAAGCCCGATCGCTCGCAGCGTATTCCTACTTCTCCGTCCTTGCGTCGTCGCGCGCGTGTGTTGGGTATTGATTTGTATCATGTTCCTGGAACTGGTCCTGGGGGACGTATCACCACCGAAGACTTTGACCGCTTTTTGTTAGCGCAAAACTCAGGTGGAGGTGTTCAAGCGCCACCATTGCCAAATTTTAGAAAATGGGGTGAAATTAGCGCGAAGCCTTATAAATCGTTGCGTAAAAAAACAGCCGAGCATGTGACCATGTCGTCGCAATTGATTCCTCATGTGACGCAGTTTGATGAAGCGGATGTGACTGACTTAGAAAAAATGCGTAAAGACAAGGGCGAAGAGCTCAAGAGCAAAGGTGGCAAATTAACACCGATTGTTCTTTTGCTGAAAGCGGTGGCGCATTGTTTGGAAGAGTTTCCACAGTTTGCGGCCAGTTTAGATGAACAAGGTGGCAAAATCATTTTTAAAGGATACTATCATATTGGTATTGCGGTTGATACACCAAAAGGCTTGATGGTTCCTGTGATTCGCGATGTGGATAAGAAAAGTTTAGAAAAGCTCGCTTTGGAGCTGGTTGATATTGGAACACGCGCTCGTGATGCTAAAATCAAAGTGGATGATCTACAAGGTGGAGTGTTTACGATTTCGAGTTTAGGACATTTAGGAGGAACGTACTTCACACCAATTATTAATTATCCCGAGGTGGCGATTTTAGGTGTTTCTCGCCAAGAGTACAAAGCCGTTGTGCGTGATGGCGAAGTTGTCCCGCGTTTAATGTTGCCTTATGCCTTATCGTATGACCATCGTGTGATTGATGGTGTGGCAGGTGTGAAATTTACACGAGCTTTGGCGGCATATTTGGAAGCCAACGGACCGTTTCAAGAGTAGTATTTGAAGGAATAGACCCTATGAGTAAGACATTAAAAGTAGATTTAGCGGTGATTGGAGCGGGTCCTGGTGGCTACACAGCCGCATTTAGGGCAGCAGATTTGGGCTTAAATGTCGCTCTGATTGAAGGGGATCAACGATTGGGCGGAACTTGTTTGTTGCGAGGTTGTATTCCGTCCAAAGCTTTGTTGCATGTAGCGCATGTTTTGCACGAAGCCAAGGAAGCCAAAAACTGGGGGATTGATTTTGGTACCCCCAAAATTAATTTAGACCGCTTGCGTTCCTGGAAGGAAAAAGTGGTGGGTCAATTGTCGCAAGGAATCGAAGATTTGCAAAAGCGTCGCAAGGTGAATGCCGTGAACGGTTGGGCTTCGTTTGAAAATTCGACGCGTCTTGTGATTGCTGGTGATGCCAATTATGAAGCTATTGAATTTGATAAAGCCATTATTGCATCTGGTTCCGAGCCGACCAAATTACCCGGTGTGACAATTGAGAGTAATCGCTTGATCGACTCAACAGGCGCCTTAGAGCTCGAAAATATTCCTGAGCGTTTATTGGTGATTGGTGGAGGTGTGATTGCTCTTGAGTTGGGTCAGGTTTATGGCGAGCTGGGCAGTCGTGTGACGGTTGTGGAACTTACCGATGGCTTATTGCCTGGTGCTGATCGCGATTTGGTCAAACCTTTGCAAAAACGTTTGGCAGCGGTGTTTGAAGATATTTATTTGGGCACTAAGGTGGTGGATGTTCAAGAAACTGGGGATGGTTTGGAAGTGACGATGGAAGGTCCTGATGGCACGAATAAGCATATGTTCGATAAAGTTTTGTGTGCGATTGGACGTCGCCCTAAGCCCGAGCGTCTCCATTTAGAAAACACCCAAGTACACGTGAATGAACGTGGGTTTATTGAAGTAAACGAGCGGCAACAAACAGCCGATCCCTATATTTTGGCGATCGGAGATGTGACGCCAGGGCCAATGTTGGCTCACAAGGCGGTCGCCGAAGGTCGTGTGGCAGCAGAATTTGTTGCAGGTGAAGACGTGGTGTTTGATGCCGAAGTCATTCCAGGTGTGGTTTACACCGATCCAGAAGTGGCGTGGTGCGGTTTGACCGAAACCGAGGCCAAAGAAAAAGGCATTGCCATTAGTGTTGGGAAATTTCCTTGGGCGGCGTCGGGTCGTAACTTAGCTTTAGGGCGCGATGACGGTTTAACAAAGATTATTTTTGATCCCAAAACCGAGCGTGTCTTAGGAGTTGGAATTGTCGGTTTTAATGCAGGTGAACTGTTGGCCGAAGGAACTTTGGCGATTGAAATGGCCGCTGTGGCGCAGGACTTGGCTGGGACTATTCATGCCCATCCTAGTTTGTCGGAAACAGCAGCAGGAGCGACCGAAGTCTTTTTGGGTAGCGTCACCGATCTGTATGCACCTAAAAAACGCTAAGACATCCTTTAGATCTGGAATAGATATCTCCAAGTGGATGGTTGGGATTTTAAGCAATACGTTCTTGGTATGCTTTTTTATCGGTTTATCAGTGAGAATTTAACGAACTATATCAATGCGGATGAGCGTCGTACCGGAAAAAAGCATTTCGATTATATAACACTTTCTGACAAAGAAGCTGAGTTTGGGCGTGTTGATACCGTGAAAGAAAAAGGGTTTTATATTTTACCGAGTGAGCTTTTTGTCAATGTAACCAAAAAGGCACGTAATAATTCTAACCTCAATGAGACTCTTGCCGCTATTTTTCGTGACATTGAAAACTCGGCAAAAGGAACAGAAAGTGAAGATGACCTTAAAGGCTTATTTGATGATCTGGATGTAAATTCTAATAAGCTTGGAAACACTGTAAAAGGAAGGAACCAAAGGCTTGCGAAACTTTTAGAATCTATCGGTGATCTTCGCTTGGGTGATTATTCCGGTAATACTATAGATGCGTTTGGTGATGCCTATGAATACCTGATGGCAATGTATGCCTCAAAGGCCGGCAAGTCTGGAGGAGAGTTTTTTACGCCTCAGGAAGTTAGTGAACTTTTGGCTGAAATTGCCACGGTTGGAAAGAAGGAGGTCAATAAGGTATATGACCCTGCTTGCGGGTCAGGCTCATTGCTTCTCAAATTTGCCAAGGTTCTTGGCAAAGGAAATGTCAGGCAGGGGTTTTTTGGACAAGAGATTAACCTGACCACATACAATCTTTGCCGTATTAATATGTTTTTGCATGATGTGAATTATGAAAAATTTGATATTGCACACGGTGATACGCTTACCGATCCAAACCATTGGGATGATGAACCGTTTGACGCTATTGTCTCTAACCCGCCATATTCGATTAAATGGGATGGTGATGATAATCCCATTTTAATAAATGACCCGCGTTTTTCACCTGCGGGAGTGTTGGCACCCAAAAGTAGAGCAGATTTGGCTTTTACGATGCATATGCTTTCCTGGTTATCCACGAGTGGAACAGCGGCGATTGTTGAGTTTCCCGGTGTTCTCTCTCGTGGTGGTGCAGAACAAAAAATTCGTAAATATCTTATAGATAATAATTATGTTGATGCAGTGATTCAACTTCCTCCAGATTTATTTTTTGGAACTACTATCGCTACCTGCATTATTGTTCTTAAAAAAAGCAAAAAAGATAACAAAACACTCTTTATTGATGCTTCGGCTGAATTTGTTCGTGGTGGTAATAAAAATAAATTGAGTGAAGAAAATCGCAAAAAGATTTTGAAAGCTTTTATAGAGAGAGAAGATAAAGTGCATTTTGCAAAACTTATTGATAACATGACGATTTCTGAGAATGACTATAATATTGCTATTTCAAGCTATGTGGAGCAAGAGGATACACGAGAAATAATTAATATTATAGAGCTGAATAAAGAAATTACTCAAATTGTAAAACATCAACAAGAATTGCGTATCGCTATTGATGAAATCGTGAGCGATATTGAAGGTGAAAAATAGTATGGTTAAACGAAAGAATAAAATTGAGATATTGATTGATGAGCTTTCCTCTGATGGGGTTGAGTTTAAGAGTATTCAGGAATTATTAGATAGAAAAGTTGTCTCAACTGTTAGTCCACCAAAGAAGCTGGTAAAAAAATATTACAAAGATATTGGTGATTTCCCAATCGTAGATCAAGGGAAGAATTTTATTGTTGGTTATACTGACGATGAAAATGTTGTTGTTGATAGTGGAGAGTATGTGGTTTTTGGAGATCATACTGAAGCGATAAAATATGTAGACTTTCCTTTTGCTCAAGGAGCCGATGGTATCAAGATATTAAAAACGAATGGAATTTTGACAAAATATTTCTACTATTCTTTACATAATTTTTATAAAAAAACTGGTAAGTATACAAGGCATTTTAGCTTTTTGAAGAAAACATTAATCCCAATCCCTCCTCTCCCAATCCAAGAGGAAATTGTCAAAATTTTTGATAATTT
>CAZMGY010000011.1:0-112389 GCA_964565945.1 uncultured bacterium
TGTAGGAGTAAAATTAAGATCTTGAGGTTGGTAGTCGAAAAACAGCTCGTCAAGATAAATCAGCGCATCTTGATTGCTAGGGTTGAGGGATTTTTGGAACTCTCTCCAGTTGGGGATAATTTTTTTCTTGTTTCCTTGAACTTCTCGGAGGAACGTTGTCATTTCAGAGGATTTCAGAAATTTTTGATGAATATCGTACACGGACAAATGTTGCCGTTGAGCCAAAGTGCGGAGGGTGTAGCCCAATGCATTGAGGATTTGAAGGCGCTCGTCAAGGGCGATCTTTGTGTTGCGAGCTAGCTGAAGTGTGTATGTGACGAGGCCGTCTATCTGTTCTGCTGAGGGGACCACTTTATCACGAGTCTCGGGTTGCCAAACGGTGCTGGGTAATTTGATTGACAACTTACGGGGCAGATTGATCCGATGATCAGTTTCTGGTTGGATGTTCCATTGTTCGACGGCCACCCCTTGCACCAACAAGGACAAGGTGGATGAAGAATCCAGATCCGATTTTTTGTTAGCTTGATACAATACGTCGGAAGGTTGAGGGGATGCTTTACGGACTTTTTGATCGCGCTTGGTGGACACACGGGGCTGTAAAAAAACGGTGATGAGTGTTTCGGGAGACATACCAGTTCCCTTGTCGGAAATGGTGAATCCTTGGGCGTTGACGTTGATGTCAATGGCTCCTTCAAAGTTAGGCGAAAATATTTGACCGTTAGCTTGCACCGAGTGAAACCCACTTGTGTCATTGAGCGGGGATCCTTCATAACTAACTTTAACCGTATCTTCGTATTGAAAGTAGTTGGCGAGTGTTTCTCGGATTTCTTGTTGGGCATTGTGATCAAGTGAGGTTGTGACAGTGACGAGTGTTCCCTGGGCAGGGGTATCGTTTGGAAGCTTCTCGGAGGCACCAAAAACCTTGAGTTTGTATTGCAAAATGTCTTGTTTGCGAAAAATAGTTAACAGGCTAGTTGTCTTCTGGTGAGTGGTGAGGTATTGAATTTGATCGGTTTCTTCTTGGAGCAGGGAAAAAGAACCCATTGCTCCCATTCCAAACTGGCCGATCACGTTGGCGCTGTAACCTAAATGATCTTTGACGGCATCGACAGCGTTGGAAGCAATTTCGCGAGTCGCTGTTCCTGGACCTGAGGCTTGGCCGACATCGTAATTATGGAAATCGACTGGGTCGAAATTTTTTGTAGGTCCGACGGTTTCGTGTAAATATTTAGAAACGCTTTGGTAGGGGTCGGAATTTCCATGGTGTTGAACGAGTTCCTGGATTGCTTGTGTTTTTTTCTTTTCAGGAAATAAGCTGAGATAGCGTACGTAAGATGCCACGCTAGCCAAAGGGTGTCCCTCCATTTTAGACAATTGAGTTCCTGGAGCTAAAGCCATTAGATAAAGTGTATTGAAGAGTTGAAACATAAAAAGGCTAATGGTCAGGAGTCGTACAAACATTTTTAAAAGAACCCCTTCTTAGGCTTAAAGTGAAATATTTATAGCTATAATTGTATTATTTACTAACTAAAATGTCAATATTAATATTTATTAGGTTTTATTGCAATAAGATATTTCATAAATTGAGTTTTGGGATGCCTTTGGGGTACAATACACGCTTGTGAACGATAGTTAGGAGGATGCATCTGGTGTGAAAAGGGTCTTTGGGGCTATTCCTGTAGCCGAAGTGGTGGGGGAGGAGCTTTTGGATCTTCGAAATCTGGGTGATTGGACAAGTAAGGAGAAAAGACATAATGGGCAAAGGTGTGATTTTTGATTTGGATGGAACGTTGATTAATAGCATTGAAGATTTAGGAACTTCGATGAATGTGGCTTTGGAGGCTTTGGGCTGTCCTGAGCGTTCCTTGGCTTTTTATAAAGGGATCATTGGTGGAGGTGTTAAGGATTTTACTTGCCAGTCGTTGCCCGAGAATGACCGATCCAACGAGCCCCTTGTTGCTGAGTGCATGTGCATGTTTCAAGAACATTATCAAGATCATTGGGCGGACAAAAGTCATTTGTATGAGGGGATTGCAGAGATGCTTGACTATTTTCAAGCTCAAGGAGTGCCGATGAATATTTTGTCCAACAAACCAGATGCTTTTGTGCAAAATATTGTGAAGCATTATTTTCAGAATTGGAGTTTTGTTTGTGTGTCGGGTGCTGTGGAGAATTTTCTTCCTAAGCCCGATCCCACCTTGCTCAAACGCATGATGCAAATTATGAATCTAGATGCGCAAGATATGTATTACATTGGAGATACAGAAGTCGATGTGGCTACGGCACGTAATGCTGGTTGTCTAGCGGTGGCGGTTATGTGGGGGTTTCGCCACGAAGATAGGTTGCGAGCAGCACGTCCAGATTACTGCTTGCAGGAACCTGCTCAACTAAAGGACCTTATCGGATAGTGTTCCCCTTCGAAAAGAAATGCAAAAAGAAGATTGACAATCTTTTTGTGATTTTATAAAATGAAAGTAAATTTCATTTTCATAAATAATTGATAAAAGGAGGAACCTCAATGTTGAAACAGGTGATTTTAATGAGTTTTGTGGCATGGACCGGATTAACTGGTGTTGCTCAAGCTCAAGAGAGCACTCAGCTTAAGCAAGATTTTATTAAGACCTATAGTCGTTTGGTCTACTTGAATTATGCTGATGCCTATAATAAAGCTTTGGATTTGCAAGACTGCATCGAGGCGTTTTTAAATCGTCCGAACGAAGGAACTTTGGCCGCGGCTCAACAAAGCTGGTTGATGTCGCGTGTGCCTTATGGACAGTCGGAAGTGTTCCGTTTTTATGAAGGTCCGATTGATTTTGTTGATGAAGTTCGTGGTTTAGAAGGGCCTGAAGGGCGTTTAAACTCATGGCCTCTCGATGAAGCTTATATTGATTATGTGGAAGGTAATCCCAAAGCTGGTTTGGTTCAAAATACAGCGATGAGCTTGACCAAAGAAACATTATCGGCTAAAAATCAGGAAAATGACGAAGCAGATGTGGCTTTAGGTTACCATTCGATTGAATTTTTGTTGTGGGGTCAAGATTTGAATGATTTTGGTCCAGGTCAACGCCCTGTGAAAGATTATTTGCTGGGGGACTCCGTGTGTGAGCGACGACGCACCTATTTACGCTTGGTCACCGAAATTTTGATTGAAGATCTTAAGTTTTTGGTCAATGAATGGGATCCTCAAGGTCGCGACAATTATGTGGAACGATTTCTGCTTAAAGATGTCAATGTGGTTTTGGCCGATGTGCTCACGTCTTTGGCTACTATGAGCGGATTTGAACTGTCAGCTGAGCGGATGGCAGTGCCCTTAGATAGTGGTGATCCCGAAGATGAACATTCCTGTTTTAGCGACAACACGCATAACGATTTTCTTTTTAATGCTTTAGGTTTGGCGAATGTTTATTACGGCACTTATGGCACTTTTGATGGTACGGGCCTTGATCAAATTATTGTGGCGTACAATGCCGATTTGGATCAAATGATTAGAGAAAAATTAAATCAAGTGTTTAACCGAATGGGGAAGATTGGGGTTCCGATTGATTATCGTGTCTTAGGTTCTTTTGAAGATAGTCGTGAGCGCCGGGTAATGGAGCAAACGATCCAAGCTTTGATGAGCTTAGCTGATTTGTTCAAACAGGCGGGGCCTATTTTGGGTGTTAATGTGGAAATGCGCAGTGAATAGAACGTCCTTTTTGCTATTCCTACTCCTATGGGGGGGGCTATGCATTTCAAAAAATTTACAAGCCTTGGACAATAGCGATAAGCGTGACTTTCGCTCTAAATTGATGTCGGGTGGTGAGACAACCGTGATTAATACGTCGCGCGAGGCTTTTGCAAAGCCAGCGGCTAATTTACCAATGGCTAAGCTGAGGGACTTTACTTTTGGCAACCGTGTGTTCAACACCAAATGGGTGACGGCACCAGCCTCGGTGAAAAGTTTTGATGGTTTAGGACCTCTTTTTAATCAACGTTCGTGCTCGGCTTGTCATTTTAAGGATGGGCGTGGTCGCCCTCCTCTCGAGAATGAAACTGAGATGACATCGATGCTGGTGCGAGTGAGTGTTTGGAATGAAGATGGTACGCAGGCGATTGATCATCCTGTTTATGGAAATCAAATCAATGAGCGAGGTATTTTGAATATTAAGGGTGAAGGACGTATTGAAATTACCTATGAAGAAGTGGAAGGTCGTTTTGCCGATGGAGAAGTTTATTCTTTGCGTAAACCAACTTATCACTTCAAAGACATGAATTATGGATCCGTAGAAGACGATCTTTTGTTTTCACCACGGGTGGCGCCTTCAATGTTTGGTTTAGGACTTCTTGAAGCTATTTCGGAAGAAACCATTTTAGCGTTTGTTGATGAAGACGATTGCGATGGTGAGGGCATTTCGGGGCGAGCCAACTATGTGGAAGATAAGGTTAAAGGTGAAATTCGTTTAGGTCGCTTCGGTTGGAAAGCAAATCAACCCAGCTTGCGCCAACAAAATGCGAAGGCGATTATTGGAGATATTGGGATCACCAGTGATTTATTTCCCGATGAAAATGTAACCGCGATACCGAATGCGGAGTTTGTTTCGGGAGGGGCACCTGAACTTTCAAGCAAGTTTTTGGATAAGCTAACGTTTTACGTTCAAACTTTGGCTGTTCCTGCGCGACGCAAGGTTGGTGACCACCTTGTGCTGAAAGGAGAAGAGATTTTTAAAAAAGCCAATTGTCACAGTTGTCATAAAGAGACGTTGGTGACAGGTGAGCACGAGGATGTGCCAGAGTTATCGCGACAGACCATTCATCCGTACACAGATCTTTTATTGCATGATATGGGCGAAGGTTTAGCTGATGGGCGGCCTGATGGTCAGGCGAATGGACGTGAGTGGCGCACCGCTCCTTTGTGGGGTATTGGCTTGACGAAGACCGTTAACAAGCATACTTTTTTTCTGCACGATGGTCGAGCGCGTAATTTGATGGAAGCGCTTTTGTGGCATGGGGGTGAAGCTGAAGCAGCAAAACAACACGTGCTTCAGCGGGATAAAGATGATCGAACAGCTTTGATGGTGTTTTTAAATTCTCTTTAGATTAAATGGTAAAAAGGATGAAACATCTTGTGAAGAAATATTCGTGGGTATTAGTGCAAGTTATTTTTTGTTTTATTAGTGGGACTGTCTTACCTAGTTCGGTGGCATGGGGCTTAGCACCTCAATCTCAGGTAAACTCTTTGGCACAAGTTGATTGGAAAAATGTGCCTAGGAACGAATCTCAAAGTTCTTTCATAACAGCTCTTGATAAATCTGAAGAAAGTCTAGATAAGGATCGTTCTGTTAAGGAATTCACCTTTGAAGAAAAAATCGCCGACCTTTCTCGAGGGCAGCAATTTTTTTTGAAGTTGCCTGTCGAATACCTGTATTTGTTTTCGATTATTTTTGTTTTGATTTATATTTTTAGTGGAGGTAATTTTTATAGCTTTATTTTGTTAGGAGTGGGTTTGTTACCATTTTTGCATTGGGTGTGGCTTAAAATTGAGCCTTATTGGGCCAAAACATTAGCCAAATCCTTGAATTGGTTGCGCAACAAAGAAGCCTTTTTAGTTTTTTTTGCCGCGTTGTTATTGGTGATTGAAATTATGGGTCACATTGGGATTGTCTTAGGACCTTTTTCGACCGTCTTTTTTGTGATTGGCTTGGTGGGTGTGATTCTGTTTGCTTTACCCATGATTTACAACGGGTTTTTGGTCTTAATGTACTTTTTTGAAAAACTATTTCGTGGTGAAAATCCGTTTGAAGAACTCAATGAAGAGTTCACCAAAGGTTTGGCATTCTTTTTGTTGATTTTTCTTCCTTTGGTGACAGGGGCGTTTCCTTTAGATTTGGTTGCGGTGGCTTTGATTGCCGTGGTGATTCAGTTAGCTGAAGTTTTGGAAGAGCATATGATTAAGATGAAAGATAAAGCCGTTGAAGATCTCAAGAGAGAAATTCCCGATCAAGTGCGGGTGGTGCGTTGGGGAGATAAGGTGTTTGAGACCGATCAATTGCCGACGGTGCCTCTCGAACGAGTGGAAAAAGCTTTGGCCAAGGGGACTTCTATTGTTGTACGTGTGTTAAGAAATGAGCCTGTTCCTAAAATCGATGGTTACGTTGCGGGCTTTGAAGAGGCCACACGGGTCGATAAATCGGCATTTAATGGGGAGTCGAAAGCTGTGCCCCTTAAAGAATATGACTTTCTCGAGGGCGGCTCCTTGGTCTTGAATGGCTATGTTGATATTCGTGTTGATAAAGCTGGCGACGAAACCGAAATTGGTAAAATTGAAGCATCTCTCACAGAGTTTGATCCGAAAGGATTTTCCGAGGTGAAAGCTTTGTCGGATAAAGTGATCAAATACTTTGGTTTAGGTTTGATTTTGATTGCTTTAGTAGGTTTTGTTGTGAGTGGTTCGTGGATGGTGACGATTGCGGCCTTGGCGGCTGTCTGTGCCTGTCCCTTCTTGGTGGGGATTCCCTTGGCTTTTGTGGCGGCTCGTCAAAATATGGCTACCAAAAATATTGCGATTCGCAAGAATGAATCCTTTTCTCCGATCAATGTTTTGGTTCTTGACAAAACCGACACCATTACGGTGAACAAAAAAATGAAACTCGATCCTAAGCAGCCCGTATGGATGTTTGATGCCAACGAAGATCCGAAGGTCTTGTTGTATCAGGCTGCGGTGGTAGAGCGAGAGCTAGAAGAAAGCAATCCTTATGCGCGTGTGATTATGAATCAAGCTTTGGAGGATGGATGGACGCGTGCTCAGATTAACAAAGAATTACTCACGAGTTTTGATGCAAAATCGAGAGGAGCGTGGGGCTATGTGCAGGGGAGACGTTTGTTTTTGGGGAATATGAAACAGCTACGGCAAGTGACTCAAGGAGATATTGTTCAAGAAAATTTGATTCAAGACAAGGTGGATTCGTTTTCGGCCGAAGGGATTACACCCATTGTGGCGTACGATTTAGAAGCAGGCAAACCTCTCGGAGTTTTACGCGTGACACAGCATTTGCGTGAAGGAGTGGATCAGCTTATCAATAATTTTTTGGACATGGGTAAATTGACCTGGTATCAAAAAATCTTCAATGTTTTGTCTAAAAAAATGTTTCATTTTGAACCGTATCCTAAGAATATCCTTCCGATGGTGGCCTCGGGAGATACCAAAAACAGTGTTAAATATGTCTTGAAGCAAACACCGATTAAGTTCGGTATGGCTGAGGTAACACCACGACAAAAAACGATTATTGTCTATTGGCTACAAAATGATGGTAATGTCGATAAAATTAAACAAGAGCTACAAGGACGTCAGGAGCCACTTGTTTTTAATTGGCACGAATTTAAGAAAAAGTTTCTTAATGACGATGAAGGTCGTGCTTTTTTGAAAAAGTATCGTAAACTAGAAAAATCGCTTAAAGCGGGTGAGGATAAGCCTGTTATTAAATCGAATCCTAACCGGGTTGGTATGATTGGTGATGGAACCAACGACACAATGGCGCTCAAGATGGCTGATGTTGGCTTTTCCTTTGAGTCGGCCACTAAATTTTCTAAATCAGCAGCAGATGTTTTGTTAGGTGATGGGGACGATGTGTTTAAAAATTTAAATACCTTTCTCAAAATGCAGCGTCGCACCTATACGACAATCTTTATTAATATTTTTATTGTCGCGGTGATTTGGAATTTAATGATGGTGAGTTTGATTTTTGCGGGCATTCTTGAGCCTCAAATTGCGGCCTTGCTTCATTCCATGAATACTGTTTTGGTTATACTGCTGTCTTTGGCTCTTATGGCTAAGCCTGGTACCCATTTTAAAGAGTTGTTTTTTGGTGGAAGTTCTTCTTCGAAAGAAAAGGAAGACTCTGCCAAACCTAAACCTAAGAAAGCTATTGTGGCTTCAGATGAGGGTGATGAACAGCATAAACACAAGAATCCTCATGCCAGTTGTAAGTTGTGTCAGAAAATTGTGGCCAAACCAAAACCCGAGGACAGAGGTGGTTTGAATCAAAAAATCTTGCAAGATGTTTTGGATCGCTGGGAAAGTTTTTCTGCAGTGGAACGAATGAATGGAGTTTTTGTTGATAATTATGCCTTGGGTTTGGATCAAAGGGTATCGCTCGAACTTCTTGTGAAGTGGGTGCATAACAATCGTCGTCGAATCACAATTCAAAAACCCCGTTTTTTGCCTGAATTTAGTTCGTGGCATGTTTCGGATGAATGTTATGAGATTGAGGTAAATCCATCTTATCAAACTTGGCCTGAATATGAAGCTTTGTTGCAGTCTCAGATTGTACGTAATGTGTTAGAAATGTATCTGACTGACCGTTTGCGTTTACAGAGAATAGATGCTGACAAGATTCGTTTAAGGTACTCCCAACAGTGGTTTGCTTGGCTTTATGAGTACCAGGTGATTATGATGGCTGTTTTATATGGAGATCAGTTAGACCAAATACGTCAAGCGTTTAAGCGTTATGAACAAAAGATACATCCTTGGCAAGAGCACTCTACTGTTCTAAATGATGTGTTTAGCCGTACATTTGAGCAATTACAACAGGACAGAGCAATGTATGATATAAAAGGTGCTGAGATTCAAAATTGGATTCGAAGATCTAATATATACAATCAAACAAGGTTTAATCTTAAAATACTTGTGGCTGCGTAATTGCACTTTTGGTAACTTTTCCCCTTGTTGCCTGGCAGCAAAATGTTATCAAACATTTGCAAGAGGAAGACTCAGAGTCTGCGTTATCAATAAAAAAAACAGGTCGAAAATGCGACAGGTTTTGAAATTGGCATGGGACTCACCATGGTTGTGCAAAATGTATGGGGTGTCAATAGACTAGATTTATGTTAGCACTGATTCACTGTACATTTTGTCTTGATTTTAAGCAGTATGTGTCCGCTGTTTGGGTGCATAGTAGGGTCTTGAGGTGAAGTTTTCCAGAGATCTTGCTTATAAATCACATAAAAAGACTTTATCCTAATATGTCCTAAGCGAAGCCTGTTAAGGGTTTTCGTGTGATAAGAGTTCTCGTTTTTTGTGTGCTTCGATCGTAAATATAGTTAAATTGACGAGCTTATTAGGGTGTGTTTCAAAAAAAAACGATTTGGGTTTGGGAATAAATGATGTAAAATAGAAACTGGTTTTAGGGAATCTGTCACAATAAGGAAGAGATTTTATGATCAAGCGGTTGATACTTTTAGGTTTGTTGTTGAACTTTGTGGGCATTTCTGGCTTGCAGGCTCGTTTGATTAAACAAGATATCAATTACAAAGTGGAAGGCACCTCTTTTAAAGGCTATTTGGTTTACGACAATGCGTTTAAAAATCAGCGACCTGGTATTTTAGTTGTGCATGAGTGGTGGGGGCACAACGCTTATGCGCGTAAGCGTGCGGAGATGATGGCGCAGCTGGGTTATGTTGCCTTAGCTGTTGATATGTATGGCAACGGTCGGCAAGCTAGCCATCCTAAAGATGCAGGTAAATTTGCTTCGGCGGTGATGGAGA
Organism: uncultured bacterium; assembly: GCA_964565945.1. Lineage (GTDB taxonomy): Bacteria > CAZMGY01. The sequence goes on from CAZMGY010000011.1 coordinate 9,520, forward strand.
ATTTACCAGAAGCTACTAAGCGTTTTCAAGCGGCTATGGATATTCTTAAAGCCAACACTTTCACCAATAGTCGGAAGATTGGTGCTATTGGGTATTGCTTCGGGGGGGGTGTGGTGTTACATATGGCACGTTTAGGTTTGCCTCTTAAAGGTGTGGTGAGTTTTCACGGAAGTTTGGGAACAGCTATTCCAACTCAAAAAGGCCAAGTCAAAGCTCGCATTTTGGTGTGTAATGGAGCGGCTGATCCATTTGTGTCATCTGAAGCAATTAAATCTTTTAAACAAGAAATGAGAGATGCCGATGTTGATTTTCGTTTTATCAACTACGATGGCGCTACTCATAGTTTCACCCAACCTCAGGCCGATGAGTTAGGCCGAAAGTTTGGTTTGCCACTTGCCTATAACGCTCAGGCCGATCGCGAGTCTTGGCAAGAAATGCAAGCCTTTTTTAAGAAAGTTTTTGTTTAGAAAAAGCTGTCTAAAGCTTTACTGGCTTGTCCTAAGGCCTTTTGTTTGAGTTGTTCCTTGGCTTTTTAAAAAGAGACGGGGCTTCGGAAGATTTGTTATCAAGATTCTGTAAAGATAATAAGTTGCTATTTTGACAAAAGAATGCATTAACCTTATCAATCAAGTAAGTTATTTTTTCTTTGTTTATGTAAGATATGATCCAGTATAGCATGTTTGAGATGGATAGCACCAACAGGAGGTGAGATGGTCGTTAACCAGACCAACAGCTTGCATATAGGCATACATAATGGTTGATCCGACAAAAGACATGCCGCGCTTTTTAAGGTCTTTGGATAATGCGTCGCTGTGGGTGGGGGAAACGGGGAGTTCCTCGAAGCTTTGCCAGTGATTTTGGATGGGCTGATAGTTCACAAAGCTCCACAGGTAGCTGTCGAATGAACCAAATTCTTGCTGAACGGCTATAAAGATCCTCGCATTGGTGCGCGTGGCTCTGATTTTGAGACGGTTGCGAATAATATTTGGATTAAGACACAAGTCTTCGAGTTCTTGATTGGACATGCCTGCAACGCAATGAACATCAAAGCCATGAAAGGCTTTGCGATAACCGGCTCTTTTTTTAAGAACGGTTTCCCAACTTAAACCCGCTTGAGCTCCCTCGAGAATAAGCATCTCAAAGAGCAGTCGATCATCGTGCACGGGGATGCCCCATTCGTGATCATGATAATCGGCATAAAATTGCTGATTCGGTTTATTGCCAAAACAGCGAACAGATTGGATTGGTGATACATACTTCATAAACTTAGGTTAGCTAGGGTGGGTGGACTTGTCAATAGATCTCAAATAAGAAGGATCTTAAAGAGCCAGATAGTGGTAAAATAGCCCTGTTTCGTTAAGCGTACAGATGTTCTCCTTTGTGTCATTGGAATGTAGGACTAGGTCAAAAGGTGGACATCGTGGGTCTCGGAGGTTTAGGCCACATTGCCGAAAAATTTTCCATTGGGGAGAAGGGCTTTATTGCGGTAATCCAAGATAGCGAAGGCAGGACGTATTGCTACTGAACAGTATGCAATAATCGGCTGTTTGGGGCATTTAAAGCTTAAGTTTTAGTACCTTTTATCAAGAATGTGCTTGTTAATAGAATTATCTTGAAAATGAATTTCAAGTTCTGTATAGTGGATTTATTTTTTAGGATAAATCCTTGTGGATTAAATGAAGTAAAGGAGGGGATATGATGCGGTTAGGACAGAGGCTCTTGGTGTGTATGGTATTGGTGAGTTCATGGGCGCATGCGGAGGAATTGACGATTTATTCGGGACGTTCCGAAAAATTAGTGGGGCCCATTCTTAAGCAATTTGAAGAAGAAACGGGAGTGAAGTTAAATATTCGTTATGGCAAAACGCCTCAACTTGCAGCAGCCATTATCGAAGAAGGACGTCGTTCCCCAGCCGATATTTTTTATGCCCAAGATGGGGGTGCTTTAGGTGCTCTGGCCGAAGAATCTTTGCTAACAGCGATTAGTGATAATCTGATTGGTCAAGTCGATGTACGTTTTGTTTCTCCAACGGGCAGCTGGATTGGCATCACTGGACGTGCTCGCACGGTCGATTACAACACTGAGGCTGTCAATCTCGATGAGTTACCCAATTCGATTTGGGGGTTTTTGGACAAACGTTGGTCACAAGGAAGGATTGGTTGGGCCCCTTTGAATAGTTCGTTTCAATCTTTTGTGGCGGCTCTTTTGGTGACGCAGGGCGAAGAGCGCACGCGTTTATGGTTGCGTGGAATTCTAGCCAATCAGCCACAAGTTTATCCTAAAAACACACCAATTGTGGCGGCTTTAGGGCGGGGAGAAATTGAAGTTGGTTTTGTGAATAATTACTATTTGCATCGCTTTTTGGCCAAAAACCCTAACTTTCCAGTGGCTCATCACTACACCAAAGGAGACGCTGGTTCGATGATTAACATTGCTGGGATGGGAATTCTACGTTCGTCGAACAAAACAGAGTTGGCGGAAAAGTTGATTCAATATTTGCTATCGGCCAAAGCCCAAACTTATTTTGCCGAAAATACCTTTGAATATCCCTTAGTGAAAGGTGTGAATGTGCAAGGTCCTCAGAAAACATTGCAAGATGTGCCAGCACCTGATTTGGATTTGAGTAACTTGAAACGTATTCGCGAAGCGGTTCGAATTCTCAAAGACGAAAGGGTGCTCTAGATTTTATGATTCAGCGTTGCTATGGGGGCTTGTTGAGCTTTATCCTGCTTTTGCCATTGGTCTATGTGGCGATCCATGTCTATCAATTTGGTTGGCAGTGGGGCGATTTTTTAGGGCAGCCAGATTTATGGCGAGCTGTCCAAGGATCGGTGGTTTTGGTGTTTGCAGTGGTATTACTGTCGTGTGTTTTGGCTTTGCCAGCGGCTCTCTTGCTCGAAAAAACCGATCTGCCTTGGAGATCTTTTTGGAATATGTGCTTTGTGTTGCCAATGGCAATACCTAGTTTTGCTGGGAGCTTTGCTTTGATTTCAGCCTTAGGCCCTAAGGGAAGCTTGGTGGCCAACTTACTGAAGCTGGAGTCCCTACCCTCGATTTATGGGCTTCCAGGAGCCGTTCTAGGAATTTCTTTGTTTACGTTTCCTTATATTTTTTTAGCGGCTCAGGTGGCTTTACGGTCAATGAGTCCTAACCTTGATGAGGTCGCGTTAACGATGGGGGTGAAACGCCGTTATTTGGTGTTACGCCTATGGTTGCCTTATCTTAAAAAACCTGTGCTCGCGGGGGTTCTTCTGGTTGGATTTTATGCCTTGAGTGATTTTGGAACACCGACGTTGATGCGTTATACCAGTTTAACGCAAGAGATTTATTTAGCTTACAGTGCTTATTTTGACCGGCAATACGCGGCTGTTCTTAATGTTATTTTGGTTGGGATTGCTTTGGTGTTTCTCTGGTTCGAACGGCGTTACCGAGGTCGAACACAACATTTGGAATGTGATCGCGATATGCGCAGAAAGGCCTATCGTATTTCGTTAGGGCGTTACCGATATTTGGCGTGGCTGTGGTGTGGCCTGGTGGTGATGCTTTCTTTAGTGATTCCAGTGGGTGTGATGCTGTATTGGTTAAGTCAGGGGGTGGAGCGCGTATGTGTTTTGAGTGTGTTGCAGCGTTTATTGCCTTCGATGGGTGTGGCCGCTGGTGTGGCTTGTTTGATTACGTGTGTGATGTATCCAGTCGCCTATTGGGTTCAGCGTAAAGACGGTTACTGGAAACATGTGGAGGGATGCGTTTATGTGGGGTCAGCCATTCCAGGTTTGGTGATTGCTTTGGCACTTATTTTTTTAAGCCGTTTTTTGCCAGCCTCCTTCTATCAGTCGTATGGCCTTTTGCTGGTGGGTTATTTGATTTTGTTTGGCGTAAAAAGCTTTGTGGTGTTGCGTTCGGCGGTGGCTGAAGTTTCAGTGCGCTTGGAAGAAGCGGCGCGCACGCTTGGTGTTAATGAATGGGGCGCTTTTAAGTATGTGACCTTTCCTTTGACCCGAACAGCTTTGGGAGCATCGTTTATTTTGATTTTTGTGGCGGTGATCAAAGAGTTACCGATCACCTTGTTGTTGGCACCGATGGGCTATCAAAGTTTAGCCACCCATATATGGATGAGCACGGAAGAAGCTTTTTTTGCCGAAGCTGCTTTGTCATCTTTGCTCTTGCTCGGGATGGCTGGATTGGCTATGATGATGATTTTAAGACAACAAAAGAGGACAGCATGAGTTCTTATTTAAACGTAAGTTCACTTCAAATCACTTACTCGTCGGGGTGTTGTGTAGGACCCTATGCCTTTGAGGTGGTGCAAGGAGAGCTCGTGGCTGTGGTTGGTCCGAGTGGGGCAGGTAAGACCACTTTGTTGCGTATCTTGGCTGGGTTGGTTCAACCCGATCATGGTCAGGTTATTTTGGATCAAAATGTCTTGAGTGATGATAAAACTTTTTTGCCACCGAATAAGCGCCGGGTTGGTTTGGTGTTTCAAGATTACGTCCTGTTTCCGCATTTAACTGTCGAACAAAATATTGCCTTTGCCTTTAAAGTGATTGGACAGCCTTTTTCAGCCGAAGAGATAGAGATGCGACTCCACAAGGTGCGACTTAAGGGCATGCTAAAGCGCTACCCTCACGAATTATCGGGAGGGCAGCAACAACGTGTTGCCTTGATTCGGGCTTTAGCTGCTGAACCAAAACTCCTCTTGATGGATGAGCCTTTTGCCAGTCTTGATGCCCAACTGCGAGATGATGTGATTCTCGAAACAATGGACACCTTACGTCAGTTGAAAATGACGAGCCTGATTGTGACCCATAATCCCCAGGAGCTTGAAGCTCATGTGGATCGCGTTTTAGATCTCAGTTGTGAAAACTTTTAGGGCTGTTAGGCGAATTGTGAAATATTTTTGCCACAATCATATCTTTTAGTTCTTTGGGACTTGTATTGGTTATGAGGTATAGCAGCCTTATTTTTGGGCGCGTTGCTTATTTTTGAGCTTTCTGAATGCCATGAGCCTCCACTAAGTGGCTGATCCTTTGATTATGCGATACAATAAGACCTTTTGAGTTAAAGGAGGGCTTATGGATCGCTTAGCAAGTGTGCAGCGTCTTGCCGATGAAGAACCTTATGAAGTCCCCTTGCGGCCTCAATGTCTTGACGACTTTCTCGGTCAGGAGACGGTTAAAGAACAATTACAGTTGTTCATTGATGCGGCACGTTTGCGCGAGGAGCCTCTAGATCATGTGCTGTTGTCGGGTCCTCCAGGTTTGGGCAAAACCACCTTGTCGCATATTATTGCCAAAGAGATGGGGGTTCAGTTACATTTGGTTTCGGGACCTCTGCTTGAACGTCCCGCCAATTTGGTTGGCTTATTAACTAACTTGAACAAGCATGATGTGCTGTTTATCGATGAAATCCATCGTATTAATCCGATGGTCGAAGAATACCTATACCCTGCCATGGAAGATTTTGCGATTGATATCATTGTTGATAAGGGGCCGAATGCTCGTGCGTTGCACCTGAATTTATCTCCGTTCACGTTGATTGGGGCCACCACACGCAGTGGCTTACTGACATCGCCTTTACGTTCGCGTTTTGGGGTGATTTCCCGTTTGGATTTTTACAAGCCCGAGGAGCTTGGGCATATTGTGTTGCGTTCGGCGGGCATATTGAATATTCCGATCGATGATGATGGGGCGATGGAGATTGCCCGTCGTTCGCGAGGGACAGCCCGGATTGCCAATCGTTTGCTGCGTCGTGTGCGCGATTATGCTCAGGTGCGCGGTAATGGCCAAGTGACTTTACTGATTGCTCAGCAAGCGGCTAGCATGCTTAATATCGATCATCATGGTTTGGATGATATGGACAAATTGATTTTAGGGGCTTTGATTAATAAGTTTGATGGAGGACCAGTGGGGATTAATACCTTATCGGTGGTTGTGGGCGAAGAAGTTGATACGCTTGAACATGTGTATGAACCCTATTTGATTATGCAAGGTTTTATTAAGCGCACACCGAGTGGTCGCAAAGCCACAGCTTTGGCTTATGATGCTTTGGGTATTAAGGTGCGTTTATGAAACGCCACATCATTATGGATGGCTACAATGTGATGCACCGTTGGGCGAATGAACGCTTTATGTTACTGTCTGCTGGTCTCGAACAGAAACGCGATGCCTTTGTGAAGCAATTGCAGGATTATCAGGACTTGCAAGGCGAAGAACTCACGATTGTGTTTGATGGTTATTCGGGGCGTGACAAGGGTTCGAGTGTTAAGAGGGGGCAAACGAAAGCTTCGCCACGGCAGGTGAAAGTGCTTTTCTCGAAAACTAAGCAAAGCGCTGATACGGTGATTGAGGCGATGGTGGCTCAAGATAAGCACCCGCAAAGCTTGCTTGTGGTGACAGCCGATCGACAAATCGCTCAATTGGTGCGAGGATATGGGGCGCAGGTGTGGAGTCCTGAATTTTTAGAACAAGATTTGAAACAGGTGTTAGCAAGTATGCGTAAGGATTTAGACTTTCAAGTGCTTAAACCCAAAGGATGGCGAGTGGAGGATCGATTATGAATAAAATTTTTTATTTGCTCGTAATCAATGTGATCGCTGTGCTTGGTTTGTTGTTTTATCTGAACGTTCAGGTGTACTTTAAGGTTAAATCAAATGAAACTCAAATGGGGTTTTCGCAAAAGGTGGTGCAAGAGGTGCAGCAGTCTAAAATCGTGCTTGAAGAAACCTTAATTAAACACAAAGGGGAAATTACCTTCAAAGAAAAGATGATCGATAAAGAAAAGGAAAAGTCGATTGAACTTTCGCGCAAACTTTCGGAAAAAGTGAATGAAACCCTTATATTGAAAGATGCGTTGCGTAAGAAAAAGACCATTGAAGAAATGTTTAACGAAGATCGTATAAAATTTAAAAAGGAGAAAAAAACTTTGCAAGCCGAAGTCGATCAGTTGAAAAAAGATAATAAGGGTCTTAAGGAGCGGATTGAGCAGCTGAAAAAAGCTCCAGTTTTGACTGGATTGAGCAGTCCGACCCAATTGTCGGGTGTAGGGGCCAGTATGGGGGCATCGGCGTCTAAAAAAACACTAAAAATCGAAAAACCTAAGCGAGATGCAGGTTTTGTTTTGAGCAAAAATCCCGACTATAACTTTGTGGTAGTTGCTCTGGGCTCCGAAGATGGTATATTTATGGGACAGCGTTTGAATGTATTGAGGGAGGGGCAAATTATTGGCAAAGTTAGGGTTGAGAAGATTTTTGACAAAATGAGTTCAGCGGTGATTCTCCAAGACACCTTTCGTGACAAAAAAATCGCGCAGGGTGATAATGTTAGGGTTTTTCGCTAAGTTTGACAAACTGAATTATCATATGCTATACACATTCATTATCGTGAAAATGGGAGAATATTAAGATGCAATTAAAATTATGGACAACCCTATTGTTGGGTATTTTCTTGGTGGTTGAGCCTGTGTGGGCTCAAAGTATGTTTCGTAAGGTTAAAAGTGTAAGTGACAATAAAGATTTTAAGGCTAAAAAAGTAACTGAAGCAGCCATGGGAATATCTCTGAATGGGGTTAAAGTGGCTCGTGTACCTAACAAAGTTTCAGCTATTCAGATTCCTGAAGATATCGGGGTTGTGAAAACCTCCTATCGAGGGGTTGGCGATCGTCTTGTTGTGCATATTCAGGACGCTCACTGTAACTACGAAGCACAGACCAATATTTATAAAATTATCAAAAATTTGGCCGAAAACAACAATGTTCGCTTGTTGGCGGTGGAAGGCTCGGTAGGTTTTATTGATGTGACACCTTTTTCGTCGTTTCCCGATCAGAAAATCAAAGAAGAGGTGGCGGATTTTTTTATGAAAAAAGGCCGGATCACGGGACCAGAGTATTATGCGATCACTTCGGAGAAGGATATGGAGCTTTTTGGTATCGAAGACAAAGACAAGTATGCGAAAAACTTGGATGCTTTTAAGAAAACCATGCCTTATCGTCCCCGTTTTGAGTCGGTTGTGGCCAAGCTTAAAAATATTTTTGAACAGTTGAAGCCCAAAATTTATAATCGGCAGTTAATTTTGATGGATAGTAAGGAAAAGGCTCATGATGATCAAGAGATAACTTTTAGTAAGTACTGCGATTTTTTGATTGGAATGGCCAAAAAATCCAAGCTCAATCTTAAAGAATACAGTAATATGCTGCAGTTTTCCGTGGTTTCTAACTTGGAAGATGAAATTGACTTTGACAAGGTGGACGAAGAACGAAATGCGTTGATCGAAGGGATTCGCAAGCGTTTATCGAAGCGTTACTTTCACGAATTGGTTCTTAAAACGACCCATTATAAGAACGGAAAACTGACAGCTGGTGAGTATCATGACTACATTATAAAGTTGGCGCGTGGTCGTAAAGTCGACCTGGACAACTATAAGAACTTAGGCAACTACACCGAATATATGTTGGCCTATGAGGGGATTGATCACGATGAACTTTTGCGTGAAAAAGAGATTGTGGAAGATGACGTTAAAATGACAATTTTTGAAAACACAGAGCAAAAATTGATGGCTGATTTGGACAAAGTACTCAAAAAAATTGATGGCTTTTATCAATTGGAGATGACTCGGGATGACTTGAATTTTTACAAACGTAAAAAAGATCTCTTTTCGTTTGCAAAGTTTTTGTCTTTTATCGGTACCTATGCACCGCGCTATAATGTTTCGTTTGATTTGCCTTCGAACATTGTGGAGCTAGATCAGTATTATGGCGACTTTATTGATTATTACGCTTGTGCTAAGAGTCGTGATGAGGTGCTGAATAATAAAACTTTGGTTCGAATGGATGAGATGGGCGAAAAAATTTCTGTTCAGGTTTGCGGGGGTTTTCACACCGATGGCATGATGCGTGAATTGAAGGATAAAAAGATTTCTTACGTTGTGTTGGCGCCACGGATTACCAAAGATGATCCTAATAATCCATACTTGGATATTTTATTGGGTCGGACACAACCTTTCGATGACCTCTTCGAAGAGGAAGAGGTCGCTTAGTATAGTAATTTCGCGACCAGGTTTATGTCATCCCGTGGCTTGCTTGTCGTGTACCTTACATGGTCTTGTGGATCGCGGGATCGAAAACCACTTAAATAAAGCTCGACAGTATTTTTGAAAATTTACATATCTCTGATCACTGTTTTTCACCCAAGGGTTATTCTTTAGAATGGAGTGAGGGGTTCTTTTTATTTAATGCTTCACGTGACTCTTCAGGGGGAGGTGTCTTATGTGAGTTTTGAAACCAATAAAAAAGAAAAAGAAGATCTGTCTAGGATATTGCAGAATGTTCACTTGATTTCTCAAGGATACACAATTGATGTAATTCAATTAAGAAGGGAAAAGCGCCTTACTATTGAAAATTATCGGAAGCGTTTTTGACAAATTTTACTTGTACAAATATGCCAATTTAGTTTATCCTAGGGAGGGGAATGTGTGGTTCTTCGCAATGGGGTCAAAGTAGCACGATCCATTGAATTCCGATACTCTTGATCGCGTTACTATAGAAAGCATTTGAAACGAATAATTATAATCTAACGATTCATAGAGAGATTTTTATTTTGCTTGCGTTTCTTGAACGCCGCTTAAACGATGTGATTTTAAATACAACGATGACTGGATGAGTAGTAAGGAGTGAAGTATGGAAAAGGTCTATTTGTCGCGCAAAGGGTACCAAAATTTTAAAGAAGAACTTGAGCACTTAAAGGCAGAGGTGCGACCAGGGCTATCCAAAAAAATTGAGGAAGCCCGCATGCATGGTGATCTTAAAGAAAATGCGGAGTATCATGCTGCTCGTGAAGAACAAGGTTTGACCGAAGCCCGTATTAATGAAATTCAAGATAAAATGGCTCGTACTCAAATCATTGATGACCAAGACATTGCTTCGGATGCCATTTATGTGGGGGCTACGGTCACTCTCTATGATCAAGATATAGACACCGAAATTGTTTACACCTTAGTGTCGGAAGATGAAGCTGATTTTGCTGAGGGTAAAATTTCGATCAGTTCTCCTGTGGGCAAAGCCCTATTGGGTTATAAAGTGGATGAATTGGTCGAAATAAAGGTTCCAGCGCGAACCATTGTGTACAAAGTGGTTAAGATTGAACGTCTATAGATATCTTCGTTGGGGGCTTGTTGTGATGCTTATTGGGGGTCAGATGCTAAAGGCTCAAACGTCCGATGTTTATCTTCAACAAGCCGAGAAGGTGACAGCTCCTTTGCAACGATTGGATTGGTTAACAGCGGCCATTGAGGAAAATCGAGATCCTCATTGGCCGTTTTTGCATATGGCTTATTACCAACGTGGGTTGGCTTACCGCGATATGGGCTTTTGGGAGGAAGCTGCGGAAGATTTTGGGCGTAGTTTGGTTTACTTTAAAGGCTATATTCCAGCCTACTATGAACGAGCGGCCGTTTTAGCCAAGTTGGAACGCTGGTCAGAGGTTTTGGAGGAGCTCAGTTTGGTAGAGCAAGTGGAGGTGAATGCGTTTACGCATTATGCACAGCGCGGAGAAGCATATTATGCTTATGGTGACTACAAAAGTGCTTTGAATAACTTTTACTGGGCGATTCGGATTGGGCAGTTTTCTTTAACCATTTTTGAAAAAATGGTTTTGGCGCATATTCGTGGTCATGAATATGAAAAGGCACTTCAAGTTCTGAAAGATTGGAAGTCCGAAATCGATCGGGATGATTTATACTATTTCCTAAAAGGGTTGATTTATTTTTTAATGCAGAAGGCTCGGGAGTGGGAGGTTTATAAAGATAAGTTGACCCTCTATACTGCTAAGAGCGATGCGCTTTATGTTGATTTGGGAGAGCGGGCTGAGACAGCTTTTGTACGAGCTGACCAGTTGGGTTTTAATGAACGTAGTAGTGGCGAATGGAAAGAGATTCCTCGGGTACGCGAACATTTGAATGATTTCTTGAGGTTTTATTTGAAATCGAGTAAGTTGAAATCTATGAAGTCAGGAACAGGAGTTAACTAAACGATGGATCATAAAAAAAATAAGTACAGCACTGGCTTGGAGTGGCACGATAATAAAATTAAGGAGTTGGCCGATTTATGTTCAACTTTTGAACACCAGCCCTATATCAAAGAAATTTTGACTACTGTGGTTAAAATGGGTTTAGAGAAAACGGACAATATCGACCTTAAACTTGTGAACACTGCGCTTAAAGACATGTGCTATAGTTTTTTGAAATTATCGGCATATCGGAGTATCCGCAAAGTGATTGTTTTTGGTTCGGCACGCACGCTCGAAGATGATCCTGTCTATATTATGGCGCAAAAATTTTCGAAACGAATTGTCGACGAGGACTATATGGTGATCACTGGTGCGGGGCCTGGTGTTATGGAAGCGGGAAACCGCGGAGCTGGGCGCGCCAAAAGTTTTGGTGTTAATATCAATTTGCCCTTTGAGCAAGAAGCTAATCCTTACATCGACAACGATCATAAATTGATCAACTTTAATTATTTCTTTACGCGTAAGTTGATTTTTATCAAAGAGTCTTGCGCAACAGCTATTTTTCCTGGTGGGTTTGGAACACTTGATGAAGCTTTTGAAAATATGACTTTGTTTCAAACGGGCAAAAGTGTGCCGCGACCGATTCTTTTGATGGAGCCAGAAGGGGGGACGTATTGGACCAAATGGCAAGAATTCATGTGTGAAACCTTGTTAAAACCAGGCTATATCAGTGAGACAGATTTAGAGTTGTTTCAGATTTGCTATTCGATTGAAGATGCGGTTGAGGTGATCACTAAGTTCTACTCGGTGTACCACTCGATTCGCAACATTGACCCGTTCACGGTTATACGCCTGAATCGACCGATTTCTCAAAACCCATTGGATCAAATTCGCGAGGAATTCAAAAAACTTTTCGTCGATGGAGAGCTTGTGCAACAAGATGCTTTGCCCGAGGAGGTTGAGCGCAATGAGTTTCCTGAATTGCCGCGTTTGGTGTTTCGCTTTGAACATCGAGACTATGGTTTATTGAAACGGATGCTTGATCGGCTTAACCATGACGATAAATTGTATTAATATATAGCAATAGTGTCCAGAAAAGGATGCCATAGCTTGCTACGTTTTATTTAAAGCCAAAGATTAATATTTGTTGAGTTAAATCTTAATTTATGCTAAAATAAGGGGGTACTTAGAGTTGTGTCGTAGTAAACTACTGAAGCGTGGAGGGTTAGCTTGTTATGAAGAAGTTATTTTTAGCGTCGGTATTGGCTGTCTTGTCCCCATCATTGTGGGCTGTTAGTTTAGAACAATCTGCTTCGACTATGCAAGAAGCGCTTAGACATCAATCGGACTACGCATATCATCAAGCCGATGTTGTCGTTGAACCCGAAGTGCAAGAAGATGTCCTTGTTGTGCTTAATCCTATTGCTCAACGTTTGGCTTTTTTCACCAATCACAGTCATTTAGTGTCTCATCAAGCCAGCAATTATTTTCGACAACGCTACGAAGGTTATACGGTGACTCCAGAGACCGATTGGTCTTTGCGATCGCTTCCTTCTTTGTATACTTTTGAGGCTTATGGCTTGGAAAACTTCTTACCCGTTTTGTCTCCTTGGTCTTTTTCTTGGGTAGATGTGGATATGTCTCGTGACTATATTCATTTGAATCTAAGAAATAGCTATCAGATCCAACGCGCTGTTTTGAAATTTTCTTAAACGGTTCGTTCTCCAAACTCTTGGGAAAACTTTATTCTTGACGGTAGCTGTGCTACAATCAGTATCTCTTCACACATTCTTATGTTTGTATGTTTGTGGCTATTTGATGGGTGTTAAATTTTGCCAGAGGGGGGGTAGGAGGGGGGATGAAGAAACGTTTTTTTGTTTGGGCAGGGATGCTGGGGTCCATGCTTTTAAGTGGCTGTTTAACGATGCAGCCCACAAATCGGAGAAGCACTGACGAACAGTATATGTCGAATCTTTATGGGAAAAAGGCTCGTGAAGAAGCCTCTGAAATGTCGATGAATCTTAAGTTTGAAGACATTCCGATTCCAGCTGGTTTTGACTTGGATTATAAAGAGTCCTTTGTGTTTAGCAACGGTGTTTCTCAGGTGGGTATTTTGCGCTACATTGGGCGCGCCGATTTGACGTCGTTGACGACCTTTTTTAAAAGTCAGATGCCCATGTACAATTGGGAAATGATCGTTATAGTGGAGTATAAGCGCGTGATTCTTAATTTTGAAAAAGAAACACAGACGTGTACAATTATTTTAGAGCCCTTGGGAGGTCGTGTAATTATAACGATTGCGTCGGGTCCGATTGGCCAATAATAGCAGAAAATTTAAGGAGATAGTATGTCGAAGCCGAAACATCACATGACACGTCATGAATTGAAAGAAGACCAAGTCCTGGGAGCTATGGAAGGCTTTTGGTCTTATGTTGGTTTGCACAAAGAAAAGCTGATTATAGCTTTTGTTATGATCGTTGTGAGTGCAGGAATCTATGTGTCGCTTGAAAAAGTGCAGCAACGTCGTCGAGAAGATGTTTTTCTTTCTTTGCATCAAGCCAAAAAGGACTTGAAGGGCACTCATAAAGATAAAGCTATGGTGCAGCTGAAGAATATTGTGGATAAGTATCCGAAATCGGTTGAAGCCTTGGAAGCCCTACTGTTGTTGGGGGAAGAGTATTACAACCTGGGCAAGTATCAGATGTGTGTTGATTTGACCAAGCATATGCTTAAAAAGAAAGGGGCTTCTAGCAAGATAGGGCAACAATTGCTGTTGATTCAAGCTTTGAGCTTTGAGCAAATGGGCGAATTTCAGTATGCGGCGAAGACTTATGTTCGTCTGATAGATCAAGATCCGCGCACTTACATTGTTCCCGAAGCCAAATTGTCATTGGCACGCTGTTATCGACAATTGTCGCGTGATGATGAAGCCAAAGAGTTGTATCAGTCGGTAATATTGGATTATCCCGAATCAAATTGGGCTCAAAAGGCGGCTTCGCTCGTTGCCTTAATGAAGTCTTAAATCGTCTTAAGGGAGAATCCCTACGTGGTTTTTTTAGAACAAAATGTTAGAGTATATGAGCGTTTTTCACGGGCAAGTTATTTATTTTATTCGATCCATCGGGTCGGTAAAAATAAGCCGGTAATTTCTTTTGAGCGTAGTATTTTTAGAAGCATCAGCGCAGGAGGTCTTTTTTTTGAGACATTTTCTCTTAAGGAGTCCATCTTGAAGCGATTATCGCGAGGGGAATATCAATTTTTATTGCAAGTGGAGTTATCAGAAATGACCCAGCCACTGACCTTATGGTCGAGGGTGTGCTGGTGCAAGGGAGCCTCGGATTATTTAGAAAGTCATAAGAATGGGTTTGGTGTTGAATTTATCGATATTGCACAAACTCAACGTGAACGCTTGCAGGATTTTGTGGCTGGGCAAATACTCAAGATGGTGTAAACAACAATGAGTTCCTTGAATGAAAAAAAACTCAATAACTTGATTGATCAACTTGTGACGACCTACAAAAAACATGGAATTAATCATATCGAAGGTTTGTGCTTACCTAATCCCAAGGTGATCGATGAGGTGATTGATTCCCTATCCAATATTATTTTTCCTGGTTACACCTATGAAGAAGAAGTGACCAAAGCCAATTTGAATCATTATGTGGGTGATTTGATCAGCCAGGTTCATCGGCGATTAGTGCCCGAAGTGGCCAAGGGTTTAGGTTATCAAAAAAAAGAAAGTTCAGCTGCTTTTACAAAAGAAGCTGAATTGATTGTGATCAAGTTTTTGGATCAGCTGGCCGATGTGTGCACGGTTCTTAAAACTGATATCGAAGCGGCCGAAGGTGGGGATCCTGCCGCTCAGTCGTTTGATGAGATTATTCTGAGTTATCCGTGTACCTATGCCATTATGGTGCATCGTTTGGCGCATGAACTGTTTAAGGCAGGTGTTCCTTTGATTCCTCGGATCATGAGCGAAAGGGCTCATTCGGTGACTGGGATTGATATTCATCCTGGTGCTAAGATTGGTCAGCACTTTTTTATCGATCATGGCACGGGTGTGGTGATTGGCGAAACCTGTGATATTGGCCATCACGTTAAGCTGTACCAAGGTGTGACCTTGGGAGCAATGAGTTTTCCTAAAGATGGCAAAGGGCGGGTGATCAAAGGTAAAAAACGTCATCCCATCTTGGCCGATGGTGTGACCATTTATGCTGGAGCCACTATTTTAGGGGCGATTCAGATTGGTGAAAACTCAGTTGTTGGTGGAAATGTATGGTTAACGGATTCGATTCCACCGAATACTGTTGTGACTATTTCGGAACCAGACCTGGTGATTCGCACCAAATTCAAATAAAAGACCCTTGAGTAATAAGAAGTGTGCCAAGCTCCTCAATCTTTGGCTCCGAGTGACACCGATCTTTTAGAGGTTTTGTATGAAAGTGGTTTGGTGGCAATCAAACTGGTGGTCTATTATGCCGATATAGGGCAAGAGGAGCTTTTTTTTGGAAAGGGGGTCTAGCAACGTTTTCCAAAAGTCCGCCTAAGCTTAATCAACAATGCTATAATGGCGTCTACTTTAACATGAAAGAAGGAGTTGGATATCGATGGCGAGTGTTGGCTTGGTGCAAGCACACACACATACGTTTAGCGATAGCATGGTTTTAGAATCGGGCCAACGATTGGATGAGCTCACTCTGACCTACGAAGTTTATGGTGAAATGAATGCCGACAAAACCAATATGGTTTGGGTGACGCATGCTTTAAGTGGAGATGCTCATGCCGCAGGGCACCACGATATGGGTGATGCCAAACCTGGTTGGTGGGACTTGATGATTGGACCAGGCAAGGCTCTTGATACCAGCCGTTATTGTGTGGTTTGTTCGAATGTTTTGGGCGGTTGCAAGGGAAGCTCAGGCCCTTATTCAATCAATTCTCAGACTCAGCAGGCTTACGGCATGAATTTTCCAATGGTGACGATTGGTGATATGGTGGAAGCGCAAAGACGTTTGATGCAGGTGCTCGAAATCCCAAAATTGCATGCGGTGGTTGGTGGATCGATGGGAGGAATGCAAGCTTTAGAATGGGCGGTGCGTTTCCCTGACCTTGTATCGGGAGTGATTGTGATTGCTTCGACCTCACGCTTATCTGCGCAAAGTATTGCGTTTAATGAAGTCGGTCGCCATGCCATTATGTCCGACAAGAATTGGAACAAAGGCTTGTACGATGAAAATTATCCTCCCCAACAGGGTTTGGCTATTGCACGGATGATAGGTCATATTACCTATTTGAGTGAAGAAGCGATGCATCGTAAATTTGGTCGGCGTTTGCAGGAAAAAAATCAATTTGGTTATGACTTTGATACCGATTTTGAGGTTGAAAGTTATTTAAAGTACCAAGGAGATCTCTTTGTCGAGCGCTTTGATGCGAACAGTTATTTATATCTTACCAAAGCAATGGATTACTTTGATTTGTCGCAGAGTTATGGTTCGCTTGAGCAGGCTATGGCTAGAGTTGAGAGCAAAATGTTGGTGGTTTCTCTTACTTCGGATTGGTTGTTTCCCAGTAAGCAATCCTTAGACATTGTGCATGCGCTTATGCATGAAGGCAAAGAGGTTTCGTTTTGTGATATTGAAACCGACTGTGGACACGATGCTTTTTTGATTAAAGAAAAGCCCCTCACATCTTTGATGAAAGGTTTCTTAGAATATGTTTAAGGCCTATCAGAAAGATATTGTTGATTTAGTTCCTGAGGGAAGTCGTGTTTTGGATTTGGGCTGCGGTGAAGGCAATTTGCTTTACACGCTCAAAAAATTCAAAAATATTCAGGCGGTTGGTGTCGATATTTGCCAAGATAACGTTACTCGTTCGGTGGTCAAAGGTATTGCAACCATTCAAGGGGACATCGATGTGGGATTGGCATTTTATGCTGATCAGTCATTTAATGTGGTGATCTTAAGTCAAACTTTGCAAGTGGTGCGCAGGCCAATAGATGTTCTTAAAGAAATGGTGCGAGTTGGTCAAACGGCTATAGTGAGTGTGCCGAACTTTGGTCATTGGCCTTTGCGTGTCCAAATCTTTTTTAAAGGTCATATGCCCAAAAATAAAACTTTGGGCTATGAGTGGTACGATACACCCAACATTCATTTGGCGAGCATGAAAGACGTTCAAGATGTTTTTGCGATGAATCAAATTAAGGTTTTGGAGCGAAGGCTCTATGCCTCCAGTGGCCGTAAGTTACGTTGCGGATGGAGGGGAAACCTTTTTGCTGAAACGGCTTTATTTGTCATTCAAAGGTAGACGCGCCATGTTGGTTTTGGAGCTATTTTCAGGCAACATTTTTAAGGATTGCTTGTGACCTTATCGATGGCCACCGATTACATCGAAATAGGATTGTTGTGGAGGAATACTGGTCGCAGGACAGCTATCGCTTTGTCCTTGGGCACTATTTCTCAAATTCTACTGATAGCTTTGCTGTTTAATTTATTCTGATAAAGGTCATAAGGAAGATTGTTTTGGTGGGACGAGGCGGAATTGAACCGTCGACACGAGGATTTTCAGTCCTCTGCTCTACCGACTGAGCTATCGTCCCACAGAAACGCGGAGGTCAGATTCTATCAGGTTCGGTGGTGTTTGTAAATAAAATTCTCCTGCCTTAGCTGCGTCCAAGCTGACAAATGAGCTCAAAATCAGCCTTGTCGAAGGGTGAATTGATAGTCGCGAACCTTTTTGCAGTACCTTTAAGATTCTGAAGTTCTGGGTGATCGCGTAGCTTTTGCAAAGGAATGATGATCTTTCTGCCTTCGTGAGAAGGCGAGGAGAAGTAGGGGGCCTTCTAGACAGGATTTATTTAAGATGCTAAAATAAAATTTTGGATTTTTAGGAGAATTTTTAGTGAATATTCAAGCCATTTATCAGTTTTTAAGCCAAGATATGACTTTGATTAACGAGGCTATAACGCAAACGCTTAAACGTTGTCGCCAGCCTTTGATTGCGACGCTTAATGATTTTGTGTTAGATTCGAAAAGCAAAAAGTTGCGTCCTGTTTTGATGCTCTTGTCGTTTCGTGCAGCTGGAGGCTCTGTTGATGATTTACATGTCGATCATTATGTGATTAAGGCTGGTGTGGCGATGGAATTGATGCACCGGGCATCTTTGGTGCATGATGACGTGATTGATCATGCCGAGTACCGCCATGATCGGTTGAGTATTCAATCCAAATGGAATCCTGAAATAGCTGTGGCTTTTGGCAATTTTGTTTATTCCGAAGCGTTTCATTTGTCGTCGTCGAGTCGCTCCCTCGAAGTGGTGCAGGCGTTAACCTTGGCAACACGCGAGATGTGCGAAGGTGAGCTGATTCAAGTATGTGAACGTGGTAATTTTGCTTTTTCGCGTGACGGCTATATTTTTATGATTCAAAATAAAACTGCCAGCTTGTTTGCGGCCTCCTGCTTGATAGGAGCGATCACGGCAGAAACCAACAAGGATCAGCAACAGGCTTTGTATGATTTTGGCATGGCTTTGGGAATTGCCTTTCAGATGATTGATGACACGATGGATGTGATGGCTCCCGTGGAAGATTTGGGCAAAAATTCTGGGCAAGATTTGGCTTCGGGTGAATTGACATTGCCTATCATTCATTTGCTTGATGTGTCCGATGACAAAGAGGCTGTGATTGATTTGATTAAGAAAAGCAAAGACGAAGCGATTTTTCTTGAATTACGCAAAGGTTTTGCTGTGTCACAAGCCGTTGAACGAACACAGAACGATATTCAGCAATACATTGATAAGGCTAACGAAGCTTTGTCCCGTATCCCTCAGTCCGAAGCAACAATGATGTTTGGCCAGCTGGTGAGTTTTTTGCAGGGACGATTGAATTTAAACGTTTAACAACTTCCGTAACTAGAATAAAGGAGTAAGATGATGGATCATAAAGTAACCGTTGTGGGTGCAGGTTTTGTCGGAGCGACATGTGCATGCCGTATTATCGAGCAAGATTTAGCCGATACCGTATTGATTGATATTATGGAAGGTATGCCACAGGGGAAAGCCTTGGATTTAATGCAATCGGCACCGATTGAAGGATACAACGCTGCGATTGTTGGAACCAATGATTATGCTGATACGGCCGACAGTGATGTGGTTGTGATCACAGCTGGTTTACCGCGCAAACCTGGCATGAGCCGTGACGATCTTTTGGTGGCCAATGCCGATATTGTTAAAAGCATCACCGAGCAGGTGGTTAAGTACAGTCCCAGTGCAGTGATTGTGACGGTGAGCAACCCCCTAGATGTGATGACCTATTTGTCTTACAAAGTATCGGGTTTTCCCCAAGAACGCGTGGTGGGTATGGCGGGTATTTTGGATGCGGCCCGTTATCGCTGGTTTATTGCTGAAGTCCTCAAAGTGGCGCCTTCGCAAGTGAATGCTATGGTTTTGGGTGGTCACGGTGATTCGATGGTGCCTATGCCACGTTTTTCGACGGTGAATGGAATTGCGATTACGGAGCTTTTGCCTGCTGAGACGATTGATGTTATCAATGTGCGCACCCAAAATGGTGGTGCTGAGATTGTAAAGTTGTTGCAAAAAGGCTCAGCCTATTATGCACCGTCAGCTTCTGCGGTCGAGATGGTCAAGAGCATTTTGCACGATGATGGCAAAATCTTGCCTTGTGCGGCTTATCTATCTGGTCAGTATGGTCTTGACGATGTCTATTGCGGGGTTCCTGTGCGTTTGGGGAAGGGGGGGGTTCAAGAGGTGATTGAACTTTCCTTGACCGATGAAGAGAAGGTTGCTTTGCAAAAGTCAGGCCAAGATGTGAAAGATAATATTGCTAAGTTAAGTCTATAAAATAATTTAGATTTTTTAAAAAGCCGTGGCAGAAGATGTTGGGGTTTCTTTTAAAAGGCTATGCCTTTTCTTGTTGATATGTTGATATTTCTTCAAAATGATACGTTTAGAGATTGATGCTAGGTCTGATGAGGAACTTTAATATGGATTGAACTTTTTGTAATCTCGCTATACAATGATTTTATTTGTATTTAATGTCTTCTAAGGAGAAGTGCAACCATGAAAATTCATGAACATCAGGCCAAAGATTTATTCAAAGCCGAAGGCGTTCCCGTTCCCGAAGGGCAAGTGGCGTTTACGGCAGATGAAGTTTTTCAAATAGCTCAAACGATCGGTTACCCTTGTGTGATTAAAGCTCAGGTTCACGTTGGTGGACGTGGTAAAGCTGGTGCGATCAAAGTTGTTTTTAACGACGATGAGTGTCGCAGTGAAGCCGAGCGCATTTTAGGAATGGATGTGAAGGGCTTGACCGTCGAAAAAGTTTTGGTGGAACAAGGGGCCAATATCGATAAGGAATACTATGTTGGAATTATCTTAGACCGTACTTTACGTGACAATGTTTTGATGATTTCGGCGATGGGCGGTGTGGATATTGAAGAAGTGGCTGAATCGGAACCCGACAAAATCTTTAAACTCCCTATGAAGTCATTACAGTCAATTTCGGCTGAAGATATGGATCAAATTATTCAGTTCCTTGAGTTGGATGATGATTTGCAAGCTGGCTTTAAAGATATTTTAACCAAGTTGGTGGTGGCTTATTTTGCGAATGATGCTCAGTTGGCTGAGATTAACCCTTTGGTTTTAACTGGTGAACGCACCTGGCTGGCTTGTGATGGCAAGGTGTTGATCGATGAAAACGCTTTGTTTCGTCACGAAGCATTAAAAGTCTTCGAAGATGAGGCCGAAGACAACGAACTTGAGCGCGAAGCCCATAAGCAAGGCATTGCCTATGTGAAACTTGATGGTAATGTTGGTATTATTGGTAACGGTGCTGGTTTGGTGATGACGACGATGGACGAGGTGAATCGTGCTGGTGGTCAGCCCGCTAACTTTTTGGATATCGGTGGTGGAGCCAAAAAAGAAATGATGGAAAAGTGTCTCGAAGTTCTTTATTCCGATGCTCAAGTCGAGGGAATATTCATTAACATTTTTGGTGGCATCACCCGTTGTGATGAAGTGGCCCATGGATTGATTGAGATGATTAAAGATGCACCTCGGCAGATTCCTATTGTGCTTCGTTTGTCGGGCACACGGGCGACTGAAGGACGTGCGGTTGTCGAAGGGCGTGATGATTTGATCAGTGCCAAAACGATGAGCGAAGGGGCTCAAAAAATTGTTGAGGCGATGGCGTAAATAGCTGGATTGCGAAATTCATAACCACGGATTAATGAGCGAATCTCGTGATTATGCCACAGGATGACAAGACAGGTTAAGATACAAGAAACACAAAGGATAGAGAGATGAGTATTTTACTAAGGAAAGACACAAAAGTGATTGTTCAAGGAATCACAGGGCGCGAAGGAAGTTATCATACGCAATCGATGTTGGATTATGGCACGGAAGTGTTGGGGGGTGTGACCCCTGGAAAAGGTGGTCAAGAAACGTGGGGTTTGCCTGTGTTTAACACGTGCAAAGAAGCTGTTACTGCGACTGGTGCCAATGCTTCAGTGATTTTTGTACCCGCGCGTTTTGCCAAAGATGCTATTTTGGATGCAGCTGATGGTGGTGTGCAATTGATTGTTTGCATCACCGAAGGAATTCCTTTTCAGGATATGGTGGAAGCCACCGCTCATGTGAAGACCAACGGAGCTCAGCTTATTGGTCCCAACTGTCCTGGTTTAGCCTCGCCTGGCATTGGCAAAATGGGAATTACGCCTGCTGAAATTTTGAGCGAAGGTCCTGTTGGCATGATTTCGCGTAGTGGAACCTTGACCTACGAGCTTGTGGATGCTTTGACCCGCTTGGGTATTGGCCAAACCACCTGTGTGGGGATCGGTGGTGACCCCGTGTTAGGTTTGAGCTTCCGTGATCTTTTGGAAATGTTCGAGAACGATCCCGAAACCAAAGCAGTAGTGATGGTCGGTGAAATTGGTGGAACCGACGAGGAAGATGCGGCGGAATATATTGCTCAAATGTCGAAGCCCGTGGTTTGCTTTATCTCGGGTAAAACAGCGCCCCCAGGTAAACGTATGGGGCATGCTGGCGCAATTATTTCTGGGGGCAAAGGAACGGCTCAATCGAAAGTCGAAGCTTTGTCAAGTGCTGGAGTGACCATTATGGATACTACTGGCGAAGTGGTGCAAAAAATTCAAGACATTTTGGGCGCTAAGGTGGCTTAATAAAAGCGTTACCCCGCGACTTGATTGTGGGGTTCGCTTAACTTTATTAAATGTTATTTCTGTGAGGGCATAAATTCAACAAGGAAATAAATGTGTCGCCCTCTTTAGTGCGTGTGTTAGCGATTGACGTTGGTGGCGGGCTGGACGATATTAGAACTTATTTGATATAGGTTTTTTTAAAATTTGTATGTTATCCTACCAGATTGACCTCGCTTATATTATATATGTTTTATAGGGTTTTGCTCTTAAATGAGGGGTTTTCTGTCTTGGAGAGGGAGAGCCTCTCCAAGGAATAACGACTGTTAATAAAACCCTATAAAAAAAACTTGTCTCCTTATGCTCATAATGCTCCTGCTTTCTCGTGAGAGACGGATGTCTTTCCTTCAAAGGCCTCTTTCAAGACTGATTTCATGAGCATTTCGGATTGCTCTTTGCGCTCTGTGACTTGCTTTTTTAAATCATCAATCATTGACATAAGTTTCTTAACCCTATCATCAATTATTTTTTGTTCAAGAAAACTTGGCAAAGGAAATTTAAAACTTCTCAATTTAGTGGCATTAATATTTGACTGTCCAATTGCATCTGTTTTGACTTTGTTACACCATTTGCGATGCAAAAATGAATTCATCACATAGTTAACATATAAAGAGCTTATCCCTCCAAGCATATAAAAACGCACTAAATACCCTGCATGAATAGCTTTTTGTCTACCTTCATAAAGTGCCGTTTTACCAACTAATTCTCGACTATTCGTCCTATTAAATAAAAGGTCTTTCTCTTTTAACATATATTTATTTATTTCATCGCAATTATCTGTATAAACCAGATTACTCCAATCTATGTTGCCATTTTTAATATTACCCATCCTTAAAACTGGCACTTTCCCACTCTTCTTTGACTTCAAACTAGAACCATAATCAAATCCACATGCAATATCTCCAAGCTTGCACCACACCCACCCCTCAGGCAATACAAACAGTTTTTCATCGTCTGTAATAGGTTTTAATGGTTTCGGATTTTTTATTTTTCCCTCTTTAATCAACTTGTCTTTTTTTAATTTGATTGTTTCAAGAAGCTTCGATGCATGGTTTTCACCACTGATTAAGTCGGGGTTTTTATTGCGCCAGTCAGCAGTAAGTTTACCTTCAATAGCTTCTTGTAAGATGGATTGGCGTAACTTTTTAAGAAAAGATAGTTGCTGGTCAAAAGCACTTTCAAAATTACTACTAATTTCATTCATTTTTTCAATTTTGCCACTAAAAAGCACCTGATGATCATAATCAAAATAGGGAATTTTATATAAACCAAAGTTTGTTCGATTAATAGCTAATTTTGATGTTCCGGTCGCCGTTTTCTTTACAATATTCAACCTTAAAGAATTAAAAAGTCGATAATAAAACATTAAATCTATTTTCAGTCCTTTTTTAGGCACCAAAATAAAACATAGATCACTTGCAATAAATTTATCATTTATATAATGAGTACGCCCAAGAGATCCAGAAGCGGCCATTGCAAATACTAACGCCTCACAATCATGCGTATAATTTTTGTGTGTTTTCCAGTCTTCTGCTGCAGTTACAAAAAAATAGCGTCCAGCCGTACACTTTGTACTTTGCAAGGTTCCTTTTTCAAAATCAAAAATCTCTTTTATTGGCTTCCACTTAACCATGATTTAGTTCTTCTTTCAATTTTTCTAACAGCGCATCACTTTTACAAAAAGAATCGTGAAGCATACCTACCAACTCTGAACTTGAATACACATGCTCCTCTTTTGCTATATGCGGATTCTTAATATCAAGACTATAACCATTGGATTTAATCGTATCCATCGAAACTTTCCACGCCTGATCATTTTCTTTGCGCTTTTTCCACCACTTTTTCAATCCATCAAATTCCATCTTTTGAATAGGCTTGGTTTTACTATAAGATTTTACGCTTTCGGGCAATCTGTGTTCCCAATACCAAATATCTTTTGTCGACTTTCCCTTTTCAAAAAAGAGAAGATTCGTCGCCACACTGGCATAGGGTTGAAAAACCGAATTGGGCAAACGAACAATCGTATGAAGATTACATGTTTCCAAGAAATGCTGACGTATGCGTTGTTTTACACCATCTCCCGTCAGTGACCCATCTGGCAAAACAATCCCTGCTCTTCCTCCCTCTTTCAGATAGCGAACCATTAAAACTAAAAAAAGATCTGCACTTTCTGTTGTCCGGTAATTTTGAGGAAAGTTTGTTTCAACACCATCGGTAACGGATGCTCCAAATGGCGGATTTGCAAGAATAACGTCAACTCTGTTTTTTTGCGTAATAGACGTGTATTCTCGATTCAAGCTGTCCGTGTAATCCACATTAGGAATTTCGATATCATGCAAAATTAAATTTGTCACACATAGCATAAAAGGCAAAGGCTTTAACTCCATTCCATGAATGGTTTTTTCAAGCGTTTTCAAATCTTCCACGCCTTTAACATCTCGCTTGCGAATATTTTCTATAGCACTGGTTAAAAATCCACCCGTTCCACAGGAAGGATCAAGCACCTTTTCCCCCAATCGAGGATTAATGATGTCCGTGATTATTTCTGTGATGGCACGTGGCGTGTAAAACTCTCCATAATTACCTGCATTTTGAAGGTCTCTTAAAATCGTTTCATAGATATCCCCAAACACATGTCTGTCTTCTGAACTATTAAAATCAATCTTGTTTAATTCATTAATGACCTGACGCAAAATTGTGCCATTTTTCATGTAGTTATTTGTGCCGTCAAATATCTCTCGAATAATAATCGCACGTTTATTGCCTGTACTAACATCAAGATTCTTTAGACCGGCGATTAGCTTTCCATCGACAAAGCTTTTAAGTTCCTCTCCCGTCATGCCCTCATCATCGGCTGCCCAGTTTCGCCATTGCAACTTTTCAGGCATAGGCGACACATATTTGTCATTCAAAAGCTTAATCTCTTTATCCTTATCATCCAGGATTTTAAGACTAATCATCCATCCAAGTTGTTCAATGCGCTGGGCGTCACCGGACACACCCGGGTCTTTGCGCATAATATTCTGCAAAGTCTTAATAATATTTCCAATATTTTTCATTTAAGCTCCTATGCTATGGCGTAAATCTCTTGCTCTAATTCCTCAACAGCATCCACATACCTCTCTCGATCTCCAAATATGCTCAAAATTTCAGCGGGTGTCCCCATTTGATTGAACGGTTCTATTCTCAAAACGTCAAGGTCTTCTATATTCTCAATACCTTCATCGGCATATTTCTCAAGTAATGCCTCAATCACCTTGCGCGCTTTATCCTCATATTTAGCAAAATAGTTGCGTTTTTTCACATTCTCCGCTCTTTCTCTACGGCTTAGAGGAGGTTTATCCCAAGCAATATGACAGACAAGGTCAAACACATCTAAGTCTTTTTTGATTTGAGATTTCAGATTTTCCAAAATAATGCCATGAGCTTCGAGTTCCTCAATAACGGCTTTCTTTTTAGTCGCACCATTCCAATGCGCAAGAAAATCATCAAGGGAACGAAATTCTTTAAGAAGATTTTTCTTTGTGTAATCTTTGAGACTCTCTGTGATAAGTTTGCCATTAGCATCCAAATGTTGGACACGTTCATTAAGAACGGAAACGTTCACACCAGCCACATAGATCTTGCTATGAGGTTCTGCAACAATATCTCCGCCCGTAACAGGTGGAATAGGATACTCCCCTGTTTTACCGTCACCAAAATCGACAGGCTCTCCTGTTTCAGGATCAAATATTTCCGTATCACCTTCCGGATTAATGTCTTCTTCCTTTATTTCTTCATCGCCCCTAATCTCTTTAATCATAACCGGATCACCATCAAAGGTAGAATCTGCAAAAAGATCCGTCACATTACGAAAATCCATGATCGTAAAAAACGTTTTATCGTATTCTTCATTGATACGCGTTCCACGACCAATAATCTGCTTAAACTCCGTCATAGATCGAATATTGGCATCAAGAACAATGAGTTTACAAGTTTGTGCATCAATGCCGGTTGTCATCAATTTGGACGTCGTCGCAATAACAGGGTATCTCTCTTCAGGGTTAATAAAATTATCGACTTCACGTTTTCCCTGTTCATCGTCACCTGTTATACGCATAACATACTTATGACTTTCAAGAACCAATTCTGGATTTTCAATGGCTAAAGCTTGTCTCATTCTTTCGGCATGTTCAATATCAATACAAAAAACGATCGTCTTGTCATAACGGTTTGTCTTTCGCAAATATTCGGAAACTTTTCTAGCAACCAACTTTGTCCGCTCATCAATAACGATATTTTTATCAAAATCCTTTGTGTTATAAACGCGATCCTCAACAACTCTGCCGTCTTTATCTATTTTGCCAGTCTCTGGCCTCCATCCCTCCAGATCAACATTCACTCCAACACGAAGAACCTTATAAGGGGCTAAAAATCCATCTTCTATCCCTTGCTTTAAGGTGTATGTGTAAATCGGATCGCCAAAATATTCAATGTTTGAAACGTCTTTTGTTTCTTTTGGGGTCGCTGTAAGTCCAATTTGTGTGGCAAAACTAAAATAGTTTAGAATTTCTCGCCACGCACTGTCCGCATCCGCACTGCCTCTATGACATTCGTCGACAATTACCAAATCAAAAAAATCACGGCTAAACTCATTGTAAGCATCTTTATCGTCGTTGTAATTCGTTAAACCTTGGTACAAGGCAAGATAAATTTCAAAAGCCTTATCAACTTTTTTCTTCTTGATAATGGTCATACGATCTTTAAAGTGCTTGAAGTCATTGCGTTTGGTCTGATCAATAAGAACATTTCGGTCAGCTAAAAACAAAATTCGTTTTTTATTTCCATTTTTCCAAAGTCGATAGATAATTTGAAAAGCTGTATAGGTTTTTCCTGTGCCAGTTGCCATAACAAGAAAGATTCTTTTTTGATCACAGGCGATGGCTTCCACCGTTCGGTTAATTGCAATTTGCTGATAATAACGAGGAGAACGACCAGAACCATCAAAGAAGTAGTCATATGCGGCTATTTTTTCTTGTTCAGGCGTTTTAATACCTTTATGTTTTTTGTATATTTCCCAAACCTCATCAGGAGAAGGAAAGTTATCGAGAGATAACTCTTGCTCAACTGGCTGAGAACGGCCAGAGCGGTCATGCATAATAAATCCGTCTCCGTTTGAACTAAATGCAACCGGAAGGTCCAGAATGTCTGCATAATTTAATGCCTGTTGAAGTCCTGAACCAACAGAGTGATTATTGTCCTTTGCCTCAATAACAGCAATAGGAATATTGGGCTTTAAGTAGAGAATAAAGTCCGCCCGTTTACGCTTTCCACGCACAGTTTTATTCCCTTTGACAAAAATACGGCCATCCGTAAAAAAGACTTCCTCACGGATTTGTTTTTCAACATTCCAACCAGACTTTACAAGAGCTGGTAGAATAAATTTTGTGCAAATATCTCGCTCTGATAACTCTTTTTTACTAGTCATAAAGCACTGTCTTTTCTAATTTTTTTCTTAAAATCCGCTTCAATCAAATCTCGAATAATCGAAACCACCGTCGTGCTCTTATTCTTCTTCTGGTTCTCCAGAGCTTTTTCCTTAAGATAAAAATATTGCTCTTCCGTCAATTCAATGGTTGTTTTGCGCATTTTTGTTTTTGTGCTCATTTTTTCACCTCTATATCCCTAAATCAAAACAGGGCGATTTTATAGTTTTATAGCTTCACATATTTTATCAAATAAGAAGGCATTTAGGCAAAGAGTTTATAAGAGGTAAATAGTTGAAAGAGGAAAAGACTAAATACGATTTTTGAGCAACGTCACAAGCAAATCAACCACGATCTGGTCGCGCCCGCCAATGTAGCATTCTCTGCCGTGAATAGGGCATATCTCAAGCCTCATTTTATCAAGGGCGTTCTAAATATGATGTTACTGTTTCCATCGTTAAATGCTTATAAAAGAGGTGGACTTAGAAAATGCTCAATTCAAGAGCATCTATGCTGAGAGTGAGTTAAAAGTATCTATTGCCAAGGCGCCCTTAGCAAAAAAAACTTTAAAGCCATCTCAACGGCGTGAGATTTTTTAATTTTTAATAAAACAAGAAGTGTTAATCTTATTTGCTAAGTTTGTATCAGCAGTAACAGAACTTACTATGTATCAAGCAAAACTCAGTAATGAAAATGCTATGATTGCTGATACCTGTTTCTGTTTACAAATAACTTGGAAGAATGTATAATACCACCTTGTTGTCAACAATGGATCAAAATCCGTAAGTGCGGGCTTTGTATGGAAACTATGGATAAAACTGTTAAAATTGTTTTAGATAATAAAGAACTTGACCTTCCTGTAATTGTGGGAACTGAAAATGAGTATGGCATAGACATTTCCAAATTGCGTTCCGAAACAGGCTACATCACATTTGACCCAGGTTATGCGAATACGGGTGCTACTGAAAGTGCTGTGACTTTTTTAGATGGTGAACAAGGTGTTTTGCGTTACCGCGGTTATCCGATTGAACAGTTGGCTGAAAAAGCTAGCTTTTTGGAAGTGGCTTGGCTTTTAGTTTATGGCGAAATGCCAAATGCATCTGAGTTACAAGAATTTGAAAGCCAAGTTTTTCAAAACAGTGTTGTGTCGGAAGATGTGTTTAAAATTTTTGGTGGTTTTGTCAAGGAAGCTCATCCGATGGCGATGTTATCTTCTGGTGTGATGGCCTTGTCGGGTTATCATCAAGAGTTGATCCAAACCGAACTTGATGATGCGACGAAACAAAGTTTATTAGCTCATGTGATTGGAAAGGTGGCGACCCTAGCGGCGGCCATCTTTCGTGTTAAGCAAGGATTAGAGCCTATAGTATCTCGTAATAACTTGGGCTATGAAGACAATTTTTGGCACATGATGTTTGGCCAAGATGGTCCCGCCAATGAAACTGTGATTCAGGCTTTGCGTGTTCTTTTGATTTTGCATGCAGATCACGAGCAAAACTGTAGCACTTCTACAGTGCGTTTGATAGGGAGTTCGTTGGCCAATTTGTTTGCTTCTCTTTCTGGTGGTATTGTGGCTTTGTGGGGACCACTTCATGGGGGTGCTAACCAAAAGATGATCGAAATGCTCCAAATGATTGAGCAAGATGGTGGCGATTATCAAAAGTATATCGACAAGGCCAAGGACAAAAATGATCCTTTCCGTTTGATGGGTTTCGGCCATCGTGTCTATCGCCAGATTGACCCTCGAGCTGGTGTGATTAAAGCTAAATGTGATGCTTTGCTGGATGCCTTGGGTGTTGAAGATCCTTTATTGTGCATTGCCAAAGAACTCGAGTGCGTGGCTCTCGAAGATGAGTATTTCATCGAGCGTAAGCTTTGCCCTAATATTGATTTCTATAGCGGCATTATGTACCGTGCCATGGGCATTCCAGTCGATATGTTTACTGTACTTTTTGCCCTGGGGCGCGCCCCAGGTTGGGTGGCTCATTGGAAAGAAATGGTGGAAAGTCCCACTTTTCGCATTGGTCGTCCGCGTCAAATCTATACTGGGCAACCCAAACGCAATTTGTAGTTAACGCATCCTCTTTTGAATGGTATATCAAAAAATTTTTTTTGGGGAGGGGGGGTGCAGTATTTATGAGGCAGTTGTAGATATTTTTTGAAGTCACATCATTTTTGTGTATAAAACGAAAATATTGCAAAATAGATTAAAACCTATGACTAATTCCTTATCATCGATGATGATGTACTTTTTAAAACCATACCGCGTTCGGCTTGCTTTTTTGGTTTCTCAGCTGGAAAAGACATATTTTCTTATCCAAAAATACTCCTAACCTATGATAAAATAGACCTTTCTTTAAAAATTGTTTCAAGGGCGACGTCCTATGAGTGTATCGGTGACGGAACAGGGTGAAGGAGCCAAAATGAGTATTCAGCGTACCAAAATTCAAAATGTATTGATCAGTGTATCCGATAAAGTCGCTATTTTAGAGTTTGCTCAAAAACTTTCGGCTTTTGGCGTACGTATTTTATCGACGGGGGGGACGGCTCAACTTCTATCCGATAATGGCGTGGAGATTACGAATGTTTCGGATTACACTGGTTATCCCGAAATGCTCGACGGACGCGTTAAAACTTTGCACCCCAAAATTCATGGGGGTCTTTTAGGTTTGCGTGATAATCAAGCCCATCTCGACAAAATGAAGGAGCACGACATTGAAGCAATCGATATGGTGGTGGTCAATTTGTACCCTTTTGAAGCTACGATTGCAAAAGAAGGTGTATCTTTGGATGAGGCGATTGAAAACATTGATATTGGTGGACCGACAATGTTGCGTTCTGCGGCTAAAAATAACTCTTTTGTGACTGTGGTGTGTGATCCTGTCGATTATGATGCCGTGATTAAAGAAATGCAAAACAACGAAGGGATGATGGGGGAAGACAGCAATTATGATTTAGCAGTCAAGGTGTTTAAGCACACGGCCCGCTATGATATGGCGATCGCTCAATACTTGTCGAATGAAAATTTTATTGGTTACACCTTTGATAAAATACAAGATTTGCGCTACGGAGAAAACCCCCATCAAAAGGCAGCCTTTTACAAGGATCCTAAGGTGAGTGAAATTGCGATTGAAAATGCCAAGCAGTTGCAAGGCAAGAAGTTGTCTTTCAATAACATTTGGGATTGCAATGCCTCTTTAGAACTCGTTAAAGAGTTTAGCGATACCACCGCTGTGATTGTGAAGCATACGAATCCTTGTGGTGTGGCTCAAGCTTCTACTTTGCTGGAGGCATACACCGAAGCTCGTTCGGTTGATCCAGTGTCGGCCTTTGGAGGGATTATTGCTTTTAATCGACCTGTCGATGCTGCGACGGCCAAAGAAATTACTTCGACTTTTGTGGAAGCAGTGATTGCACCTTCTTTTGAGGCGGACGCGATGGCAGTTTTGGCTGAGAAATCGAATCTTCGCTTGCTGGCTGTGGGCAACTTTGATGGACAGCGTGATCGCAAACAAAAAGATATCAAAAAAGTGGTTGGGGGGTTGTTAATTCAAGAGCGTGACTTGGAAATGGTGAGTCGCGATGATTTGAAGGTCGTGACCGAAACACACCCAACCGAAGAGCAACTGGAGGCTTTGTTATTCAATTGGAAAGTTTGCAAACATGTGAAAAGCAATGCGATTGTCTATGGCACGAAGGGCAAAGTTTTAGGTGTGGGAGCAGGGCAAATGAGTCGAGTTGATTCGGCCCAAATTGGCGCAAGCAAAGCCAATGTTGATTTAGAGGGATGTGTTCTAGCCTCTGACGCCTTTTTTCCTTTTCGCGATGCTGTTGACGCTGTGGCCCAAGTGGGTGTAAAGGCGATTATTCAGCCTGGAGGTTCGATGCGCGATGAAGAGGTGATTGCGGCTTGCAATGAACATGGCATTGCTATGGTGTTCACCAGTATGAGACATTTTAAACATTAAGAAAAATTTTAAAAAAATAAAGGGAAGGGTTTATGAAAGTTTTGGTGGTTGGTTCTGGCGGTCGTGAACACACATTAGCATGGATGTTGAGGCAAAGTGAGCAAGTGACCGAGCTTTATTGCGCCCCAGGTAATGCTGGGATGGCCGAAATTTCTGCTTGTGTGGATATTGCGGCCAATGATATTCCGGCGTTAACGGAATGGGCTTTGATTCACCAGATTGACTTAACGGTTGTCGGGCCAGAAGATCCCTTGGTGGCTGGTTTGGTCGATGTGTTTGAGAGTAAAGGTTTGCGTGTGTTTGGACCGCATAAAGATGCAGCTAAGCTCGAAGGTAGCAAGGCCTATATGAAAGACTTTCTTAAAAAATATTTTATTCCCACAGCTGCCTACGAAACCTTTGAAAGCAAAGAAGAGGCTTGGGTTTATGTGCAACAGCAAGGAGCGCCGATTGTGGTCAAAACCGATGGTTTAGCCGCAGGTAAAGGAGCCTTTGTATGCATGACCATGGATGAAGCTGAGCAGGCTTTGAGCACGATTTTTGATGACAAAGCTTTCGGATCGTCGGGAGATCGCGTGGTGGTCGAAGAGTTTATGGAAGGTGAGGAAGTTTCGATTTTGGCTTTTTGCGATGGCGATCATGCCCTTATTATGGATGCCTCGCAAGACCATAAACGTATTTTTGATAACAATGAGGGGCCTAATACTGGAGGTATGGGGGCCTATTGTCCAGCACTGGTGGTGACCGACGAGTTGTATGCGCAAATTCGTGACAAAATTATTATTCCGACCTTGGATGGAATGAAACACGAAGGAGCTCCTTACAAAGGAATTTTGTATGCAGGTCTTATGATCACCTCTGAAGGACCTAAGGTTGTGGAATATAATGTGCGCTTGGGGGATCCAGAAACTCAGGTGGTGTTGCCACGGCTCAAAAGCGACCTGGTCAACGTGATGCAAGCTTGCATTGATGGCCATGTTTTGGACTATCGCTTGGAGTGGGATGAGCGAGTAGCGGTTTGTGTGGTGCTTGTTTCGGAAGGTTACCCTGGATCTTATCCTAAAGGTAAAGTCATTCATATTGACGCGTCTCTTAAAGATAATCCAGATGTCTTGATCTTTCATGCGGGGACAGCTAGCAAAGATTGTGTTTGCAGTACATCGGGTGGACGTGTTTTGGGTGTAACGGCGTATGGTGCTAACATTAAAGAGGCCATTGATACCGTTTATCAAGCGATTCCTAAGATTCAATTTGAGGGAATGCACTATCGAAAGGATATAGGGTATCGTGCGGTCTAGTTGGCACTCTAGATAATTTAAGGGGCTGTACATAAATTATGTGACACGCTATAAATGTTTTTATTACTCAAAACTTTTAAAAGCGTGTACATTTCGCTCCATTCTAGTTATCTCATCTGGAGTTAAATTCCCTAGAGATTGGTGTGGTCGAACCTCATTATATTTTATAATCCACTTCTGTGTAATAGCTCTCACTTCCTCCAAACTTTGAAAAATTTTGGCGTTATAGGGTGCGAAGGGAGGAATAGGGCAACGACTACTCTGGATTGGTAAAAGGTATCCGTATCCCCTTGCTAGGAACGGTTGGCGTCGTCCCTGGAGCCTTCGTTTTTTGAGGCCTTAAAGTCGGACAACTTTCGTGTATAATAAAGCTTTGTGTATGCGCCTGTAGCTCAGCTGGATAGAGCGTCGGCCTCCGGAGCCGAAGGTCACAGGTTCGAATCCTGTTAGGCGTATAAAATAAGGTAAAGTCCTGGGAATATCAAATCCTGTCAGGTAAGAAAACAAAGTGCGGTTGGCAAGGCAAATGATTATGGCACAAGTTGCACTCTTAACAGGCAGCGATGGCGATCTTTCGCTGATTGATTGTGCGATTGAAATGCTTAAAACATTTGAGGTGTTAGCACAAAAATTGGTGGATTATAAGACTGAGATGGTGGCCGAAGTGAAAGCTTAAAATCAGCCACTCTTTAGAGTTTAGATGTTTGTTTGAGGAGGGAATCATGAAGGTCGAAATTCACAAAGATATGGCGACAGGGGATTTATTAGAGTTGTCGGAGCAAGTGGCGAAGGTGATTCGTGAGGGAGGCTTGGCTGTTGTTCCAACCGAAACTGTCTACGGCATTGCCACTGATATTCGTTGCCCCCAAATATGTCAGATGATTTACCAAATCAAAAATCGTGACCCCAAAAAGCCTTTTTCTTGGCATATTGGGGAGTTGGAGCAAATTAATTTTCCAATTGATAAAGCTATTTTTCAGCAATTGGCGCAAAAATTTTGGCCAGGGCCTTTAACCATGGTGGTTCCTCATCCGACAGACGGTACGGTCGGTTTGCGCTATCCAGATCATGAGGTGTTTCATGCCATTTCCTATGCTGTAGGAGCTCCTATGTTGGCGACAAGTGCTAATATTTCGAGTGAGGCAAGCCCAGCTCGTATCGAGGATATTTCTGAGCAGGTGTTGAAGCATGTCGATGTGGTTGTCGATGCTGGTCCCTGCGATGTAGGGCAAGACTCGACAGTGATTGATGTATGTGGTGCGAATATTCAAATGCTACGAGAAGGCTCTCTTAGTTTTAAAGATTTGATACAAGCCCTAGCTTAACAAATAGAAAGGACATTTGTGATGATGCAGTGAATGATGATTAGTTTGGTTATGGTGTTGTGTGCGTGCAACAGTGGTTGTCGGAGGCAGAGCTTGAATTGACGAGAGTCAAACAAGTGACGGAGCTGAAGTTGCAAGGTCCGTTGCTGATTGAAACCGAAGGATATTTGCTAAGTTGGTGGAAGGAAGAGAGTGCATGAAGATTGCGATTGCCACAGACCATCGGGGTTACGCTCTTAAAGAGCGACTGGTTACTTTTTTAGAAAGACTGGGTCACGAAGTTTTCAACAAAGGGCCCTTCTCGGAAGAATCGATTGATTATCCTCCTATGGCTCATGCCGTGGCGTTGACTGTGGCCGAGGGAGAAGTGGATCGAGGTATTTTATTATGTGGTACGGGGATTGGGGTTTCGATAGCTGCCAACAAAGTTCCTGGTGTGAGAGCATCTTTGTGTCACGATGAGTTTACAACCGAATTTTCGCGTCGCCATAACAATGCGAATGTTTTTTGTTTTGGCTCCGATGTTGTGAGTGAAGAAAACGTTCGAGAGCTTTTGAAGCTTTGGTTAACAACCGATTTTGAAGATGAGTTAGGAAGTCGCCATGTGCGGCGAGTGAATCAAATGGAACCGAAAGGATAAGTCATTAATGGTGGACAATGAAGTGATAAAAATTTTGCAAGACGTGGATGTGGATGTTTATAACGCGATTGCGAAAGAATACGAGCGTGAAGAAACAACCTTGGAGTTAATTGCCTCTGAAAACTTTACCAGTAAGGCGGTTATGGAAGCTCAAGGATCTGTGATGACCAACAAGTATGCCGAGGGATATCCGCACAAGCGCTACTATGGTGGGTGTGACTATGTGGATGTGGTCGAAGATTTGGCCTGTGATCGAGCAAAGCAATTGTTTGGTGCTGAGCATGTTAATGTGCAACCTCATTCGGGCTCACAAGCCAATATGGCGGTATTTTTGTCGGTGTTGCAAACGGGTGATACGATCATGGGGATGGATTTATCGCATGGAGGTCACTTGACTCATGGAAGCAAAGTGAATTTTTCTGGAAAACTGTTCCAGGTTGTGTCCTATGGTGTGACCAAAGACGAAGGTCGTATTGATTATGATCAAGTGGAGGCTTTGGCTTTGGAGCATAAGCCTAAAATGATTGTGGCAGGTGCCAGTGCTTATGCGCGTGAAATTGATTTTGCGCGTTTCCGTGCGATTGCCGATAAGATAGATGCGTACTTACTTGTGGATATGGCTCATATTGCTGGCTTAGTGGTAGCGGGCCTTCATCTTTCGCCAGTGCCGCATGCGCATTTTGTTACCACCACCACACACAAAACTTTGCGTGGTCCACGTGGAGGCATGATTCTCTGTGGAAAAGAGCATTCGAAAGTCGTAGATAAGTTAATCTTTCCAGGCATTCAGGGGGGTCCGTTGATGCATGTAATTGCAGCGAAAGCTGTAGCCTTTAAAGAAGCCTTGAGCGAAGAATTTAAACTATATCAACAACAAGTGGTAAAGAATGCTCAAGCAATGGCCGCGCGGTTGGTGGAGCATGGTTTTGACTTGGTTTCTGGAGGGACCGATAATCATTTGATGTTGGTCGATTTGCGTAACAAAGGAATCACTGGTAAAATGGCAGAAAAGCTGTTGGGTAAAAGGGGTATCACGGTTAATAAAAATACTGTTCCGTTTGAGACGGAAAGTCCTTTTGTGACGAGTGGTATTCGAATTGGAGTTCCCGCTGTGACAACTCGAGATATGAAAGAAGCCGAAATGCAAACCATTGCCGATTTTATAGCTCGTGTTGTGATTACCAGAGATGATACTTCGGAAGCACAAGCTGTATACGCAGAGGTGAAGCAATTGTGTGAGCGTTTCCCTCTTTATGGTGCATAAAAGAGGCGCTTTAAGATGGGGGAGTCAGGATCAATGATGTGTGCGGGAATCAGAAGACTGGGGGGGGTGGCTTTTATCGGTTTGACGACGATAGGCTATGCCAAATCCATTGAAAATTGGGATCTGTATAAGGATCATTGGGAACGTCTGGATTACCGTTATACCCGAACGCATGATATTGATCGGATGCCGAAAGAACGCTCCAAGCCTGTGGCCAAAAATTTCACACATTACGAAGGGGCTCAATACGAGGCTCGTCTTAAGCAAGAGGAATATGCGCGCAAGTACGATACCTTTGGACCTGATAATAGAAGCACGGCTGTTCCACCAAATTATCGGTGGGCGCAAAAGCAGAAAAAAGATCCTTTTCGCTATGATCAGTACGATGGTGATCAACGATTGATGCGCCCTCCTTCTAATGTTTACATCGAAAAAAAAATAGCGGTGCGCAAGCCTGAGAAAAATATATTTAACCGATTGTTTGGCGCTAAGGATCGACCCGAAGCGGCTGAAGTATCTCCGATTATTCAGAATAGTCGCAGCAAGTGGTGGACTCCTAAAGGGATGTGGCAACGTACTCAGTTTTGGACGGCCAATCAGCGTAAGCTGGCCGAGATTAAACTGAGTGAAGAGGCTGAAGTGGTGGCGCGGCCGAGAGAGTTGGCAGGGCCAGAACCTAAGAAGCCAACCGAAGCTTGGATGAATCTTTTCGATAATCCAAAAGTGCGGGAAAAATTTGAAAAAAGTGAACGTCGAAAACCTGTGTGGAAATAGGAGATAAAAGAATTATGTTGAAACAACTCGTAATGGCAAGTGTTCTGGTGGTGGGGTTAGGCACTGCTCCAGTGTATGGGCAAGAAGCAATTGATGTAGGCCAAGGAGTTGCACCTCAGGTGAATGTGGCGGAAACGCTTAAAAAAAACTACCGTGGCCTTGAAGAACAACACATGGTTGTGATGGTTATGGCACGCCAGTATAATAAAGAGCTGGTTGAATTGCGTCGGATGGAAGCTGTTTTTTGTGATTTTTACGGCTTAGATGTGACGAAGTGGCACGACAACGGTTACGTTTGGGATGAAGGAAAACAATCTTTTATTGAGCGTCCTGCTGAAGCTTCTAAAAAAGCCGAGGCTAAGGATTAAAGGGATTGGTGAAAATTTAAATAATTGAGTGGTGGAGAAGTTCCTGCGGGGGGGGGCCACTGCTAAAAGGATGGATGTCAAATGTCAAAACAAATAGATAAAAAAATAGACGAAACTTGGAAAGAACAAGTGGCTAAGGGTAAAGAATCTGTACAGGATCAATATGATTTGCCAGAAGGGATGGAAATGCCCGAAGCAAGTTTTATGATTCATGTGTCGCAACTGGCTATGCAGTCGATGGTGTTTTTGGGTCTTATGCCACATCCTGTGGATCAAAGCACTCAAGTTGATTTGGTGCAGGCCAAGTATTTGATTGATACAATTGAAGTTCTTAAGGATAAGAGTAAAGGCAATTTGTCTAAGGAAGAAGAGGAAGGTCTTTCGACCCTTCTCTATGATTTACGTCTCAAATATCTCGATGTTCGGCAAAAACAATAATCTTTTTGTCACGAATAGTTCTAAGACATAAGGAAACGGAAGTAAGGATCTTCTCTGAGGTTAATAAGATCTTTGTCTAAGAGGGCTGTTTCTAACAGTTGCTCAGAAAAGTAAGGGCGACCTTGTTTGAGCCATTGCGTAGCTTGCTCGGTGTGACCTTTTTTGGCATACAGGCAAGCTAAATTGTAATAGGCCATTCCCAAGGAAGGGTTATAGGTGAGAGCCTTACGATAGGTCAAAATAGCTTTTTGAGTTTGACCTTTTTGGGACTCTTTCCAAGCAATTTTGGCATAGGCGTTGGCGTATGTTCTGTTACGTTCGCTAATAGGTGTTGCGACAGCCTCTGGGATAGTTCGAGATGATGAACCAGAGTTGTTCACAAAACGTCGTTCGTAACGATCTAGTGCCGATTTGACTCTTTGTTCTTGAACATTTTTTTGAGATTGTTCCCAGTTAGAAAGCTTAGATGCGAGCTCTTGGCTTTGTTTAGTTTCCATTGGTTGGCTGAACATTTTTTTGAGGGAGGTGTCTATTTTGAGTTCGGTTGCGACAAGACGCTGGTTTAGTTCAGTGAGACGTCCTTGATGCTGAGAGAGTTGCGTGTTTAATTGGTTAAGTCGATCGGATTGATGATTTAGCGAGCGTTCCACCGCATGAATTTTATCGAGAGTGAAGTCCTTATGTTTGCGATGCCTGTCTTCTATTAAAGCAATGTTTGCTTGGGTGTCTTGAGTTTGTGATTTAAGCTGCCGATCAAGATTATTTTGTTGTAGGTTTATTTTGCGAGATAATTCATTTTTAAATTCTTTTTGTTGATGATTAAGATAAATAAATGAAAATAGTCCAATTGTTATAGCTAAGGCCACTACCCAGAAAAGAACATTCCATTGAAATGCTTGTTTTTCATGAGGTTTGTTCAAGAGGCGTGATGTTTTATCCATTAAATCTTCGACCTGATGTGATAAAGATAAGACATGGGAGTTTAAATTATCGTAAGGATGAGACTCGTTCTCTTTGGACAGAGTTTTAGATTGAGCTGAACTCAAAAGAGATCCAAAGCGAATAGAAGATTCGTTTTGATGTTTTTCCGCTTGGTTCATTTGTTATGATTAACCCCAAAAACCGATTTTGCACACACGATATATAGTAGCAATGATACATGAGATGCTGAGGAGCTGTCAATATTGATCTTTTACATGGGGTCAAGAAGGGGCCAAAAAAATAAAGGCTTGTCAGGGCACTAAAGTTTTTGTACAATGGTACGCTTATAGCGATTAAGAATTTTAAGGAGAAGACCTATGTCTTTGTCTATGCGTTTGAAACGTTTTGGGCGTAAAGGTTATGCTCAGTATCGCTTGGTGGTTACCGATCGACGTCGTCAGAGAGATGGTGGTGTTATTGAGGAGTTAGGTCAGTACGATCCCCATCAAGAAGATATGAACGAAAAGTTTAAGATTAATAAAGAGCGAGTGGCTTATTGGCTACAACAAGGTGGTCAGCCAACAGGTACTGTGAAAACTCTTTTAAAGAAACAAGGTGTCACGCTTTAAGGTGGATATTACTATATTAACCTTATTCCCCGAAGTTTTTGAGGGTGTTCTTGCCGCAAGCATTATGAAGCGGGCTCAAGCACAGGATCTTGTTCGGTTTAATGTGGTTAATTTTAGAGAATATGCCAAAGGATTGACCAAAAAAGTGGTTGATGACATGCCTTATGGTGGAGGCCCTGGAATGCTTCTCAAACCAGAACCGTTGTTTAAAGCTGTTGAAGATGTGCAAAACAACAGCGAGCATTTAGCGCATGTGGTGTTGTTAACACCACATGGTCGGACAATGAGTCAGGCTGTGGCAAAGCAGTTGGTGGTTAAGAATCATTTGATTCTTATTTGTGGTCACTACGAAGGTTTTGATGAAAGAGTGCGCGAAACTTTGGTGGATGAGGAAATTTCCATCGGAGATTATGTGTTGACTGGAGGAGAAATTCCTGCCATGGTTCTTTCGGATGCTGTGGTTAGGTTATTGCCAGGGGTGTTGGGTAACGCTGAGACACATGGTGAGGAAAGCTTTTACGAAGGTTTGTTAGAGTATCCTCAGTACACGCGTCCATCTGAGTTTCGAGGAATGAAGGTTCCCGAGGTTTTGTTATCGGGGCACCATGAAAAAATTATCCAGTGGCGTAAAACAGAATCGATAAGGAGGACGTGGTTAAGGCGTCCCGAAATGCTTGAAGAAGCCAATCTTTCACGTGAAGAAAGGCTTTATGTGAAGAAATTAAAACAGGAAAAATGAGGTAGGCCATGGATGTTTTGGATAAAGTGAATAATCCTTTTATGAAACGCACAATAACCGACTTTCGTGTGGGCGATACTGTGCGTGTGTCTGTACGAATCATTGAGGGAGAAAAAAATCGTCTCCAAGATTTTGAAGGCGTTGTGATTGCTCGCAAAGGCGGTGGTATTCATGAGACATTTACTGTAAGACGTATTTCTTTTGGTGAAGGTGTGGAGCGTATTTTCCCCCTGCATTCGCCACGTATTCAATCAATCAAAATTGTGCGTCGTGGTGCTGTCCGCCGAGCTAAGCTTTACTATTTGCGTGGCCGTATTGGTCGTAAAGCGACTCGTGTTAAAGAAAAAAGTATTTTTGCATAAGCCCCGTCGTGGTGGAATACATTCTTGTCGAATGACAAAAGGAGATCACTGCAAAATAAACTAAAACCTACTCACAGACCCTCAACTGTCAAATTTTTAAAATATATATGAGTTTGATGTAATAAAAGATACTTAAAGATTCTAAACGTATATGAAAGAGGAGTGACAAGTTATGTCTAAAAAAGTTTGGATGGTGATAGGTGTTTTATTCGGATTGTTGGCGGTGCCGTTTCTTATGTTCAAAGGAACCTACAATAAGCTTGCTGTAGCGGATGAAGGTGTTAAAGGTGCGTGGGCACAAGTCGAAAATGTTTATCAAAGACGCTTGGATTTGATTCCGAATCTTGTGAATACGGTTAAGGGCTCTGCCGCTCACGAAAGAGAAACCTTGCAGGGTGTGGTTGAGGCGCGTTCCAAAGTGTCTCAAATGACTATTACCCCTGAGATTGTAAATAATCCGCAACTTTTGCAACAATTTCAGAGTTCGCAATCGCAATTGTCTTCGGCATTAAGTCGTTTAATGGTTGTTGTGGAGCGCTATCCCACTCTTAAGGCTAATGAAAGCTTTTTGGCGCTTCAATCTCAGATTGAAGGCACTGAAAATCGTATTACTGTTGAACGCAAACGGTTTAATGATGCATCCCAGGCCTTCAATACGCTTAGAAGGGTATTCCCTAATGTTTTGATTGCCAATAGGATGGGTTTTCAGGAAAAAGCTTATTTTAAAGCCGAAGCGACGGCCACTAATGCGCCTCAAGTTCAATTTTAAGGAGTTTGTGTGCAACGGATTGTTTGTCTATTTAGTTTTGTTTGGATGGCGTTAGCCAACTTGCAGGCCTTTGAGGTGCCGGCCAAACCCGATGGGTATGTTACCGATCGGGCACAGCTGTTAAGTGCGTCGAAACGTCAAGCCTTGGAAAGTTTCCTGCAATCCTACGAGGCTAAAACGGGCAACCAACTTGTGGTGGCGACTTTCCCCTCCATGGATGGCGGAGCTCTGGAAGATATTTCGATTCGTTTGGCGGAGCAGTGGAAGGTGGGCAAAAAAGGCAAAGACAATGGTGTTATTTTGCTTATTTTTAAAAATGATCGCAAGATGCGCATCGAAGTGGGCTATGGCTTAGAAGGTGTTTTGACCGATGCTATTGCGGGACAGTTGATTCGCAAAACCATTGCGCCTTATTTTCGAGAAGGTCGCTATGAAGAAGGCGTTCTTATGGGTGTCCGCTCGATTGTAAGTGTTTTTTCGGGTGATTTAAGGATTCTTAAAACACGTCGTTCTAACCAGGCTCGTGAATTAACTCCCGAAGAAATTGAGCAGTTGCGGAAAACGTTTCGTTTGATTATGTTGTTTATTGTCATAGGTCTTGTTGTGTTGTTAGGCTTTGATGCGTGGCGTTATCGTCAGTATTGCCACGATCATCGTATTTATCATGAGCGTTACAGTTGGTGGGAGTGGTTTATGCGTTTTGCCTTATTGCTGTTTTTGGCTCAAATGATCTTGCACATTGCTTTTTTTCTTTTGTTAGCTTCTCGAGGAGGTTACCACGGATCACGAAGTGGCTATGGCGGATTTTCTGGTGGCGGTGGAAGTTTTGGTGGCGGTGGAGCCAGTGGAGGATGGTGATACGATGAAGGTGATACGCACACAGGTGCCCCAAGATTTTTTTTCTAGCAAAGAACGAAAATGCATCCGTAAGGCTATTGAAATGGCTGAGATGCAAACTTCGGGAGAGATTCGCGTTCACCTGCAACGTAAAGCTAACGAGGATATATTAGTGCATGCTGCCGAAGTTTTCGATCGAATTGGAATGTCGCAAACCGAAGCGCGTAATGGTGTCTTAATTTTTATGGGCTTGCAAAGCAGACGTTTTGTGGTGATTGGAGACCAAGGGATCAATGAGCAAGTTGCGGAACATTTTTGGCAAGAGGTTGTGACAGCGATGCAAGCGGAGTTTCAAGAGGATCGCTTTGCCGATGGTCTTGTTAAAGGTATTGAGCTAATTGGCTACAAACTGCAAGCGCTGTTCCCTTATCAGCGCGAGGACAAAAATGAACTTTCGGATGAAATATCCTTTTCTTTTTGAATTAGGCTTGTGTTTGAAATTTTTGCAAAATGTCTTGGTGAACGAGGCCGTTAGAAAATAAAATACCGTCTTTGTTATGAACATCGGTTTTGTTATAGACAAGGTCTTTGCCATTGATGTCGGTGACCATTCCTCCTGCTCCACGAACGATGGCTTCGGGGGCGCAGCTATCCCATTCTTTGGTGCATCCCGTGCTATAAAAGAAAGCATCGGCCTTACCTTGTGACAAGTGAAACCCTTTCCCTCCGACCGAACCAAAACGGAAAGTGTTACGGGCCTTAAGACGCGTTTTGAGGTTTTCATCTTCAGGTGAATAGTGACTGCGCGTGATAATCAAAACAAAATCTTCGATAGAGCGTTTAGAGCAGTGGACTTGTTCAATGAGGGTATCTTTTTGGATAAAACTTCCTTCGTCTGGAGAACCCCACATTGTGACGCGATGCACCGGGAGGTGGACCAGGCCAAATGCGGCTTTTTGATCGATAATAAGACCAATATGGATGGCAAACTCTCCATTTTTGGAGATGAACTCTCGTGTGCCATCGATGGGGTCAATGCACCAGGTGCGCAGGGCTTGTTGCCGTGATACATCGTCGATGCCTTCTTCACTTAAAATGGCGTCGTCAGGAAACGCCTTTTGTAAGGCTTGAACGATGTAGTCGTTGGCGGCAATATCTGCTTCGGTGACAGGTCCTTCATCATCGGGTTTATCGGTGATTCGAAAATCTTTTTTGTAATAATCCATAATGATCTGAGAAGCATTTAAGGCGATAGCTTGGGCGACGAGGCGTTCTTTGCGAAATGAGGACATTAGGATATTTTCCATATTTAATAAGATTGCTATTGTGTGTTTCCAGTTTCGTTCTATTTTAGCGGAAGACCGTGTTAAAATAAAGTTGTTTAATTATTGTAAGGGGATAATATGACTGGTCTTATTAAAGTATGTATTATATTCAGTTTGCTTTCTAGTTCTCCGAGTTATGCCGAACCTTTATTTCGTCATTATCAAGAAAAGTACGTTGCGCCTTTAGCGAAGCCTAAAACCACAGATCCTGTTTCGTGGACGTCTCCTAAGGGCTGGGCTCGATTGCCCGAAAAACCGATGCGCTTAGCCAGCTACAAAATTATGGAGCAAGGGGAAGAAGGTTTGTGTACGCTTAGTTCTTTACCTTTGATGGCAGGCGATCTTCAAGCAAATCTAAAACGTTGGATGGGGCAGCTCAATATTGCATGGAATCAGAATCAAGTGAAAGATTGGATTGAACAGACATCTCTGGAGACATCGCAAGGAGGCATTCTTTACCGGGTGTTTGATTTAAGCGAGTTTGTTACCGATGATGAGGATAACAGTATGTTAACGGCGATAGCGTCATTAAAACAAAGTATTCTTTTTGTTAAATTAACTGGATCGAAGGCGTTGGTGCATAGGCAACGAAAGGGATTTCTCATGTTGGTGGCTTC
Organism: uncultured bacterium; assembly: GCA_964565945.1. Classification (GTDB taxonomy): domain Bacteria; genus CAZMGY01. Next base: position 53,480 of record CAZMGY010000011.1, read on the forward strand.
ATTAAAGAAAACAGAGGTGACGTCATAAATACCTGGGTGAATCGTTTGAGTTCTCTTAAAATTACGGTGGTGTGTTTTTTGATCCTAATAGTGCAGACGATTGTAGGGACTTTGTATCAAACCGAAATAGGTTTGTATTTGTCGTTGCAAAAAGTTTTTTATGCCTGGTTTTTCCTGATTGGTGATATGATCCCGTTTCCTGGGGTGCGATTGATTTTATGGGTTCTTTTTGTTAATTTGCTGGCTGCTTTTATTAAACGTTGGCCTAGTTGGTGCAAAGCTTGGGGGCTTTTGATTACGCATTTGGGTTTGTTGCTCTTGTTTGTAGCCGCGTTTGGTAAATTCCATTGGGGTTTGGACACCCATGTTACGATAAAGGAAGGTCAAAAAGCACATCAATCCCGAGCCTATGCTAATTGGGAGTTGGCGCTTTGGGAACAGAAAGATGATGTTCGTCAGGTTCGTGCGATTGATTTAAAGGATTTGATTGCCCATAATGAGGTGTTTTTCGAAGATCATCCTGGGGTTGTGACTCCCTTACGTTTGGAGCTTTCGTTGCACTATGCGAATGCACTGGCTTATGCAAAAGGGCCTCGTATGCAAGATGCAGCTTATCGCAATGGATCGGGCATTATCTACATCGAGGCACAAGCTTTGTCTAAGGAAAAAGAAGAAAACATTCCTGGTATATTGCTAAATCTGATTCAAACCGATGAACAGAAAGAGACCTTATTATTGTATGGAACAGAAATGAAGGCGACACCTTTAAAGTTGTTTGGACGTGATTTTTGGATTCAGTTAAGGCATAAGCGCTATGGACTTCCTTTATCGATCGAGTTGAAGGATGTGATTCAAGAGTTGTATCCAGGAACAGATACGCCGAGTCATTACGAGAGTCAAATTATTGTTGATGATGCTCATGTAAAAAGAGATGTGTACATTTCGATGAATCAACCGTTTCGTTACGATAAGTACACTTTTTTCCAAGCTTCCTATGCTGTGAACACCAAGGGAGAGGAACTTTCGACATTTACTGTGTCGTATAACCCTGTTCGCTTATTGCCCTATGTCGCGAGTTTGCTTGTGGTCTTAGGTTTGTTTCTTAATTTTTGTGCGCAGCTATGGCGGCGACGTTCCTCTTTGATGATGACTGCCTTGGTTGGTTTGTTTGTCTGCCAAGGTGCTTTGTGGGCTGAGGAGCCTTTACCACAAGCTGCTGTGGATGCCTGGAGCCGTTTGCCCATTTTGGAACAGGGACGCGTGAAGCCCATGGAAAGTTTTGCCCAGAATCAATTGCTGCAATTATCGGGTCGTCGAACTTGGAACCGTTCGAGTGCATCCGAATGGCTTTTGCGTTTGGTGATGGCTGCAGAGACAATGAAGGATGAGCGGGTGTTTCGGATCGATAACCCCCAAGTTGTCGAATCTCTAGGAATTAAAGCGCGTAAACGAAGACGTTATTCTTTCGCCGAGTTGCAAAACAAAGAGAACCTTTTGCGCACTCTTGTGGCCAAAGCCAATGATGTTTCTCAGAACAAACGCAATGCGCTAGATCGTGCGTATTTGCAAGTTTGGTACAATTACTGGCTTTATTTTGATTTGACCCAAAGTTTTATGTTTACTCAAGAGTCGTCTTGGTTTCGTATAGACTCTCATTTGCAAAAAACTCTGGGTTTAGACAATCGTGATGAGGGTGGCTATAGTTTTTATGAGACTTTTCAAAATATTGATCGTTTAAAGACTGTGGTCGCAGGGTTTATTCAGAAGCCTCAAAACGAATGGTCTTCCGAGGATAAAAAAGCTTATAACTTAGCCGCACATCTTTTTCAGTGGGTGCAACACCAAAAAACGACACCTCTTAAACTCGTGTATGTTGTAGGGCAAAGTCCAGCGTGGCTTGATGTGGTCGACCTTTTACAAAAGCAAGTGGGGGCACGCATTATTTCAGCCCCCTTGGCTTATTTGTTCCAAGCCTATCAGGCTTTTCATAAGCAGGATTGGATTTTGTTCGAAACTCAGATCAAAAATTTGAAGTTCGAAAATATTCTCCGTTGGGATAACCTGTCTGGAATGAAAAGATTAAGTTTGGAGCGTGTGTATCATCGCTGGGATCCTATGGCTCGCACTAAGGTGTTTTACATCATTTTGATGTGTTTATGCTTTATTCTTTTTCTTAAACCTACGGCTTGGTTTTATCGAGCTTTAGTTCTTTTAACAGTGGGAACGGTGATTTGGCATGGTTTAGGGATAGGTTTGCGCATGATGATTTTGTCGCGTGCCCCAGTGAGTACCTTATATGAAACCTTTATTTTTGTGTCGTGGATTGCTTCGTTGACAGGGCTAGTTATGGAGTGGATTCAAAAAAAAGGCCTAGGTTTGCTTGTGGTTAGTTTTTTAGGTTTTATTCTGATGAGTATTGCTGGGCGTTATGCTATGGATGGTGATACTTTGGAAGTTCTGCAGGCTGTTTTGAACTCTAACTTTTGGTTATCGACACATGTGATTACCATCACTATGGGGTATTCTTTGTGTGTGGTGGCTGGTTTAATTGGCCATATTTATCTTATACAAGCAACGTTTTTGAAAAAGTCAACACAAAGCTTAGCATCATTGTCTGAGATTCTCTATGGTACGCTAGCAGCGGGTTTGTTATTTTCTTTTTTAGGAACCATTTTGGGAGGTATTTGGGCCGACCAATCTTGGGGACGTTTTTGGGGCTGGGATCCTAAAGAAAATGGAGCCTTGCTGATTGTGTTGTGGTGTGTGACATTGTTCCATGCGCGTATGTGTGGGATGGTTAAGCCGTGGGGTTTTGCGGCTGGATGTTCATTGATGCCTATTTTTGTCACACTGGCTTGGTTTGGAATTAATTTGTTAGGCGTGGGCTTGCATTCCTATGGATTCACCGAAGGTGTTGCGAGCAATCTTTATGCTTTTATTGCGTTTGAAGTAATTTTTGTTGGCCTTATGTTGGTTTTGCAAAAGCGATGGAATGGCGTTCAGTCATGAAATTATCGTTTGAATTTTTTCCTCCCAAAAATGCTGTTTCGCGCAAACTTTTTGAAAACACCGTTGAGCGCCTTAAGGTTTTTCAACCCGAATATATGTCGGTGACCTATGGAGCCTTGGGATCTCAGCAAAACCAAACCTTGGAGATGGTCGATTATATTCAAAATATGGCTGGAGTGGAAGCTGCGGCGCATTTTACCTGCATTGGAAGTTCCTTGGACAAAGTGCATACTTTTGTTGCTGATTTGCAGCGATTAGGTGTTCGGCGGATGGTGGCTTTGCGAGGAGATATTCCTGAAGGAGTTGAAACCCAAGAGGTGTTGAGTGATTTGAAGCATGCCTCTGACTTGGTAGCGTTTATGAGTGAACATTATCCCGACATGCACCTTTCGGTGGCAGGTTATCCCGAAGGTCATCCTGAAGCAGTCTCGTTGGATGAAGATTTAAAGCAACTGAAGTATAAGGTGGATCAGGGGGCTTCTGTCGTAATTACTCAGCTGTTTTTTGATAATCAATTTTTTATTGATTTTAGAAACCGTGCCCGGACTTTGGGGCTTGATTGTAAAATTATTCCTGGCATTATGCCTGTGACACAATACCGAATGATTGAGCGCATAACCCAAATGTGTGGTGTTCATATTCCTAAAGCATTGAGTGATTTTTTTGCTAAGGATAAATCTGATGAGGAGGTGCAATCTTTTGCTAAGGAATTCACCTTAAAGCAATGCCTTGATCTAAAGGAGCAGGGGGTTGCAGAAATTCATTTTTATACGCTTAATCAAGCAAAGGTGGTAGAGGATGTTTGTTGTCATTTAAAAGGAGATAACTGATGATTGTTGTGACAGGTGGAGCTGGTTTTATCGGAAGTGCAACAGTATGGCAGCTTAATCAACAAGGCGAAGATAATATTGTGATTGTTGACGAGTTGCAATCCTCGGACAAATGGAAAAATTTGTGTAGTTTAAAGTTTAAAGACTATTTTGAGAAAGATGTTTTTTTGAAATTATTGTTTGATCAGAAGATTCCTAATATTGATGCGATCATTCATTTGGGGGCGTGTTCTTCGACGACGGAACGCGATGCCTCCTATTTGGTGAATAACAATTTTACCTATTCTAAAACTCTGATTTCATATGCTTTGGAAAACGATATTCGAATGATTTACGCGTCGAGTGCGGCCACGTATGGTAACGGAGAACAGGGTTACACGGATGATGAGAGTCATATCGACCTTTTTCGACCTTTGAATATGTATGGTTATTCTAAGCAAATGCTAGATCTGTGGGCCTACCATAACAATATTTTGGATCAAGTGGTATCGTTGAAATATTTCAATGTTTTTGGCCCTAACGAATATCACAAAGGGGATATGCGCAGTATGGTACACAAGGCTGTCGGACAAATTTTGGATGAAGGTTCGGTGAAACTATTCAAATCGTATCGTCCTGATTACAAAGACGGGGAGCAAAAACGTGATTTTGTTTATGTTAAGGATGCTGTCAAAATGACCTTACATTTTTTGGAAAAGCGCGATGTGGGAGGCATTTTTAATATTGGAACAGGTGAGGTCCAAAGTTGGAATGCTCTTATGATGGCTATTTTCGAAGCCTGTGGCAAACCTGTTCAAATCGAATATATTGATATGCCCGATTTGATTCGTGATCAATATCAGTATTTCACTCAGGCTGCAATGACTAAAATCGAACAGGCTGGTTACCAGCAACCTTGCATGACGTTGTTAGAGTCTGTCAAAGACTATGTTCAAAACTATATTCTTAAGGAGGCGTATTTGTCTTAGAGGGACTGCATTTGAGTGTAAAGCTGAGCAAATGCTTTATCTTCTTTGAGGAGCTTTTGGCAGACTTTAAGGGCAATATTGATTGAGTTAATACTGCGGTTGCCGAAATGAAGTCCTAATTGGTCTAGGGACGCGCCCCAATGGTGTGCCAGTGAAATTGCCAAATAGCGTGGTTGGGTTAAATGGCGCTTTTTGCTCGTTGAGCGGAGTTCTTTGTCACAAATCTTGAAGTACTGAGCGACTTTTGTGATAATAGTCTCCATATGTTCGGCAGAGGTGTTCTCTGGCTCAAAAAGGCCAGGCAAAATATTTTGGTTGATTGATTGCTGTGTTAGCGATTGGTAAGCGGCTATTTTTTTGATAATGTTTTCGAGAGGACGAATATTGGACTGTAAGTGCTTGGCAATGCGTTTGACGATTGCTGTATTCAAGTTTAATTTGTGTCCTTGAGCTTTCAGTCGAATGATTTCTTCGGTTGATTTCGGGCACGGGGCATTCATTTCTAAACAAAGAGATCCTTGAAAACGGTTCAGCAAGCTTTCTGAAAAACCTTTGAGGTGATTAGGATGTGTGTTGGACACGAGAATAACTAAAGCGCCTTGCTCATGTAGGGCATCAAATGTGTGCAAAAATTCGCTCATGGTTTTGTCACGATGGGACAAGTCGTGCACATCGTCGATCAAAAGAATATCGGCTTGACGATAAAAATCACGAAACTTTTGAAGTTCATTAGTCTTATTGGACAGTGTGAAATGTTTCGTGAATGATTCGGTGGTTCGGAAAATAGCTTTCCGAGATGTGTCACTGATGTTTAGTTCGTGTTGAATGGCTTTGAGTAGATGCGTTTTTCCTACGCCATGATTGCCGTGAATATAAATCGTGTTAAATATGAGAGTGTCTCGTTTGAGTGATTGACGACAGGCTTGTATAACGGTTTGGTTGGTTGGGCTCATCACAAAGTTTTGAAAAGTCATCGACGAAAATGTATTAAATTTTTTATAGCTGTTTTTTTTAGGATGGATACAGAATTGAACGGTTGCTTGAATGCTATCCAGACCACGAGATCGAGATCTTTGGGTTGATGATTTATATGTGTTCAAACTCATATTTTCCTCACTTTGTGTTCCTAACGGAAGAGAATTGTAACAGGGAACTTGCTCGTCTTCAACGTTTGATCGTTGATGGATCGGAAAGCTATTAAAACATAGGTTGTTCCGATGGAACCCTTCTTGTAAGGCCTGAGCAAAAAAGAGATTTATTTGCAAAAATGTTGCATCCTCTAGAAAAAAAACGACTTAGACAAAAAAGTTTTTAGCTGTCTGATTTTTCTTTGAATTTCCAAGTTTTAATGCGTTGTTTAAGCTCGTTACGAAGCACTTCTTCGGGGTTGATGTTGGCTTCTTCGGCCAATTGAACACAGTAAAAAAGCAACTCTCCCAGCTGTTCTTGTGAGGGGGCGTTGGATTTTTCGGACCATTGTTGGATGAGTTGTTGGATGGCCTGAGAGCTATCTTGAGTTGAGAATTTTTGACTTAAGTTATGTTTAGCAGCTTTTTTGTAGGCTTTTAATGTCTTATGCAAGGCTGGGAGATGTTGAGGAATGTCATCAAAAACAGATTCACGTTGTTGTTGGGTTTTTTCCTGTTTTTTAATTTCATCCCATTGCAAAAGCACTTCATCAATGTTATCCGTGGGATTATCGTTAAATACATGGGGGTGACGACGAATCATTTTGTCGCTAATATCTTGCAGAACATCCTTAAGATCAAATCGATCGAACTCTTGAGCCATTTGACAGTGGAAAATCACTTGAAACAAAACATCGCCGAGTTCTTCTTTAAAGTTTTCCCAGTCTTTGTTTTCGATGGCATCAATTAGCTCGTAAACCTCTTCCACTAAGTAGTTTTTGATGCTGTTGTGATCTTGTTGCTTATCCCAAGGGCACCCCTGGGGGCCTCGAAGTTTGGCCATCACTTCGACGAGTCTTATCAGTTCTTTGTCCATTATGTATCCTTTATTTTGTGCGGATTCCGTGGTCAGGTCACGGAATGACATGAGGATACCACAAAATGAGGGATCCAACAGTAAGACTTATGATATCATAGGCTCTTGTTGTGAATAGGAACATAGTATGAAATACCCTAATAAAGAAACCTTTTTAGAACGTGCTCAAGATAAACAAAGCAACTTGTTGGGGGTGCGCACCGAGCTTCATAATGACGCCTTAACGCCGATGGCTGTGTTTCGTTCTCTTCAAGAGCAGAGTAATGATGCATTTTTATTGGAAAGTGTTGAGCATGGCAAACAAATGGGGCGTTACACTTTTGTTGGACTTGATTCTGTGGCTGTGATCGTTTATCAGGAGGGGGTTTTGCATATTCAGCACAAAGGACAAGATGATTTGCGCCAATCATGTTGTGATCCTTTTCCTTTGATTCGAGACTACTTGTCACTCTTTAAACCCTTATTTGAAGGAGGTGATATTCCGCCTTTTGTTGGGGGAGCTGTGGGCTATATTGGTTACGATGTGATTCGGGTGGCCGAGGACATTCCTCAAACAGTGAAAGATGATTTGCAGATTCCCGATATTTTTTTGATGGTGACCGATCGTGTTTTGGTTTTTGATCATTTGAAACATAAAATTCATGTGGTTGGTTCAGCTTATTTGGATGACGATCGTTCCAAAGACCATTTGCTGGATATCTATGATACTACCTGTGGGGATATCGATGCTTTTATTGACACTTCGCTTTGTCATTTTAAGGTTGATGTGGGTGCCGCTGTGGGTAGAAGCCAGAGTGTGATAATCACTCCCGAAGACTGCGAAGCCATGTCGAATCAAACTTCGGAGGATTATAAGCAAGCGGTGCTTAAGGCTAAAGACTATATTGTGGCAGGTGATATATTGCAGGTTGTGTTGTCACAACGTTTTGCTGTTCCCACAAAGGCGGACCCCTTGGATATTTATTGCGTCTTAAGGTCGTTGAATCCTTCTCCATATATGTTTTACTTTAAATGTGGTTCTTTCGTTTTGACAGGGTCTTCTCCAGAAACGATGGTGCGTTTGCAGGATGGAGGGGTGTTAACAAAGCCGATGGCAGGTACACGTCCGAGAGGTGCCACTGATGAAGAGGATCAGGCCTTGGCTCAAGAGTTGCTCGATGATCCTAAAGAGCGAGCCGAACATTTAATGTTGGTTGATTTGGGGCGTAATGATATTGGGCGGATTGCCAAAGCGAGTTCTGTTGAGGTGAATACTTTTATGGCTGTCGAGAAATATTCTCATGTGATGCATATTGTTTCCGAAGTGGAAGGGCGTATTTTGGAGGATTTGGATTCTTTTGACGCTGTGTTGGCGACATTTCCTGCTGGGACTTTGTCGGGAGCTCCTAAAATTCGTGCTATGGAAATTATTGATGAGTTAGAACCCACCAAGCGAGCTACCTACGGTGGTTTGGCGGGGTATTTTGGTTTTGATGGCCATATGGATACGTGCATTACGATTCGCTCTATGGTGTGCAAAGACGGCAAAGCTTATGTGCAGGCTGGGGCTGGGATTGTGGCTGATTCTGACCCCGATAAAGAGTATCAAGAATGCATGAATAAAGCCATGGCTGTGATTCGGGCTATTAAATTGGCAGAAGGGTAAGAGAATTTGACTTCGGGGTCCAAGAGTTTAAGATAAATCTAGATGATAGAAAAGAACTGAAGCCGATGATTTTGATGATAGATAACTACGACTCGTTTGTGTACAACTTATACCAGTATTTGCTTATGCTTGGCAAAGATGTGCAAGTTGTTAGGAATGATAAACTTACTTTGAGTGATGTTGACGAGCTGAATCCCGAAGCACTTGTGATTTCGCCAGGGCCGTGCACGCCTCTTGAGGCGGGTTTGTCTGTGCCCGTGATTCAGGAGTTTTATGGACGCAAACCCATTTTGGGGATTTGTTTGGGGCATCAAAGCATTGGTTATGCCTTTGGGGCCACGGTGCGCCGAGCCTCTCGTGTGATGCATGGTAAAACATCGATGATTAATCACACGGACCAAGGAGTCTTTAGTGGCTTGGATAATCCTTTAGAAGTGATGCGCTACCATTCCTTGGTGGTCGATGCTGATACCCTCTCGGATAATTTTGAAATAACGGCCATATCCGAGGACGATGGAGAGATTATGGGTATGCGTCATAAGAAGCATTTACTCGAAGGGATTCAATTTCATCCTGAGTCAATTATGACGCCTCAAGGAATGGACATGTTAAGGAACTTTTTGAACGATGTTGAAGCCTTTTATTCATAAAATCATCGATAAGCAATCGTTAAGCCAGGACGAAGCGATGCAAGCTTTATCCTTGATTATGCAAGGACAGGTGTGCGAAGCTCAGTTGGCAGCTTTTTTAGTAGCTTTGCGTATGAAAGGTGAGTCGGTGGCTGAAATTATTGGTTGTGTTCGTGCCATGTGTGAGCAAATGGTCGCGATTCATCCACAAACCGCGGCTGTGCAAGTGGACACTTGTGGTACTGGTGGCGATGCCTTAGGAACCTTTAATATTTCGACAGTGGGGGCTGTTGTGGCTGCCGGCGCGGGTTTGTGTGTGGCTAAACACGGCAATCGTGCGGTTTCGAGTCGCAGTGGCAGTGCCGAGGTTTTGAAAGAATTGGGTTTTCCAGTCGATGTCACACCCGAAGAAGCACAGCAACTTTTGCAAAGGCATGGTTTTGCTTTTTTGTTTGCGCCGACTTTTCACCCAGCGATGGAGCATGTAGTAGGTGTGCGCCGTGATTTAGCGATTCGTACGATTTTTAATGTGTTAGGTCCTTTGTGTAATCCGGCTGGTGTGAAGCATCAGGTGATCGGTGTTTTTGCCAAAGAATGGTTACGTCGATTGGCAGACGTTTTGAAAAATTTGGGATCGGAACATGTGCTGTTAGTACATGGACATGATGGTGTGGATGAATTTTCCTTAACGGGTTTAAGCGATGTTGTCGAACTTTTGCCAAATGGCGAAATCAAAGAATACAGCTTTGACCCCTCTTCCTTAGGTTTGTCCTTATGTACCTTGAATGATTTGCAGGGGGGGGGAGCCAAAGATAATGCCGAGATTGCACGCGATGTTCTTAATGGAGCTAAGGGACCTAGACGCGATATGGTTTGCTTGAATGCTGCGGCTGTTATCTACGTTGGTGGATTAGCTAATTCTTTGCAAGAGGGGCTTGCCTTGGCTTATCGATCGATAGATTCGGGAAAAGCTCTGAAAGCCTTAAATGTTAAACGCTAAATGTGAATTGAAACAATGTCTTTTTTACAAAAAATTGAAGGTATCAAGCAGCAGGAAATCGCTGATCGCAAAGCGGTTGTTTCGTTAGACGAAATCAAACAGCAATGTGCGGCGCGGGACAGGGCTAGTGCCTCAGGTTTTATTGAATCTCTTAAGAAAGTCCAAACCTTGGCGGTGATTGCCGAAGTGAAAGGGTCTTCACCCTCGCAAGGTGTGATTCAAGAAGCGTTTGACCCCGTTGAAGTCGCCACTGGTTACGAAAGCTCGGGAGCTTGTGCGATTTCGATTCTGACCGATCAGAGCTACTTTAATGGGCATGCTGATTTTTTGAAAGCAATTGCCAAACAGGTTCAAATTCCTTGTTTGCAAAAAGATTTTGTGATTGATCCTTACCAGATTTACGAAGGAAAGCTTTTGGGGGCTTCGGCGCTTCTTTTGATTGTGAGAATGCTGAGTTTGCAGCAGTTCCAAAATTTGCATGGCTTGGCTGATGAGTTGGGTCTTGATGTTTTGGTCGAGGTTCACGATCAAGATGAACTTGTTTTGATTGAAAGTTGCAAAAATGTTAGACTTTTAGGTATCAACAACCGTAATTTGGATGATCTTTCGGTAGATATTAAGCGATGTTTGGTTTTGAAAAAGCACGTTCCTTTTGAAGATGTTGTTTTGGTGGCCGAAAGCGGTTTGGAAACCAGCGAAGATTTGCATCGGATGCGAGACGCGGGCTTTGATGCCGTTTTGATGGGGACATCCCTCATGCGAACTGGTGAGCCAGCTAAGCGGTTAAAGGAGCTAATGAATGAACTTTAATGCTCAATGTTATGAGCTTTTGCGGCAGGTGCCTTGCCATCAAAGTGGTTAGGTCTAATGGAGAACTTGGAGGCTTTGTGTATAACTCAGATCGTAAAATTTAAATTCTTCAAGATGAGGAGATTGTGATCAAAGACGGCAAAATTATCGATTTCGAACAGGGTTTTTTCTACTCGGTGCACTCGTCAAAAATAGTTGGAATTATGTTAAAATGCTCCTTCTAAACATTTTAAGGAGATTGAAGTCATTATGGATTCAAGAAAGTTTTCTAAAAAAGTGGTGGATGGCGCGGATCGGGCTCCGTCCCGCTCGATGTTGCGTGGGGTAGGTTTTACGACTGAAGATTTTAAAAAACCTGTGATAGGTGTTGCGTCAACTTGGAGCAATGTGACTCCTTGCAATAGCCATATCAATGCTTTAGCTGATCAAACCGAAAAAGGTGTGAATCAAGCTGGTGGCAAAGGGGTGATTTTTAATACGATAACCATTTCGGATGGCATTTCGATGGGGAGTGAGGGCATGAAGTACTCTTTAGTTTCTCGCGAGGTAATTGCTGACTCGATTGAAACTGTGGTGGGATGCCAGGGCTTCGATGGTTTTGTGGCGATTGGTGGTTGTGACAAAAATATGCCTGCCTGTTTGATTGCTATGGCGAGGATGAATCGTCCTTCGATTTTTGTTTATGGTGGAACGATTATGCCAGGCCAATACAAAGGCAAAGATGTTGATATTATTTCTGTTTTTGAAGCTGTTGGGGCTTATGCTAATAACAAAATCAGTGAAGAGGAATTAACGGAGATTGAAAGTAGTTCTGTTCCTGGTCCAGGATCGTGCGGAGGTATGTATACCGCTAATACGATGGCTTCGGCGATTGAAGCTTTGGGCATGAGTTTGCCTAATAGTTCGGCACAAGCGGCTATTTCTTTGGAAAAGAAAAACGATTGTTTGCAAGCAGGAAAAGCTGTTTTACATTTGATTGAAAAAGGTATTTGTCCACAAGATATTATGACCCCAAAAGCGTTCGAAAATGCAATTACGGTTGTGATTGCATTAGGCGGATCGACCAATGCTGTTTTACATTTGTTGGGCATGGCGCATGCTGCTGGAGTTGAATTAAGCCTTAAAGATTTTGAACGTTTGGGTGAAAAAGTTCCTGTTTTGGCGGATCTTAAGCCCAGCGGACGTTTTGTTATGCAGCGTTTGGTCGAGATTGGCGGGATTCAACCGATGATGAAGACCTTACTCGATACTGGGTATTTGCATGGCGACTGTTTGACCGTGACGGGACAACCCTTGGCTGAAAACTTAGCCGATGTGGCGCCTTATCCCGAAGGGCAAGATATTATCCGTTCTTTGGACAATCCGATTAAACCAAACAGCCATTTGGTGATTTGTTATGGAAACTTGGCGTCCGAAGGCTCGGTGGCCAAAATTTCTGGTAAGGAAGGTCTCCAGTTTAAAGGACGTGCGCGTGTTTTTGATTCCGAAGAAGAGGCTCTGCAACGTATTCTTGATGGAACCATTATGGCTGGTGATGTGGTGGTGGTGTGTTACGAAGGGCCTAAAGGGGGGCCAGGTATGCGCGAGATGCTTTCTCTAACATCGGCGGTGATGGGTAAAGGGCTTGGCCAAGATGTGGCACTTATCACGGATGGCCGTTTTTCGGGAGGAACTCATGGCTTTGTGGTAGGACATATCACTCCTGAGGCTTATGAAGGCGGTCTTTTAGCGATTGTCCAAGATGGTGATTTGATTTCAATAGATGCTGAATCGAAAGAACTGACTCTGCATGTCGATGATACTGAGATTGACACACGTATGCGTGCGTGGAGCAAACCTAAGCCCCGTTACACTCGCGGGATTTTGGCCAAATACGCGGATCAGGTGAGCAGTGCATCTGAAGGGGCTGTAACAGATCGTTTTTAATTCTTTGTGTAGCTGGTGTCGTATTGTGGCCCGCTGGTTAAGCTGGAGGGTGCTAGGGTTTTGAATTTTATGTCATTTTTGCGAGAGGGATGACGAGAGAGCAAATTTGAAGCTAAGAAAAATCAACATGGTTGATCTAGAAGGATAGCAATTAATGTACTTGCATGGTAAAAATTCTGTCCGGGAGCGTTTGCTGTATCAGCCCGATACTATTCGACAAATTTGGATGCGGGATAACTTTGATGATGCTAGCATAATCCCGTTGCTGTACGCTCACAAAGTTGCGTTCAAAAAATGCTCCGACAAAGATGTAGGACGCTACGTTCCAGGAAAAAAACACCAAGGGATTGTTGCTGAGGTGGCCGATTTTACCTATGCGTTGCTGGATGATGTGGTGAACGATCCGCAACAACCCACATTAATGTTTTTGGACAAAGTGCAAGATCCGCAGAACTTGGGTGGGATTATGCGAACCTTGGCCTGTTTTGGAGGTATTGTTTTGTGTATCTCCAAGCATAAGTCGTGCAGCGTGAACGAGACCGTTTTGCATGTGGCGGCAGGGGCGGATAATTATTTGCAAGTGGTTCAAGTATCCAATACGATCAATGCCTTGGTTAAAGTGAAGCAAGCAGGGTATTGGACGGTTGGCATGGTTGTTGACGAAGGTAAGCCCCTTGATCGCGATTCGCTGGTCTTTCCTTTGGCAGTTGTTTTGGGTTCCGAAGGCGAAGGGATTGGTCCTTCGGTGCAAAAGTATTTGGATTTTTCGGTTACGATTCCGATGTATGGTGCCGACTTATCCTTTAACGTGAGCATCGCAGCTGCTATATTAGCCTATGAATGTGTTCAGCAAAAGAAAGGTTAGGTGAAGTTATGGCGGGGTCTTTAATTATAAGACAAGCAATAGTTGTGTCGTCGGAAAAATCGTTTGTGGCGGATATTTTGATCCGCAAGGGTAAATTTGTATCGATTGAGCCCACCATTGGGCACGATGCTGGAGAAGAAATCAATGGTCGGGGTCTTCATTTGATTCCGGGAGTTTTGGATCCGCAAGTACATTTTCGTGATCCTGGGATGACTTGGAAAGAAGATTTGGAGACAGGTTCAAAAGCAGCTGCTTCGGGGGGTGTGACTAGTTTTTTTGAAATGCCTAACACCAATCCTCCAACCATTAATGCTACTGCGATTAAAGCCAAAAAAGATTTGGCGCGTGAGAAATCTTTGGTTAATTTTAACTTTTTTATTGGTGCGACGCCCGATAACTTAGATGAGTTGAATAACACACCTAATGTGTGTGGTATTAAGATTTTTATGGGTTCGTCGACGGGAACATTATTGGTACATAAGCCAGAGGACTTGGAGCGTATCTTTGCCAACGGGACACGCTTAATTGCAGTGCATGCCGAAGATGAAGAGCGGATTCGTTTGAACACCGAGAAATACGCGGGAACCGCGGATGTTTCGGAGCATGCCCGCATTCGTGATGTTGAAACAGCCGTGTTGGCTACACGCCAGGGAGTGTCTTTGTCGCGCCGTTTTCAACGACGTTTGCATATTTTACATATGACGACTGCCGAAGAAGCCGAAATTATTCGCACCGAAAAAAGGAGTGCTCCGATCAGTGCCGAGGTGTGTCCCCAGCACTTTTTGTTACATGCTCCCGAAGTTTATGAGAAATTGGGTACCTTGGCTCAAATGAACCCTCCCTTGCGTGATAAGCGTCATGGAGAAGTCTTATGGCAATCTCTCAAAGACGGTGTGATCGACTGCATTGCTACCGATCATGCCCCTCATACTTTGGAAGAAAAAAATCAACCTTATGGCAAAGCTCCTTCGGGGATGCCAGGGGTAGAAACGTCTCTGCCGATGATGCTTAACCGCGTTAATCAGGGGTTGTGTATCTTGCAAGATGTGGTCAAATGGATGTGCGAAAAGCCGGTAGAGCTTTATAAAGTCAAAAATAAGGGCTATATTCGCCCTGGGTTTGATGCCGATTGTGTTTTGGTCGATATGAAGAAGACCAAAATGATTGAAAATGGCAAGCTTTATGCTAAAGTCAACTGGAGTCCTTATAATGGTTGGATCACCCAAGGTTGGCCGATCATGACCTTTGTGAATGGTAATCTCGTTTTTCGTGAAGGGGACTTTTTTATCGAGAAAAAAGGTAAAGAAATCAAAATTGCGGATTAGCTTGACATATGAGGGGTCTATTCCGTATAATGGTGGATTTATTTATGGCGACATGGCCAAGTGGTAAGGCAGGAGCCTGCAAAGCTTTTATCCCCCAGTTCGAATCTGGGTGTCGCCTAAAAAAAATTAGGTATTGATTTTTTGGGTGAGTGGTGGAACTGGTAGACACGAGGGACTTAAAATCCCTTGGCCCTTTGTAGTTGTGCGGGTTCAAGTCCCGCCTCGCCCAAAAAATTTCTTTTCTTCTAAAACACTCTCTCTTTTAATGACAATCTAAGGAGATGTCTTTACAATTAGGGGCAAAGGTATACCCGTGGGTTGGCTTTTATTTTAAGGGGATATCAATTATGGCTGAATTAAGACCGTTTTCTGGAATTATGTATAACACTGATCACGTGACCAATGTGTCTGAAGTGATTTCGTTACCCTATGATAAAATTTCTAAGGAGCAGCTTGAGGCTTATTTGAGTGTTACGTCTTACAACATTGCCAATGTGATTTTGGGTCAGGATATTGAAGGCGATAGCGAGAGTTACAACAAGTACACGCGTGCCAACGACTATATGCAAGACTGGATGGAGCAAGGTGTGCTTAAAGCCGACAGTGGTGAGCAGTTTTATATATACGAGGAAGAGTACACGATTCCCGAAACCGATACGATAACGCGCAGAACTGCTTTGGTGGCCATGGTTCTCTTGGAGGAGTTTGATAAAAAAGTGATTTTGCCTCATGAAAGAACTTTGGCGGGTCCCAAAGCCGATCGTCTTAAACTGATGCAAAACACCAGTATGAATTTTGGTCAAATTTTTGGCTTGTTTAAAGATTCCGAGCAAAAAACAACAGAGATTATGAATGCTTATAAGCAGGGTGAACCCTATTTGGATGCTAAGACCAATGAAGAAGGTGTGCGCCATCGTTTGTGGAACATCGATAAGTCTGCAGATATTCAAGTGATTCAGCAGCTTTTTGAGGATAAACAGATTTACATTGCCGATGGTCATCATCGTTATACTACTGCCATTAACTACCGTGATGAGTTGCGAGCCCAAGGTTTGGCGGATGATTCCATGGCGAATTATCGCTTGATGTCGTTAGTGGACATCGAGGATGAAGGGATGAATGTTTTGCCAACCCATCGTATTGTGAATGGTTTGCAAAACCTGAACAACACAACTTTTCTTAATAAATTGTCGGACTATTTTGAAATGGAAACCTTTGTGAAGCATGAGCGTGGTTACTTTTTGGATGCGCTTAATAAGGACCGTCCAGGTTATTGTATTGGTTTAAGTCTGCACGATGATGACGAATATTATTTGCTCACTTTGAAAGATAGTGAAGCTGTTGAGCAAGTGATGGGGCAGTTTCCCGACTGCATTCGTTCTTTGGATGTTGCTATTTTGCACCAGTTGATTTTGTATCATATTATGGGCATGACCGAAGAAGATACGGAGAAACAAACCTACCTTACCTACGAACGTTCGGTGGAGCAAGCGTTGAATTTAACCAATGATGGCGATGCTCAAGCGACCTTTGTTTTGCGTCCAACAGCTGTGGAGCAAGTGTTGAATGTGGCCGATGCTAGTGAATATATGCCACAGAAATCGACTGACTTTTTTCCAAAACTGTACACGGGGATTGTGATGGCTAGGATTGTCAACCCTGTGGCTAAAGTTAAGTTTTAGACCTTGGTTGCGATTGTCTTGCACATGTTTTGAGCTGTAATTAATAAGTTGAAGGATTGCATATGTGATTGCAGATCCTTGTATTTTCTTGAAGGATAGATTCTTAGACTTGTTGAATAAGCCATGTAATATGTTCTTAAGGGATTTCTGGCGGCTTAATTTTGATGTTGGGGGCAGAGCTGTGTTTTGTGATTGTAGCCTTAATGGCAACATCCATCCAAGATGCCTTTGTCTCTTTTGTAATGCTCTCAAAAGATTTTTTTAAAACAAAATGTATAAAATTACAATGGTTATTTTTAATTAATGTGATTGAGTGAAAAATGTCTATGATATAATAATTAAATATTCTTCGATCGTGTCGTGGGAGGATTCTATGATCAACAAAACCGTTAAGAGTGGCTTATTAAACAACGCCGTTAATGTTGTTTCAAGGATGCGAGGAGTTGGATGATGGATCAGACATTTGTTTTGAATATTGTGCTTTTAGTAGCTATCCCAGGGAGCTTTTTTGTGGGTTACGGCCTGAGTAAGTTATCAGCACGGAGGAACATGCTTTCGGCACAAAATCAAACCCAAAAGATCATCGAAGAGGCGCTGAGGGAGGCTGAAAATAAGAGCAAAGAGCTCGAATTGGAGGCACGTTCCAAAATTTTTGAGCAGCAAACTCAATTTGAACAAGAAATAACTTTGCGTCGTGAAGATTTTCAAAAACATGAGCAGCGTTTGGAAGTGCGTGAAGATAAACTTGATCAGCGTTTAGCTATCTGTGAAAATTTGGAAAAAGATCTTAAGCAGCAGCAAGAGAGTGTAGCTAAGTTGGAGAAAGAATGGCAGGATAAAACTCAACACCTCGAAGGTGTTTTATCGAAACAATTGGAGCTTTTGGAGAAAGCTTCAGGTCTTACGGCTGTTGAGGCGAAGCGTGTTCTAATGGCTAAGGTCGAGCACGATCTTCAAAAAGACCAAGCGGTGATGATTCGCAAATATGAGCAAGAGGCCTTAAGGCAAGTTGCTCGACGGGCCAAGGATTTGATTGCTGAGTCGGTGAAAAAGTATGGGGCTGGTCATGTGGCCGAAGTTGCTATTTCCGTAGTTCAATTACCGAGTGATGACGTGAAAGGTCGTGTGATCGGGCGAGAAGGTCGCAATATTCGCGCTCTTGAGGCGGCGACGGGTGTGAGTGTGATTGTTGATGATACGCCTGAGATGATTGTTCTTTCGGGCTTTGATCCGATTCGTCGCGAAGTGGCGCGGATGAGTTTAGAACGTTTGATCAAAGATGGTCGTATTCACCCTTCACGCATTGATGAAGTGGTGGAGAAGGTCCAGTCTGAGCTGGCTGAACATATTGAATCTTTGGGCCATGATTTGATTAACGAAGTTGGGTTGCAGAATGTCCATCCAGAAATCATTAAGTTGTTAGGGCGCTTGAATTATCGCACCAGTTACGGGCAAAACATTTGGCATCATTCCAAAGAAGTGGCTTATTTGATGGCGCACTTTGCTGAGGAATTAGGTTTGGATATTGATTTAGCTAAAAGGGTTGGCTTATTGCATGACTTAGGCAAGGCGGTAACGCATGAAGTCGAAGGGGGACATGCTTGGATTGGTGCTGATTTGGCGCGTAAGTACCAAGAGGACGAATTAGTGGTCAATGCAATTGAAGCACATCACGAAGATGTGGAACCCGAAAGCATTTATGCCGTACTGGTTGCGGCGGCGGATGCCATTTCGGCTTCGCGCCCCGGGGCACGATGTTCCAATATGGATGAGTATGTGAATCGTTTGGACAAACTGGAATCGCTTGCCAAGACATTCAATGGTGTGGAAAAGAGCTTTGCTTTGCAGGCTGGGCGTGAGGTGCGCGTGGTCGTGAAAGCTGATCAAGTTAACGATGATCAAGCCTTGTTGATGGCGCGTGATTTGGCTAAAAGAATTGAAGATGAAATGGTGTATCCTGGCCAAATTAAAGTGAGTGTGATTCGGGAAAGCAAAGCCGTGGAGTATGCTAAGTGATGTTAGATGTTGTTCGTATTTTGATTGTAGGAGATGTTGTTGGGCGGGCAGGTGAGCGAGCTGTTGTTGAACTGTGGCCACGACTGAAAGAAGAGAAAGATATTCACTTTTGTATTGTGAATGCCGAAAATATTGGTGAAAAAGGTTCTGGGATTACGTCTGAAGCTCTGAAAAACCTTTTGGATTGTGGTGTCGATGTGGTGACTGGAGGGGACCATATGGGTAAAAAACGCAAGGAGCCGGGCTTCGTTATGGAAGGCGAATGTTTGTTGCGTCCAGCTAATTATGTGAATGATCCAGGTGTAGGGTCGATGCTGTTTAGGGTTCAGGGGCATGATGATATTAAGATTGGAGTGACCAATGTACTCGGCAATGTGTTTATGGAGAAAGTGCCCGCTGCGTTTAAAACGGCTCAAGAAGAAGTCGGAAAGCTTAAACTGTTGACCGATATTGTGATTATTGATTTTCATGCCGAAGCTTCGTCCGAGAAAGTCGCTATGGGGCTCTTTTTGGATGGGCAAGTCAGTGCAGTAGTTGGAACGCACACGCATGTGCAAACGGCCGATGATCGTATTTTGCCTGGACAGACAGCCTATATGACGGATTTAGGAATGACTGGTGGGCGTGATGGTGTGATTGGTCGTAAAAAAGAAAATGTGATTTTGAAGTTTTTGAATAAGCCACATTCGAAATTTGAGGTGGCCACTGACGATATTTGGTTGAATGGAGCCATCATAGATGTTGAAACCAAAACAGGACGAGCTATTCACATCGAACGGGTTAGCCAGTCACTCGACAGCTAAAACCATTTGGAGTGTTAGTGAGTTAACGAAGCAAATCAAATTTCAGCTGGAGCAATCGTTCACGAAAATTTGGGTGTCTGGGGAAGTTTCTAATTTTGTCCGTCATAGTTCGGGTCATATGTACATGACGCTCAAGGATAAGGGTGCTCAGATTTGTCTTGTGATTTTTGCCAGTGTGAATCGTTATCTTAAATTCGAGATCAAAAATGGGATGGAGGTCGTGGTTTCGGGGCCTGTGACGGTCTATGCACGATCGGGTCAGTATCAGATTATGGGGCAATACATTGAACCGAAGGGCGTTGGTGCGTTACAGTTGGCCTTTGAGCAACTCAAAGAAAAATTGAAGGCCGAGGGCTTATTCGATGAGCACATAAAACGTGATGTTCCTGCTTATCCTCAAACGATTGGAGTGGTGACTTCGCCCACGGGAGCAGCCATTCGAGATATTTTGAATGTTTTGGAGCGTCGCTACCCCGTGGTGGACGTTCTTGTTTGTCCAGTGAAAGTGCAAGGAGAGGGAGCGGCTCAGGAAATTGCTAGTGCGATTGAACTCTGCAATGGGTATGCCCACATCGATGTTTTGATTGTGGGACGAGGTGGTGGTAGCATGGAAGATTTGTGGGCATTTAATGAAGAGATTGTGGCACGGGCTATTTATGCTTCGGATATTCCGATTGTGTCGGCGGTGGGTCATGAGATTGATTTTTCGATTGCTGACTTTGTGGCCGATATGCGTGCACCAACACCCTCGGCAGCTGCTGAGTTGGTGGTGCCTGATGTTGCCGATTTGCAACGGCGTTTGGCTTACAGCTATAAAAATTTAGTTCAGTCGATGCGACGGGTTTTGGCCGATCGTTGGCAAGAGCTTCGTTTGTTGGTGCAGAACCATTCGTTTCGGGACTATGTGAGCTGTTTGCAACAGTGCCAGCAACAGGTGGATGCACTCGAGGAGCAGTTGCATGGTTGCCATCAAGTGAATCAAGAAGAACGACGCCTGCGTTTAAAAGCTCTCCAGGAGCGTTTGAACCTTTTAAGTCCTTGGCAACGTTTGGCTTGGAACAAAGAAGAGCTTAAGCATTTGGAACACGCTCTTTTGCGTACGATTGATTATCGTTTAAAACGATCTCGAGAGAGTGTTTCTGGGCAAATTGGTAAAATTAATGTTTTAAGTCCTTTAAATGTTATTTCACGCGGATATAGTATTGTATTTGATGCCGAAAGTGGAGATGTGATAAAATCTACTCATTCTCTTTTAGAGGGTATGCTGATCAAAACACAGCTCCATGATGGAGATGTATACTCGCTTGTGGATCGTGTGTGTCCTCAAGCATAATATAGGTGAAGAGTAATGGCAAAAAAAAGTGCACAAAGTTTTGAAAATCAGCTCGAGAAGCTGGAAGAAGTTGTGGCTACCTTGGAAAAAGGTGATGTTTCTCTGGATGAGTCCTTAAAACTTTTCGAAGAGGGTATTAAAAATGTGCGCCAATGTAGCAAAATGTTGCAGACGGCGGAGCAAAAAGTAGAAGCTTTGATTGAAAAAAATGGGGACACGGAGTTGGAGCCGTTTGAAAAAGAAGAGTGATACAGGCAAATGACAAAAATTAAAAATACACAGGTTTTAGAACAGTATTTGGTAGCCAAAAAAGATGTGGTTAACCAAACCTTAGAGCAGTTGCTTCCGTCGGCTAAGGAATATCCTGAATTGATTCACGAAGCGATGCGCTATAGTATTTTTGCTGGAGGCAAACGTTTCCGATCTCTTTTGACCTTAGCCATCTGTGATGCCTGTGGTGGGGATGAACGTTTAGCTTTGCATACAGCCGTTTCTCTTGAAATGATTCACACCTATTCTTTAATTCATGATGATTTGCCTTCGATGGATGATGATTATTATCGTCGAGGTCAGTTGGCGAATCATAAAAAGTTTGGTGAAGCTGTGGCTATTTTATCGGGGGATGCGTTGTTAACATTGGCTTTTGAAGTAATGGATCCACGTGTGGTAGGTTTGATTGCTAAGGCTATTGGTTCTCAGGGAGTTGTCGGGGGTCAAGTGATGGATATTTTATTGGCTAAGGGTCAGATGGAATTAACCGAGCCATTGCTCGAATATATTCATAAGCACAAAACAGGTAAATTGATCCAAGTTGCTTGTTTGGCGGGAGCTTATTTGGCTGAAGCATCGCCCGAGGTGATTGCAGCAATTGCTGTTTATGGTGAAAAAATAGGTTTTTCATTTCAAGTGGTTGATGATTTGTTTGATCATGATAATTACGCTGTGATTTTGAGTGAAGAAAAGGCTCGTGACTTAGCTGATACTTGTATTCGTGAGGCTAAAGAGGCGCTGACTGTTTTAGATGCAAAAAAGCGAGAAATTTTAGAACAATTAGCTGACTTTGTTGCGATGCGCAAGGAGTGAGGAAAGAGGAGTTTATATGGCTGTTTCGATTCAAGATATTCAAGACCCTAAAGATTTAAGGCAACTTAACATAGCTCAACTTCTGGAGATCGCTCAGCAGATCCGTGATATTATCATTAACACCGTGTCCAAAAATGGAGGCCATTTGGGGCCCCCTTTGGGTGTGGTTGAGCTTACTTTAGCCTTACACTATGCTTTTGATACTCCCAAAGACAAAGTGATGTGGGATGTCGGACATCAGGCTTATGCACATAAGATTTTAACGGGTCGTCGGGATCAGTTTTCGACTCTCAAAAAGTATGGTGGGATTAGTGGCTATCCAAACATTGATGAGAGTGAGTATGATCTATTTACTGTGGGGCATAGTAGTACATCGATTTCGCAAGCATTGGGTATGGCTACTGTGCGTGATTTGAATGGTGGTGATGAGAATGTGATTGCGGTTGTGGGTGATGGTGCGTTAACTGCGGGCATGGCTTTTGAAGCGATCAATAATGCTGGACAGCTTAAGAAAAATTTAATTGTCGTTCTCAATGATAATGAAATGTCGATTTCCAAAAATGTGGGTGCGATGGCGGAGTATCTCAATCGCATTATTATAGCACCTCTTTACAATAGGGTTCGTCATGATGTGCGTGATTTGTTTAAAAAACTTCCCGATACAATTGGTGACTTGGCGACTCATACGGTGGCTAAGGTCGAGGAAGGTCTAAAAGGTTTATTGGTTCCAGGCATGTTGTTTGAAGAGTTGGGTTTCTTGTATTCTGGGCCTATCGATGGTCATAATTTACCTGCTTTGATCCAGACTTTTAACAGTGTTAAAAAATTATCTGGACCTATTTTATTGCATGTTATCACAACTAAAGGTAAGGGTTATAAGCCAGCTGAAGTTAAGCCTGATATTTATCATGGGATATCGGCGTTTAATATTAAAACGGGGGTTGCTGTCAAAAAGTCATCCAACCCACTTCCTTTTACCAAAGTTTTTTCTAAAACTATTCTTGATGTGGCCCAAGAAAACAAAGATGTGGTGGCGTTGACGGCGGCGATGCCAACGGGTGTTGGTTTGTCGGACTTTGCTGAGAAATATCCAGATCGTTTCTTTGATGTAGGTATTGCTGAGCAGCATTGCGTGACTTATGCTGGTGCTTTAGCTAAGGGCGGAAAGAGACCGATTGCTGCTATTTATGCAACCTTTCTTCAACGCGCTCTGGATCAGGTGTTGCAGGATGTTTGTTTGCAGCGAGCTAATGTGTTGTTTTGTTTAGATCGTATGGGTATTGTTGGTGAGGATGGTGCAACACACAATGGTGTGTTTACGATTCCTTTGTTGCGCGCGATTCCTGAAATGAAGATCATGTTGCCTAAAGATGGTTCTGAGTTGTCGGCAATGCTGAGATTTGGTCTGACTTTGGATGGTCCAGCAACCTTGTGTTATCCCAAAGATACGGTGCAAGATCTGTTGTTTGCCGATTGTCCTGATCAGGAAATTCAGTTGGGTAAGGCCGAAGTATTGCAAGAAGGACAAGACGTGGCTATTTTTGCCATTGGTTCAACCGTGCCGATGGCGTTTCAGGCAATAAAAACCTTGCAAAAAGAGGGTTTAAAGCCTTCCTTGGTTAATCTACGTTTTGTGAAGCCTCTTGATCATGAGCTAATCAAACGAATGGCTGAAACGCATAAGGCTTTTTTGATTGTGGAAGAGGGGACTCTTATGGGAGGTGTTGGTTCGGCTGTTATGGAGTCCCTGGAGCAACAAGAATTGCAAGATGTTAAGGTTAAGCGTATAGGGATTAAAGATAAGTTTATCGAACACGGAGCACGTTCGTTGATTTTGGAATTTTTGGGAATTAGTGAAGGTTGTATTGTTCAAAAAACTCAACAACTTAATACACTCCTGTGAGTGCGTAGTTGTTTAAGGAGGGAAAAGTTATGACTATTTATCAAGGAATAGAAAAACGTGAATTTTTACGTGTTGACTACACATCTCAAGTGGATGTACGGGTCTTTCAGAAAGATGAATTGCAAGTGATTCCTGTGGGTTATACGAAAAATGTGAGTGCTTGTGGTTTGTTATTTGAATCGGATGTGAGTTTTCCAATGGGGACCATTTTGGTCGTTAATCTCGATTTGAATACCTTATCTAACGTGATAGAGATGGACGCTTCTGTGATAGAGGTCGAAGGCTCTTTATTGGCACGCCTGGTTCGGGTGGAAGAGTATGTGAGCGACAAAAGTTTTGGCTTAGGCTTGTGCTTTATTCGTAAACAAGAATTATCCGATGAGGATGATGTAGCTCAAATCGTCAAGATTCTTGCGAGTTAGTTCGAGCTATGCAAGCGTTTTTAGGATCTCAATTAACGCGGCTTGGGATTGTGAAAGATTCTCTTTTTGTGATGGCTGGACCTTGCGTGATCGAAAGCGAGGCTTTAGCTTTCGAAGTGGCTCAAGCGCTTAAAGAAATAACGCAGCGTTTAGGTGTTACATTTATCTTTAAAGCGTCCTATGATAAGGCTAATCGTTCCTCTTTGAATGCTTTTCGTGGGCCAGGACGAACCGAAGGCTTAGCTGTATTAGATCGTATCTCCAAAAAGTTGGAGGTTCCCGTTGTTTCGGATATTCATGGTATCGAAGAGATTGACGAGGCATCTTCTGTGTTGGATATTATGCAAATTCCTGCTTTCTTATGTCGCCAGACTGATTTGCTGGTTAAGGCCGCCCAGACCGACTGTGTTGTAAATATCAAAAAAGGTCAGTTTTTGGCACCTTGGGATATGGAGCATGTCTTGAAGAAGGTGCTTGAGTCGGGCAGCCATAATGTGATGTTAACCGAGCGAGGAGCTTCGTTTGGCTATAACAATCTCGTTAGCGATATGCGCTCAATACCGATTATGAAACAGTGGGGATACCCTGTGGTGTTTGATGCGACCCATAGTGTTCAATTACCTGGAGGTGGTCAAGGTTGTTCTTCGGGACAACGTAAGTTTGCTCCTTTGCTTGCTTATGCTGCGACGGTTGTGGGTTGTGACGGTTTGTTTTTTGAAGTTCATCCTGATCCCGATCAGGCTTTGAGTGATGGGCCTAACATGATCCCTTTGGATCAATTCGAGGCTGTTCTCAAACAAGTTTTGGCCTTCAAAAAAGTGGCTAAGGAGAGTTAAATGTTAGAGCGTGCCAAAGAAATTCTGTTAACCGAAGCCAAAGCCGTGGAAAATTTGGTTCATCACTTGGATGAATCTTTTGTGCGAGCTGTAGAGTTTCTTCAACAGACCCAAGGTCGTGTTATTTGCACTGGAATGGGTAAGCCAGGGTTGATAGCGCGTAAAATTGCGGCCACTATGGCAAGTACAGGTACACCAGCATTTTATGTTCATCCTGCCGAAGCGATTCATGGAGATATTGGGATGATTAAAAAGGAAGATACTGTTTTGGCTATGTCTCACAGTGGAGAAACCGAAGAGATTGTGCGCATGATCCCTTTAGTTGCAATGCTTGGGTCTCGTTTGATTGCTATGACTGGTAACAAAGAATCGACTTTGGCTAAACACAGCGATGTTGTGCTTGATGTATCGATCGAAAAAGAAGCTTGCTCATTGGGTTTAGTGCCATCGGCAAGTTCGACGGTCGCTTTGGCGATGGGCGATGCTTTGGCGATTGTGCTTTACGAGGAAAAAGGATTTCGTTTGGAAGACTTTGCCCGTTTGCATCCTGGAGGTGAACTGGGTCGCAAGCTGTTGTTGTGTGTCTCGGACGTGATGCGTCCGCTTAAGCAAACACCGATAATTGAGGAAAATCGAACGGTCAAAGATGCTGTGGAAATGATTTCGTCGCATAGTGCGGGGGCCGTTTTGATTGTGGATCAACACGAAAACCTTAAAGGTATTTTCACCGATGGAGATTTAAGGCGTGGTTTGCTGACTCAATCTGGTATGATTGATTTAACCATCAAGGATGTGATGACCAAAGATCCGCTTTTTGTTCAGCAAAGCGATTTATCTGTTGAAGTTTTGCGTTGCATGAACGACAATAAAGTGGATGAATTACCTGTTTTAGACGATTCGCAAAAAGTTGTGGGGATTGTGGATATTCAGGATTTATTGAATGTAGGAATTATATGAGAGTTGTATCGATTATTGTGTGTGTATTGAGCTTGGTCTGTTCAGATGTGCAAGCTCAAGAAGGGAATCAAGCCGAGCTTGTTTCTTTGTCTGGTTATACCCAGGAAGGGCATAAGAAATGGGATTTGTTGGCGGAGTCGGTCGAAATTTTTCCTGAGGAAGACGATATTGATTTGCAATCTCCCAAAGGTGTCTTGTATGACAATGGTGATCCCGAAATGTACTTGAAGGCCCAAAGCGGTACTTATAATCCGAAAACAGGGAATATTTTTCTTAAGGAAAATGTCCAAATGGAAGAGATTTCTGGTACCAAGGTGAAAACATCGGAACTCTATTGGGACTCGGAAAAAGCTGTTTTGGAAATGAAAAACGATGTGGAAATAACCAAAAACAATGCTGTGATCACGGGGCGCAATATGAGGGTTGTTAAAGACAAGAATATAGCGAATTTGGAAGAGAACGTTAAGTTGAAGGTTTTTGGCAGTCAAGCTACCGAGCATCCTTCGGTGATTACCTGTACTGGAAAAATGGAAGTGAACTATCAAAATAACTATGTTGAATTTTTCGATAATGTGGTTATTTCGGATCCTCAGATTAATTTGAAAGCCGATTATATGAAGGTCTTTTTTGATCGTCCGAGTCGTAAATTGGATCGTGTTATTTGCAAAGGTAATGTGGCGGTTGCTCAAGATACTAAGAAAGCTATGGGGGGGATGGCTGAGTACGATGGGCTTGAAGGAGTTATTTATCTATCCGATCATCCTAAAGTGCTCAAAGATGGTAATATTCTTACGGCCGATAATATTACTTTTTTCCTTGATAGTGAGCGAGTCGTGTGCGAGCCATCAGCTCAGTTGGTTCTATTTTTTCCCGAGGAAGATCGGGAATTTTTTGGAATTTAGGCTTTAAGGTCGCAGACTGTTAGAAAGGTGGGCCTATGTTTATCTTGGAGACAAAAAAAATGGTCAAGACATACAACAATCGTTGTATTGTCAATAAGACTAGTATTCAAGTGAAAAAAGGTGAAATTGTGGGGTTATTGGGTCCTAATGGGGCAGGTAAAACCACAACCTTTCATATGATTGTCGGGCTTATTCGTCCCGATGAGGGTCAAGTTTTGTATGGTAAAAAAGATATCACGCATTGGCCGATGTATAAGCGTGCGCGGATTGGGATGAGTTATTTGTCGCAGGAACCTTCGATTTTTCGTAAGTTGTCGGTGGAAGACAATATTATGGCTGTGTTAGAGATGATGCCTTTGTCGATGTCGCAAAGAAAATATTGCTTGGAAAAGCTTATGAAAGATTTAAGGATAGCGTATTTGGCTAAAAATCAAGCCGTTACCTTATCAGGAGGGGAGCGTCGTCGTTTGGAAATTGCCAGAGCCTTGGCAATCAATCCGTCTTTTTTGATGTTGGATGAGCCTTTTTCGGGTGTTGACCCGATTGCTGTGGCAGAGGTGCAGCAAATTATTACCAACTTGAGGGATCAAGGTCTTTCAATTTTGTTGACTGATCACAATGTGCGTGAAACATTGTCGATCACAGATCGTTCTTACATTATGTACGAAGGAAAGGTGTTGGTGTCGGGAACGGCAGAAGAGATTATTAATGATGATTGCGCGAAACGCTTTTATCTGGGCGAAACGTTTAAGCTGTAGATGTGCGTTCTTTTTTCCTATATAATAGGACTTAAACTTAGAAGATGGTTGAGGAGATATTAAGTTATGAATATAAGTATAGTTGGTCGTCATTTAGATTTAACAGATGGAATTAAAGATCATATTTACGACAAAGTTCAAAAATTAGAGAAAATTATCAATCCTATTCCCGAAATTCATGTGACTTTATCCGTTCAAAAAAAATATATTCATGTGGCTGAAATTGCCTTAACCGTCAAAAAAGAAAGTGTTAAGGGTTTGGCCGAATCGGAAGATATGTATATTTCGATTGATAAAGCTGTGGATAAGGTTGCGCATCACTTGCAAAAAGTCCGTGATAAATCGAAAAGTCACAAAGCGACGTCTCTCAAAGAAGAAATTATGATTCTTAAAGAAGAGAGTGAGCGTGATGCTGAAGACCTTATAGATAAAATTGTTTTTCAAGAGATTGAGGTTAAGTCGATGGATGTTCAAGAAGCTGTGATGCAATATGTGGCTTTGGAGCAGGAGTTTTTGCTATTTGAACGTGTGGACACCAAAAAGATTAACCTTTTGAGAAAAAATTCTCATGGAGAATTTGAAGTAATAGAACCAGTAAATGTATAGAGGAGAAAGACGATGAAAATCACCGACATCTTGTCGAAAGATTGTGTTTTGGATGACTTGAAGTCTAAGCAAAAAAAAGACGTCCTTGTTGAGATGGTTGGAATTATGAAGTCTTTGAATAAGTTTGAAAAAAGTGATAAAGTTGTGGAAAATCTTATGGAACGAGAGGCTCTTGGGAGTACTGGTGTTGGTTATGGGGTTGCTATTCCTCATACCAAAATTGATGACATTGATGATTTAGTAGGAATGTTTGGTCGTTCAAAGACGGGAGTTGATTTTGATTCCTTAGATGGTGTTCCTGTTAAAATTTTATTCTTGCTACTCACACCTAAAAATTCGATAGGACAGCATTTGAAAGCCTTGGCGAGAATTTCAAGTTTGCTCAAAGACAAACTTTTTCGTCAAGAGTTGTTGGAAGCTGAAGATGCTTCGGTCATTTACAAAATCATTGAACGCGAAGATAAGGCTCGTGTTTGATTTATTCCGTTTTTTGCGAACTCTGGCTAAGAAAGAGAGGTCTTCATGAAGCGTAAGCTGACTGTCGATGATCTTTTGTTTGAAATGGACTTTTTGCTTAAGTTTAAACGAGTTATGCTTGGAGACGCATCTTTAAAGAATAGGATTAGAGTTCCTGATGTGAATCGTGCGGGCTTGGCTTTTGCTGGTTACTACGATTATTTTGGCGACAAACGTGTCCAAGTGATTGGAAAAACGGAAATGAGTTTTTTGAATCAGTTGTCGGCGCGTCAGTGCAATATTCGTATCAAGAAATTTATGTCTTACAAGTCTCCTTTGGTTATTTTTACCCGCAATATTAAGATTCCACCTTTGTTTATTGAGCAGGCTGAAAAGTGTAACATTGCCTTGGTGTCTACCTCGATGACCACCACGAGGGTTGTTGGGAATTTGACTTTGTACCTTGAAGAGGTTTTTTCTCCTTCGAAAACTTTTCATGGAACCTTAATGGATGTTCATGGAGTAGGCGTTTTATTGTTGGGGGGCAGTGGTGTTGGAAAAAGTGAGTGTGCTCTTGAACTGGTTGAAAGGGGCCATCGTTTGGTGAGCGACGACGTGGTTATGGTGACTAAAAAAATGGGACGTTACTTGGTTGGGTCGGGAACGAGCTTTGTTCGTCATCATATGGAAATTCGTGGTTTGGGCATTATTGATGTTAGAAGTATTTATGGGGCGAGTGCTGTGCGGAACCAAAAACGGATAGGTTTTGTTGTTAGTTTAGAGGACTGGGATGCTTCTAAAGAATATGAGCGCTTAGGTCTCGAAGAAAAAACGTATGATATTTTAGGCATGTCGTTGCCTCATTTTGTGATTCCTGTCAAACCAGGTCGAAATATTGCGATATTGATTGAAGTTGCAACGTCGACGCAAAGGTTAAAAAAAATGGGAGTTAATCCTGTTGCGGAGATAGAACGCAAGATGCTTAATATTATGAATAAAGATAAACAATTATTGGATGGATCTTTTTGATTGTGAGTATGATGGTGGAAGAAAATAAATTTAAGAAAAAAATTAAAATCCTTAATGAGACAGGGATGCACGCTCGTCCTGCAGCGAGGCTTGTTGAAAAGGCAAGTGGGTTTTCGGCAAATATTTTTATCATTAAGGACGATATGGAGATTAATGCCAAAAGCATTATGGGGGTTTTAATGTTAGCAGCATCTAAGGGTACAAGTCTAACCTTTGTGGCTGAAGGGACAGATGCAGAAGAGGCCTTAAACGCTATCGAAGAACTTATCACAGGATATTTCGATGAATCATGAAGAGTTACAAAACATTAAGGGTATTCCCGCATCTGCAGGTTATGTGATTGCACCTGCTTATGTCATGAAGACGCACTCTTTGCAAGTGTCGCATCGAACGATTCAGGAAGCCGATCTTGCTGGCGAATTGGAACGTTTTCGAATGGCTGTTGAACAAACGCGTGTTGAGATCAATGGTATTCGTGACGAAGTAGAACTTAAAATTGGCCAAAAAAATGCGGCGATTTTTAATGTCCACTTGCTTATTTTGGATGATCCTCTTTTGTACGATGATCTCGAAAAGAGGTTGAGCAAACAGCTTCTCAATATCGAATTTGTTTTTTATCAAATCCTTCAAGAGTATTTTGAACAATTTTCGTTGATGGAAGACCCCTATATTCGTGAAAGATTAGCGGATATTGAAGATGTTGGGCGACGAGTTTTGAAAAACTTGAGTAGTTGCGAAGATTTGAGGGTGCAATCCTTTGAGGAGCCTTGTGTTTTGGTTGCTCCAGATATATTACCTTCGGATGTGGTGATGATGCATATGGAGAATGTTGTAGGCTTTGTGACCGATGCGGGTTCTAAAACATCCCATGCAGCAATCGTGGCTCGATCGCTTAAGGTGCCTGCGATTGTGGGGTCTCGTTTTGCATCCAAACATATTCAAACGGGTGATATCATCATCATTGATGCTATGGAAGGTCAAGTGTTTATTAATCCCGCGACCAATGTTCTGGAGGATTATCGTCGTAAGCAAGAAGAGTATCGCCGTTACACCAAAGAGTTGAAGAAATTAAAAAACCTTCCGGCAGAAACGCGTGATCAACACAAGGTTAACCTTATGGCTAACATAGAGTTGCCCAAAGATGTTTATTCGGCCATGGACAACGGATCCGAGGGTATTGGATTATTTCGAACGGAATTTTTGTATATGAATCGTCTTGATTTGCCGAGTGAAGAAGAGCATTATGGGATTTACATGTCCATTTTAAAAGCTGTGGGAGATAAGCCCGTAGTGGTGAGAACGCTGGATGTTGGAGGTGACAAACTTACACCACAATTAGGTATTCCAAAAGAAGAAAATCCAGCTTTGGGTTGGCGTGCGATAAGGTACTGTTTGGATCGTGTCGATGTGTTTAAAGTTCAATTGCGAGCGCTATTGCGTGCTTCGGTTCATGGATCTCTTAAAATCATGTTTCCCATGATTGCTGGTTTGGAAGAATTGTTAGTGGCTAAGTCTATCTTGGCGGAAGTAAAGCAAGAATTACTCGAGTCTGGGGAGCCGTTTAGGGAAAATGTTCCGATTGGAGCTATGATTGAAACGCCTTCGGCGGCTGTGACGGCTGACTTATTGGCGTCTCATGTGGATTTTTTTAGTATTGGAACCAATGATTTAATTCAGTACACCTTAGCTGTCGATCGCGGTAATGAAAAAATTGCCTGTTATTATGATCCCCTGCACCCTGCGATTGTTCGATTTATTGATCAAGTGGTTAAGGCTGGGCATGACCAAGGCATCGATGTGAGCATGTGTGGAGAGATGTCGAGTGATCCGTTGTCTATTGAGTTACTGATTGGTCTCGGTTTGGATTGTTTGAGTGTGAGTCATAGTGTTGTGCCTGAAGTGAAGAGGATGATTCGTTCTGTCAGTTTGGGCGAAGCTCAGGATTTTGCTCAAAGAGCATTTAAATATAAGCGTGCTAATGAATTGAAAGAAGATGCAAAGCAACGCGTCAATCGTATTTTGGATCAAGGGGAGGTGTCTGCGTGAATGTGATTATTTTGGCTGCTGGCTATGCCACACGGTTATACCCACTGACGCGTAATCAGCCGAAGCCTTTGTTGCTGATTCAGGGTAAACCAATCATTGATTTCATTATCGATCATTTGGATTCTTTTAAGGTCATTGATCGTATTTATGTTGTTTCTAATGCGGTTTTTGTGGAACATTTTGAAAAGTGGGCGCAACAGAAAGATTGTCGGCATCCGATTACGATTGTGAATGATGAAACTGCTACGATTGAAACGCGTTTAGGGGCCATTCGAGACATTGGTTTTGTGGTGGACTCTTGTGGTGTTGATTCGGATGTTCTTGTGATTGCTGGAGATAACCTTTTTGATGACGACTTGGTGGGTTTGGTTCAGTTAGGGCAAAGTCGAAATGAAGGGGTTATTGCGGTTTATCCCTTTGAAGATAAGACACAACTTAAGATGTATGGGGTTGTTACCACAGATGCGCATGGTAAAATAATAAGCTTTGTGGAAAAAAGCAAACAACCGCCATCATCATTGGTGGCGACATGCATTTACTATTTTCCACGTTCTGTTTTAGATAACTTGAGAGTTTATATCGAAAGGGGACAGAACTTAGATGCTCCAGGCAATTTTATTGATTGGTTGGTGCTCCAAGAGAATATATGGACCTATTCCCTTAAAGGGAAGTGGTATGACATAGGTAGCAAAGAAAGCTATGCTGCTGTGCAAAATATGGAATGAGAGGTAAAATTTATGAGCCGTACATTTTTCTTTACATCGGAATCGGTGAGTGAAGGGCATCCTGATAAAATGGCCGATCAAATATCGGATGCGATTTTGGATGCGATGCTTAAGCAAGATCCCGATTCACGTGTTGCTTGCGAAACGTTGATCACGACAGGCATGGTGGTTGTAGCAGGTGAGGTGACGACCCATGCAACTGTTGATATTCAACGATTGGTGCGCAAAATTATTTCGGAGATTGGTTTTGATAATTCGTGCAAGGGTTTTGACTTTAATACCTGTGCGGTATTGATTTCGATTGATGAACAATCACCCGATATTGCCCAAGGTGTGACTGAGGGAGAGGGTTTGCACAAAGAGCAAGGTGCGGGTGATCAAGGATTGATGTTCGGCTACGCGTGCCGAGAGACAATATCTTATATGCCTTTGCCGATTCACTTAGCGCATATATTGGTTAAAGAATTAGCGACTTTAAGGAAATCGGGAGAGCTTGATTATATTTGGCCTGATTCGAAGTCGCAAGTAACGGTTCAATACGACGAGAACAAGCAGCCTCAAAGGATTGATGCGGTGGTGATTTCGACCCAGCATTCCAAAGATGTCTCCCATGAGCAGATCGAGCAAGATATTAAAAATAAATTGATTGCGAATGTTTTACCTCAAGAATTGCTTGATGATCAAACCAAGATCTACATTAATCCAACAGGTCGTTTTGTGGTGGGAGGTCCTTTGGGAGATTGTGGTTTGACTGGGCGTAAAATTATTGTGGATACTTATGGTGGAATGGGGCACCATGGTGGTGGTGCTTTTTCTGGAAAAGATCCTTCTAAGGTCGATCGCAGTGCTGCTTATGCTGCACGTTATGTGGCTAAAAATGTGGTAGCCGCTGGGTTGGCCGATCGTTGTGAAGTGCAACTGGCTTATGCGATTGGGGTGGCCGAACCTGTTTCGATTCAGGTGGATACTCTTGGCACACATGTTATCGAAGAGAGCCAAATTGAAGCTGTGATTCGCAACGAGTTTGATTTAAGGCCTGTAGCAATTATTGAGCAGTTACAATTGAAGCGTCCGATCTATCAACGGACAGCCACTTATGGGCACTTTGGCCGTTCGGATCGGCATTTCCCTTGGGAGAAACTTGATAAAGTTGAAGCTTTGCAAGCGGCTGCGGGGATCGAAAAAAAAATGACATACTTGAAGAAGCGCTCGTTTAAGGGTTAGGTCGTATTCTATGAGAGACATGGCAAGTAAGTTGTGGGATGTTGTCATGGGAATGGTTTAAAAAAGCAAAGTTGATTGGACCATCGGTGTTACTTCTTTTAAAGAGGTAAGGCAGGAAAGTCCAGACTCCACAGGGTAAGATGCTGCATTGAAAGGCAGTGAGGGTGACCTTAAGGAAAGTGCCACAGAAACCAAACCGCCTTGGGTCTTTAGAGTCCGAGGGTAAGGGTGAAACGGTGAGGTAAGAGCTCACCAGTTTTGGTGGCGACACCAAAAGCTGGGCAAACCCCATCTGGAGCAAGACCAAGTAGAAAGCGTGATAGTGACCCGCTATATGTTTTCGGGTTGGTTGCAAAGATGAATGATGGTTCGCGACAGAATCTGGCTTATAGATCAACTTTGCTTTTTTCTCTAAAGGATTTTTTCTTTGCTTTTTATATTTATTAAAAAATATTTTATTATCCCCTAAGTAAACTTCTCTGCTTATGAATATTTTAAACTATAAACTCACCTCCACTAATGAACTTCTAACAACTGCCCGCACAGGCTTGTTAGCACCCGCACATTTAATGTAATCAATAAAAGGCCATTGACCAGTATTTCCCTGCTTTAAATAGCAATAGTGCTCTTAAATTTCAACTTTTATCAATACCTTACTACTAAGCCAACACGAAGGTGGGAAATGTGTGGCAAAAAATATAAGGGCTATATGCCAATGGTAGGACACATTGCCCAAACAGGGCATAAGATAGTAGCCACCGACTTTAGGGCGGGCAATACTTCGCCAGCAAAAGACAATCTTGGGTTTATTAAACACTGTCAAAGTGCTTTGTCTTAGGGTATCAAGGTAAATAAGTTGCGTATTGTTTTGACAACAACATTGAATTTGCCATTAGAGCAAAGATGTGCAAATCCCTCAAAGATATTATTCTTGATAAAGATAATAAGTGGCAGCCTTTACTTGATAAACAAGGAAATGATGTTGAGGGGCAAACCACTTTTAAAATACAACATTTTATTAATGTTAAAGGCAATAAAGGCAAAGTTTTTGATTTAATCGTGCAAAGAACCCAAATCAAAGGACAAAACCAGATGGATTTAGACATGAATATGGATAATGCCAATGACACAGACCAAAGTCTTGCGATTGCTATGTATGTCTATCGCATGATTGCCACTAACTTTGAGGGTTTAAATAACAGTGAGATTGTATATTTTTACAATCAAAGAGCGGAGGATAGTGAAAATCGTATTAAAGAGTTAAAAGATGATTTTGGGGCAAAACAAATGCCTTGTGGCGATTTTGCTGCCAATGCCTTCTATTTTGATATTTGTAGTTTTTCTTATCATCTGTTCGCCCTAATGCGTCAACTACTGCCGCTTGAATTTGTCAACAAAAGAGCAACATATGTGCGTCACCGTCTTTACAACATCGCTGCCAAAGTAATCTAGCATGGTAGATAGATAATGATTAAATGCCAAGCACAATATCACAGCTTAGTTAATCAAGTGTTAAGATGAATTAAATAGCTTAAACAATTGCTAACATAAATTAATATATTGCTAATAAGCCTTTTTTACTAAGGATGGCAAAATTTGCTTGAAAATCAAAAAATCAGTGAAAAACGCTCTGAATTAAATGGACAAAAGCATTAGGCAATTGATTGTTGGTGAAATAATAATATTTAAGTGAAAAAATAGTGGTTAAGTGGTTTTTATTTTTGGATTTGGGTATTAATAGAACATTATCTGAATTTTTTTGTAATGTTTTCTTGACATCTTTTTAATTGCTTATGATAATAGATGCGTGTCGAAATGTTACAAATAAAGTAATCCCGTTGTGTGGGGAGATAGGGGAGTTTTATGATCAGACAAAGACTTTTAAAAGACCAGATTTTATCCGATCGCGAACGCAAAAACATTGCTATTTTAGAACTGATTGGGAAGAGTGGTCCTCTGACGAAAACGGACATTTCTAAAATCACTGAATTGAATATCGTGACCGTGTCGAATTACATCAACAACTACATCAAAGCTGGCTTGATTGAAGAAAAAGGATTTGATGTTTCTTCGGGAGGACGCAAACCAGCTTTGGTGGATCTGAATTATAATTCAGGCTATGTGGTTGGTATTGGTGTGAGTCCACAATTCAATGAGATTGTGTGCGTCTTGATTGATTATGGGTCTCATTTGGTTAAAAAGAAAAGCTTGATTTGGGATTCGAGCAATCGTTCGGGTGCTTTGATTGAAGAAATGGCTAACTTGTTGGATCAAGTGATTGCCGAATCTGGGGTTGAGGTTGATAAAATTAAGGGGATTGGTGCCGCTTTGCCAGGGGTGCTTGATGAACGTGGAAACACGGTCAAATGGCCGAGTTCGGTTGGAGAAATGAACATTTCGATGTGCTTACCTGTTCGTTCGGTTTTGGAACGTCGCTTTCGTATGCCTATTTTTATTGAACGAAGTGATATTGTTGCTGTTTCGGGAGAACGTTGGATGAACCTAAGTTCCGATGTGCAAAATGTTTTATTTATGTATTCGGGCGTTGGTTGTGGTTATATCATTTGTGGTCAATTGTTTCGAGGAACTGGGGGAACCGCGGGTTCCTTGGGGATTGATTTCGAAGATCAGACCAAGATCAGTGATTTGCGGCAAGACTATTTTGATTTAGGCATTTGTGATGATGTTTATCTCCGATTGAAAAATGGAGAAGAATCCACTTTGTACAATGGGGAGCACCCGAAGTTAGAGGCTATTATACTGGCTGCTCAAAATGGGGATCGTGTGTGTGTGGAGGTGATTCAAGATGCGGGTGTGCGTTTAGGGCAAAAGGTGGCATTTTTAGTTAACTTGCTCAATCCCGAGGTTGTCGTTATTGGAGGGGGTATCGAAGATGCGGGACCGATCTTTTTGGATTCTGTGCGTAAGTCTGTTAAGAAACATGCCGTCGAAGAAGTTTCTAATGTGCTTAAAGTGATTCCCTCGACCTTAGGAGATGAACTTTTGGCTCTGGGAGCAGCGAGTGTGGTGATTCAGGAGCTTTTTGCTCAAGTTTAATTTTTTGTGGTATCTCGTGGCCCTTATCTGCGGGAGCTTTTTTTATTCTTATCATTTTGTAGTTTGCTTGACAAAAAGCATAGCGATGGCCTAACCTTAAAACCTTGATCGTGTTTTTATCAGCTTTGAAGGATGGATCGCGTCGTATGCTACACGGCTACAAAAATGTTCATTTTGTTGGAATTGGTGGCCTTGGGATGAGTGGCCTGGCCGAAATTTTGTTAAGCCTGGGTTACCAGGTGACTGGTTCTGATCTTGTTGCGACGGATATCACCAGGCGTTTAGCGCTTTTGGGTGCCAGTGTGTATGTGGGGCATCAAGCGAGCCATGTGGCTGAAGATGTTGACTTATTGGTGTATTCCGCAGCGGTTGATGCGACTAATCTTGAGCGTGTGGTCGCCCAAGAACGCGGTATTCCAAGCATTGTACGTGGCGAGCTATTGGCCGATATTACCCGGCTGAAGCAACATGTGGTAGCTGTGGCGGGGTCTCATGGCAAAACGACCACGACAAGCATGATTGCCGATGTTTTATGGGCGTTCGATGTGGAGTCGACAGTGATTGTTGGTGGAGTCTTGCAGCGTCAAGGTTCGTGCGCCAAGTGGGGGCGTGGAGATATTTTGGTGTCCGAAACAGATGAGCATGATGGATCCTTTTTAAAGTTAGCCCCCACTATAGCCGTGGTGACTAACATAGATTTTGAACACGTCGAATATTATGAAAATCTTGAAGCTTTAAAAGACGATTTTGTGTTATTTATGAACAAAGTTCCGTTTTATGGTTTCACCGTTCTGTGTTTGGATGATCCCGCACTTAAAAGTTTGCAACATCGTTTAAGTTGCCGTTGCTTGACTTATGGTTGGGATGCTGAGGCCGATCTTTATGCTCAAAATGTAGAGTTTTCGAATAATTTTCAAAATCCTTGGGCCAGGTTTGATGTTTATAATACCAGTCCTCGGTTGGGAGCTATCGGACATTGGGGGCGTGTCGAACTCAAAACCTTAGGCCGTCATAATGTTCTTAATGCTTTAGCTGCGCTGGCGACAGGCGTGGGTTTTGGCTTGGCCTTTGATCTGTGCGTGCGTGGCTTAAAAAATTTCACAGGGATTCAACGTCGCATGGGGATTTATCCTCTCCATCAGGGATATACGCTAATTGAAGACTATGCGCATCATCCTACGGAGATTCGGGCGACCTTAGAAAGTGTTGAGTCTCCAGAGGGGGGGCGTCGAATTGTGGTGTTTCAGCCTCATTTATACAGTCGCACAGCCCATTTTGCCGAAGAATTTGCGACAGAGCTGTGTAAGGTGGACCAGGTGATCGTGTTGCCGATTTATCCTGCCCGCGAAGAACCTATTGAGGGTGTGAATGCCTTTTTATTAGCTGAACTCATGCAAAAGAAGGGTTTTCGCCATGTGACGGTTTTGGACGACAAAACACAGACTTTAGATGTCTTGGCATCGATGGCGAAGAAAGGAGACGTGGTGTTTGTGTTGGGAGCGGGTGATATCTACAAAGTGGCGGAGGATTTGAAACATGAAACATTATCGCAAAGAGATTTGGTTGAACACAGTTAAGCGTTATGAGATTGTGCATTTGACCTCGCAAGTGAACGAAGTGTTGCGGGAAAGTGGGATTAAGGAAGGTCTGTGTTTGGTCAATGCGATGCATATCACGTCGAGTGTGTTTATTAACGACAACGAGTCGGGTTTGCATCAAGATTATTTGGAGTGGCTTGAAGGTTTAGCCCCTTATGATGTGGATAAATATGCACATCATCGCACTGG
The DNA here is from genome assembly GCA_964565945.1 of uncultured bacterium. Taxonomy (GTDB): domain Bacteria; genus CAZMGY01. Next base: position 92,116 of record CAZMGY010000011.1, read on the forward strand.
TGAAGATAATGGGGATGCTCATTTGAAGCGAACAATTATGGGACGTGAAGTTGTTGTTGCGATCACTCAAGGGCAGTTGGACTTTGGTCCGTGGGAAGAGATTTTCTATGGCGAGTTTGATGGTTGTCGGCGCAAACGTGTTTTGATAAAGATTATTGGCGAATGAGGATGAGTTTGCGTCGTAAGGCCAATAAAAAAACGGGTGATGCTGGTGAGCGATTGGCTGCGGATTACCTGCGAAATAATGGTTATCGTATTCTCGAAACCAATTACCAGACCTCGTTGGGCGAAATTGATCTGATTGCACGTCAAGAACTCACCTTAGTGTTTACTGAAGTTAAAACACGTCGCTCTCAAGAATGGGGTGATCCTTTTACTGCGGTCACGGTGGTTAAGCAGCAAAAAATTATTCAAGTGGCCCTGCATTATTTACAAGATCAAGAGCCTGCATACGATACATTGCGCTTTGATGTGGTGTCGATTGTTTGGTTGTCTGGCCAAGAGCCTCAGCTACAACATATTCCCGAAGCATTTGATGCTTCGGTTAGTTTGTACCTCTTTTAGTGTGTTAAGATGGGCTTTTAGTTTGGAGTACAAAATATGAATATCGAAGAAGCTTTTAAGGCATTGCCCAGTGCCTCGGATCTAATGGGATTGGCGGTTAAGCATAAGAAAGTTTACCAAAATGGCAAATCTTTTCCTCATATGTACTTTGATGATTTTTTGTCCGAAGAGCTTTTGTTGAAAGTCTTGGATGAATTTCCTAGAGCTGATGGTTTTCAAAATTGGCGTCAGTTTCAAAATGCTTTGGAGTAACAAGCAACAAGTCAAAGGCAAGGTTCCGACGGGGCCTTACACGCGCTTTGTGTTGCATTATTTGAACTCGGAACCTTTTTTGGATTTTCTGAGTAAACTAACTGGGATCGAGCACTTAATTCCCGATCCTTATTTCGAAGGAGGTGGCTTACATCAGAGTTGTTCGGGGGGGGAGGGGTAAAGATACATGTTGATTTTAACAAGCACCCGCGTTATCAGCTTGATCGTCGACTTAATGTTCTTTTGTACCTTAACCGAGATTGGCCCGAAAGTTATGGGGGCTATTTCGAAGTTTGGGAGGGGATTAAAAATGAATGTGCGGCCAAAATTGCTCCTGTGTTTAATTGTCTTACTCAACCTTATTTCACTTAAGACCTCAAGAACAAGAGACGCTAAAATCGAATCATCGGAGGTATCAATGGAGGAGGAAAGCGCGCAATGTTCTAAGAAAGTTGTGCTGCTAGAAGTATGATTGAGTCGCGACATCGAGGTTAGGTCATTAAAAAGTGAAGAGAAAACAATGAAAATAGCGATCAATGTTTTAGGCTTATCCACCGTAATTGCTGGTGCTGAGCGTTACTGTAAAACGATTATTCAAGATCTCACTCGTATGGACCAAGACAATGAGTATATCTTGATTTTGTCTAAGCATAATGTGTCCACCTATGGTGTCAAACAGGACAATGTTACTAATTTGATCTGTCCAATCAATACTAACAAAAAGTGGCGACGCGTTCTTTATGAACAGTATCAATTGCCGCGCTTGTTGCGCAAAAGGGGTGTGAATGTCTTGTTTTCACCATGCAACATTTCGCCGAGTTCAAAGCATTTTCGTAAGGTGACCATGATTTTTGATATGCATTTCTTTGTCGAAAATAAACACTTGTCCCCAATACGCTTGGCATATATTCGTTGTAAAATTTTGCACTCAGCTAAGGTGGCGGAGCATATTTTGACCATTTCTGAGCATTCAAAGCAAGACATTGTTACGTATGCCAAAGTTCCCGAAGGTAAAATTACCGTGACCTTTTTAGGCCCAACGCCTTTGTTTTCAGTTAAAGATCAGGTGAAGGCTCATTCGATGATTGAGCACATCAAGCAAGAGCAGCAAATTAAAAAGCCTTATGTGTTGTTTATTGGTCAACTGCTGTATCGCAAAAATGTGGAACTCGTGATTCAAGCTATGCACGGTCTTAAACAAGATGGTCGAGAGTTGCCCTTTCAGTTTGTGGTGGCTGGCAACTGGGATACTCATTGGAAGTCGTACCGTGTGATTGTCGATTTGATTACCAAGATGGATCTCAAAGATGATGTTGTTTTTGTTAATCATCCTTCGGATCGCGTTTTGGGTGATTTACTCTATCATGCGTGGGTGTTTGTTTATCCTTCTTTGTATGAGGGTTTTGGTTTACCAGTGGTGGAAGCCTTGCACTATGGGGTTCCCACCATTACGTCCAATGTGTCGTCTTTGCCCGAAGTGGGTTTGGATGCCTGTTACTATGTCGATCCGCGATCGGTGAAAGATATGAAAGAAGCTTTATGGAAGGTCTGGCATGATGAGGGATTGAGAAGCCAAATGATTCGCAAAGGAGAACGTCGTATTGAGATTTTGGATTGGGAGGCATCGGTGTGCAAAACGCATGATATTTTAACAGGAGGGACACGATGAAATTGCAAAAAATCGTACGTTGGTTGAATCAAGAGTTGGCGTTAGCCGATTTCGAAGATATATCGCTCAATGGTCTTCAACTTGGCGACTTAGATGCCGATGTGGCCAAGGTTGCATGTGCGGTTGATTCGGGACTGGCCGTGTTTGAACAAGCGGTGGCTCAAAATGCTCAGATGTTGTTTGTTCACCATGGCTTATTTTGGGGTAAACCTTTGGCGATTCAGGGTGGCCATTACGATCGTGTTAAATACCTTATCGATAACCATTTGGCTCTCTATGCGGCTCATTTGCCGTTAGATGCCCATCCTACTGTTGGTAACAATACCGGGCTTGCTAAGGCTTTAAGCTTAACTGATGTAAAGCCTTTTGGAGCGTATGGTGGTCAAATGATTGGTTGCAAAGGTCTGTTGCCTAAAGCCTTGTCGCTCAGTGAAGTCCAAAAACAATTAGAGCTAAGTGACCAAACATCGCTGAGGTGGGAGTTTGGCGAAGGGGGTGTTCGGTCTGTGGCGATCATTTCGGGAGATGCTCCCAACGAAGTACGTCAAGCGATGGTTGAGGAGGTTGATTTGTATATCACTGGAGAGTCCTCGCATGCCTTGTATCACGAGTGCCAAGAGGCGAGGATGAGTGTTCTTTTTGCTGGGCATTATCAAACTGAAACTTACGGACCGCGCTTGATGGGGCAAAAAATAGAGCAAGACTTAGGCTTAGAAGTTGTATTTGTCGATGTTCCGACGTATTTGTAAAAAATGAGAAATACAGCACTGTTTATTATACAATAGTGTTTTTGACAAAAGTGAGGTAGGAAACTATGAGTAGCAACTATTGTTTTGATACCATCGAGGTCAAATGGCAGAATTATTGGGATGAGCAAGCTTTGTTCAAAGTCGATGAACAGCAGAGCGACAATAGCTATTATTGTTTGATGATGTTTCCTTATCCTTCGGAGGCCTTGCATGTGGGCCATGGTCGCAATTACATCATTGGAGATGTGTTGGTTCGCTACAAAATGATGCATGGTCTGAATGTTCTCACACCGATGGGCTTTGATGCCTTTGGTTTACCAGCCGAAAATGCGGCGATTAAGCACAATATTCACCCGAGCGAATACACCCAAATCAATATTGATAACATGAAGCGCCAATTGCGTTCATGGGGGGTTGGCTACGATTGGGATCGTGAAGTGGTTTCGTGCAAGCCTGATTATTACAAATGGACCCAGTGGCTGTTCATTCAAATGTACAAGAAAGGTTTGGCGTTTAAGAAAAAGGCTGAAGTCAATTGGTGCCCTTCGTGTGCCACTGTGTTGGCTAACGAACAGGTAGTTGATGGGGCCTGTGAACGTTGTGATAGTGTGGTGGATCTTAAATATTTAGAGCAATGGTTTTTTAAGATCACCGATTATGCTGAGCGATTGGTCGATGATTTGGACAAACTGTCGCATTGGCCAGAACGAGTGAAAACGATGCAATCCAATTGGATTGGTCGCAGTTATGGCACGCGAGTTGATTTTACCTTGGAGTCCTCGGGGGAAACTTTGCCAGTGTTCACCACGCGTCCCGATACTTTGTACGGCGTGACCTATATGGTTTTGGCGGTGGAACATCCTTGGATTACTGATTTGGTGCGAGGTAGTGAACAGGAAGCCGATGTGATGGCCTTTGTGAACCGGATTAAAAAACAAGATCGCATCAAGCGGACCTCGGATGATACGCCTAAAGAAGGTGTGTTTACGGGTCATTATGTGATCAATCCTGTCAATGGTGAGCGAGTTTCTCTGTGGGTGGGTAATTACGTCCTTATGGATTATGGCACAGGTGCTGTGATGGCTGTTCCGACCCATGACACGCGGGACTTTGTGTTTGCCAAGCAGTATGACTTGCCCTTAAAAGTGGTAATTCAGCCCCAAGATGAGGATCTTAATCCCGCCGAAATGGACGATTCTTATGTTGATCCTGGTGTGATGGTCCATTCGGAAGAGTTTGATGGTTTATCCAATGAAGAAGCTAAGCAAAAAATCATCGACAAACTTGTGGCTGAAAACAAAGGGGAAGCCACAGTGACTTACCGTTTGCGCGATTGGCTCATTTCACGTCAGCGTTATTGGGGGGCTCCGATTCCAATGATCTATTGCAATAGCTGTGGAGCGGTGCCTGTTCCCGAAGATCATTTGCCAGTTTTACTGCCCGACAATGTAGAATTTAAAGCTGAAGGGGAATCGCCTTTGGCTCTTGTGGATGAGTTTGTGGACACTCCGTGTCCGAAGTGTGGTGCTGATGCGAAACGCGAAATCGACACCATGGATACGTTTGTTGATTCCAGTTGGTACTTTTTGCGTTACTTGTCTCCTAAGAATAGTGAGAACATTTTTGATAACGAGGTGGTCAATCAATGGTTACCAGTGGATCAATACATCGGCGGGGTTGAACATGCCATTTTGCATCTGCTTTACGCGCGTTTTATCACCAAAGTGATTCATGATTTAGATTTGATTGATTTTGAAGAGCCGTTTGATCATTTGTTTACGCAAGGGATGATTGTCAAAGATGGAGCTAAAATGTCTAAATCTAAGGGCAATGTGGTCAATCCAGATGCTTTGATCCGAAAGTATGGAGCCGACACCCAGCGGTTGTACATTTTGTTTATGGGACCTCCCGAAAAAGATGTCGAGTGGAATGATAACGGCATTGAAGGGGCTCATCGCTTCTTGAAGCGTGTTTGGCGTTTTGTCCAAGATGAGCTTTTGTTAGTGAAATCGGTTCTTAATAACGTCATCCCGTGGCTTGACTGCGGGAGTCCTAGTCTTTTTCAAAATATCGAACTCGGCAAAAACGACAAAGTGATTCGGCGCAAAGTGCATAGCACCATTAAGAAGGTGACCTACGATATGGAAGGTAACTTTCATTTCAATACGGCGATTAGTGCTTGCATGGAGTTAGTGAATGAGCTTCATCTGTACAGGCAAGACGATTCCGCCTTGCGAGGGCCAGTTGTCTCCGAGGCTGTTGATGCCCTTGTGCGTTTGTTAGCGCCGTTTGTGCCGCATTTGTCCGAAGAGTTATGGCAACAGTTGGGCCATTCCGAGAGTGTTTTCACTACTTCGTGGCCGACGTTTGAAGAAGAGTTAACGCAAGCTGACGAAGTCGAGCTAGTAATTCAGATCAACGGAAAGGTGCGAGGCAAAGTGCTATTGCCTCTTGGTTTGGATGACGAAGAGCTCAAGGAAGTAGCTCTCAATCACGAGAAAGTGGTGCCGCACATCGAAGGTAAAACCATTCGCAAGGTGATTCCGATTCAAGGTAAACTTGTGAATATTGTTGTCTCTTGATTTTTAATCTTGATTTAAGGCCACTTGAATGTAAGATTTGTGATAGAATGGCGACTATGTTAGACCAATTAGATCAACTCAAACAGCAAGCATTAACAGAACTTGAAGGTATCATTGATGCTCAGGCAGCAGAGTTTTTTCGTGTTAAATATTTGGGCAAAAAGGGAGAATTAACCTCTTTGCTCAAAAATATGGATTCGGTGTCGGACGAAGATCGTCCTAAGGTTGGACAACTGGGAAATGAAATCAAAACTCTATTGACCCAAGAAGTTAAAAAACGTTTGGGGGCCAAATCGAAAAAAAACAAAGGTCCGCAAATTGATATGACCTTACCAGGGACTCACTTGAGTCCAGGGCGTCAGCATCCAGTGACCACGGTGATGCAAGAGTGTATTCAGGTCTTTCGCACGATGGGCTTTTCGATCGAGACGGGGCCTGATATTGAAACCGATTTTTACAATTTCGAAGCGCTTAACATTCCTGGAGATCATCCAGCGCGTGATATGCACGATACCTTTTATCTGACAGATCATACTTTGTTGCGCACCCACACCTCGCCGGTGCAAATACGTACCATGGAGAACACGGCACCACCTTTGCGCATGATTGCTCCGGGTAAGGTTTATCGTCGCGATTCCGATGTAACGCATTTGCCTATGTTTCATCAGATTGAAGGTTTGTTGGTGGATAAAAATATTTCTTTTTCCGATCTTAAGGGTGTGTTGAGCATGTTTTTGCAGGCGGTGTTTGGCGAAGGCACGGGCGTGCGCTTTCGGCCCAGTTATTTTCCTTTCACCGAACCCAGTGCTGAGATTGATATTTTCTGTGTGACTTGCAAAGGCAAAGGTTGTCGTATTTGTTCGCACACGGGTTGGCTCGAAATTGCAGGGGCAGGTATGGTTGATCCCGAAGTGTTTAAAGCGGTGGACTATAACACCGATGAATGGACTGGATTTGCTTTTGGTTTGGGCATTGAGCGCATTGCAATGCTTAAACTAGGCATCACTGATATTCGCTTGTTTTACGAAAATGATTTACGTTTCTTGGAGCAGTTTTAAATGAAAGTCAGCTACAATTGGCTCAAAGAGTATGTTAGCACCGATTTGTCGCCTCAGGATTTGGGAGATAAATTATCAATGGTGGGTTTGGTGCTTGATAGCTTAGAGCCCAACGGAGATGATTGGGTTTATGAGTTTGAAAATCTAGCCAATCGTCCGGATTGGTTATCTGTTCAGGGCATTGTGCGCGAAATAGTGGCGGTCACTGGTGCCGAGTGGACTTTTCCAGATATTATGCTCAAAGAAAGTTCTCAGTTGGTCCAAGATGCAATTAAGGTGTGCATTGAAGCGCCTGAGCATTGTCCGCGTTATACGGCTCGCGTGATTCGTAACATTCAAGTGGGGCCGTCGCCAGATTGGTTGATTGATCGTTTAGAAAAATCAGGTATTCGTGCTATCAACAACATTGTCGATATCACAAACTATGTATTGCTCGAATACGGTCACCCTCTTCACGCCTTTGATTTGAACAAGGTTGGAAACAAAGAAGTTATAATCCGTTTGGCTAAGCCAGAGCCTTATTACACACTGGATGGAGTGAAAAGAATCTTGGACGAGGAGATGCTGGTGGTGGCTGATGCCCATAAAACTCTTGCGATTGCTGGTGTGATGGGGGGGCAGGATGCGGAAGTTTTGGGGGACACACGGCATATTCTTTTGGAAAGTGCTTATTTTAATCTTCATTCGGTGCGTCAGACCTCGCTCCGTTTGGGTTTGTCGACCGAAGCGTCGTATCGATTTGAACGGGGTGCCGATGTGGATATGGTTCCTTTGGCTTTGGACCGAGCGGCTAGCTTGATTCAAGAGTTGGCTGGGGGAGAAGTTTTGCAAGGCGTGGTGGATGCCTATGTGGCTCCCTTGGATGATTTGGTCATCGAAGGAAGGGTGTCGAAAATTAATCGCATCATTGGTTTGGAGCTAAGCGCCAAAGAAATGCAAAAATATTTACAGTCGATCGACTTTACGGTCGGGATCACCGACGAAGATACCCTGTATGTTGAGGTTCCTAATTGTCGGCGCGAAGTTTACCGCGAGGAGGACTTGGCCGAGGAAATTGCCCGTTTATATGGTTATAATTACATTCCGACTACCACACCCGACTTGGCTATGTATCACATTGCTGTGGATCCGTTGGAACACTTGCAGCAACAGCTCCGTGAAACGAGTATTCGTTTGGGCTTGTGGGAAGCTATCAATTACAGCTTTATTCACCCCAAAGAACAAAAAGAACTTAAAGAGGGCAACATTTGTTTAGCCTTACCCTTATCGGAAGAGCAAAGTGTGATGCGTCAGAGTTTAGTGCCGGGATTGCTCAAAAATTTTGCTCATAACTGGGCGTATAGTTTGCGGGCTGGAGATTTTTTTGAATTGGGTGATGTTTATGGTCTTATCGATGGGGTAAGGCAAGAATCTCCTATGTGGGGGATGATTTCTCCTCAAGGGGTCAGGTTTGTTAAAGGCTGTGTGGAGCAGCTTTTGCAGATGGCAGGTCTTAAGGGCCGTTATGCTTGGACGGTTGATCAAAGTATTTGGAGCGATGCTGATCGTGCCTTATGTTTGTTGGTGGATGATGAGCTATGTGGCTCTCTGGCCTTGGTGTCTTCGCAAAAATCTAAGCAATATGGCATCAAAGAATGCAAACACCCGATCAGTGTGGCCGAATTGGAACTCGACCTGATTTTGCATAAAGTGCAACTGACTCCAGTGTTTTGTCTCTTGTCGGCGTTTCCAGCCGTGCATCGTGATTTGGTTCTTAAAATGCCCGAAGAGATGCTTTGTGGCCAAGTTCTTGAGGCGATTGATGCGTTGAACTTGGAGCATTTGCAAGCTTGTGAGCTTTTTGACATCTATCGTGGAGAGCAGTTGGGATCTGGTCAAAAAAGTTTAGGCTTTGCCTTAACCTTTCAGTCTCAAGAAGCCACTTTGACCGATGCTGAGGTGGATCAGGCCTATCAAGCTATTCTGGATCATATGCAAGATACTTTATGCATCACTCTTAGAGATAAATAGAAGATGGTGTCATTCTGCGACTTGATCGTGGGATCTATAGGCCGCAGATTATTAAGTGAATCCCGCGGTCAAGTCGCGAGATTCAGAGTAGAAAAGTAGCGAGGCTTAACGAGTATTAGCATTAAGAGAAAAGTTGCCTCTTTCTTTAAATGCTGAAAAAGGTGATTGGGATAGGGAACAGTTTTATGCTGATTACGAAGTTTTGAAACAGGAGAGAATAAAGACGGTTAGGGTTGATGTCCAACTCATGAGAGATATTGAGCCCATGAAGCAAAAATTTAAATCAATCCATCGAGGGTTCTTTTTGTGCATAACGGGGAAAATGTTTAGGGTTTTGCGTAGTTGAATGGTTTGCTAGAGAGTGATTCTATCATTTTCAAAGTTTTGTCTAATCAAGATTTGCCAATATAGCAATTCTTTGATTGGTAACCTGTTTTATACTTTGCTTAAAGCCTACGGCTCTGCTTGGCAATTTTATCTCTAGAATGCTATACTACCGTAGTTACTATACATAATAGTATCGATATTTTTAGATTTAAAATATTTTAATTTTATTAAAAAGGTAAATATGGATATTTGGATACGACCTCATTTGTTGAATATTCAAGATTTGAGCCGTCAGGATATTGAGCTTGTGATGAAAAAAGCAGGTTCTTATAAGGAGCTTTTGTCGCAAGATGTGAAAAAGGCTGAGACCTTGCGTGGTCAAACCGTGGTCAATTTGTTTTTTGAGCCCAGCACGCGCACACGTATTTCGTTTGAATTGGCCGAAAAGAGATTAAGTGCTGATGCGGTCAATATGTCGGGGTCGTCGACGAGCATTGTTAAAGGTGAGACCTTAATTGATACGGTGGCTAATGTGAAAGCTTTGAATGCTGATATTGTGGTGATTCGTCACCCCCTGGCGGGAGCGGCGCAACATGTGGCTGATGAGATTGATGTTGCGGTAATTAATGCTGGGGATGGCGCTCATGCCCATCCAACACAGGCTTTGCTGGATGTGTATACCATTTTGGAAAACAAAAAAACTGTGGATGGCTTAACAGTATCGATTGTGGGAGACGTCGCGCATAGCCGGGTGGCACGATCAAATATTTGGGCGCTAACAAAAATGGGGGCCAATGTTCGCGTGGTGGCGCCAGCCACGATGTTGCCGATGGGCATTGAAGAGTTAGGTGTTAGTTGTTATCACGATCTGGAAGAAGGTATTCGTGGCGCCGATGTGGTGATGATGTTGCGTATTCAAAGAGAACGTCAGAATAGCCTTTTTTTTCCCTCACTGCGTGACTATGCTGGTTTATATGGTTTACGGTGCGATGCGCTGACTTGGATGAGCCCCGACGCTTTGGTGATGCATCCTGGACCAGTGAATCTAGGTGTTGAGCTTAGTGAAGAGGTGGCACATGGTAGTCAGTCGGTAATTTTGGATCAGGTGACCAATGGAGTCGCTGTGAGGATGGCTGTCTTAGACTTGGTGAGTTCGGTCAAAAGAGAGGGTGTGTCGTGAAAGATTTGAGGATTACAAAGGCTCGTTTGGTTGATGTGAATCAATGCTCCGTTAGTCCGCCGACTGAGGTCTATTGTCGCGATGGCCAGATTCAAGCGATGGGCGATCATTTGGATATTCCAGAAGGGGTGGCGACGTTCGATCTTAAAGGCTTGTGGTTGTGCCCTGGCCTGATTGATATGCATGTGCAGCTTCGTGATCCTGGAGAGCCCGAAGAAGAAACCATTGCCTCTGGGGTGGCTGCTGCAAAAGCTGGTGGATATACAGGTATTGTTTGTACCCCCAACACCGATCCTTCGTTGGACACGGGAAGCTTGATTGAATATCTTGTGCTTAAGGGGCATAAAAATGAAATGCCTATCTACCCTTTAGGTGCTCTAACGAAAGGGCTTAAGGGCGAGTATCTCAGTGAAATGGGTGATTTAAAACGTCGCGGAGCGATTGGTTTTGCAGACACCGAGCATCCCACAATGAACAGCGAAGTGATGCGGCGTGCGATGGAGTACGTGAAGTCGCTTGGTGTTCCTGCGTTTGTTGACTGCGAAGATGTTAACTTAGCTGCTGGAGGTGTGATTCACGAAGGCGTTCAAGCGAGCATTTGTGGATTAAAGGGAATTCCTCGCCAGGCGGAGTCCTTGATGGTGGCACGTAATTTAGCTTTGGCTGAGTTAACAGGATGTGCTATTCATGTGCAGTGTGTATCTACCAAAGAAAGTGTTGCACTGATTGCTCAGGCCAAGCAACGAGGTGTGCGCGTTACTGCAGAGACATCACCTGCTTATTTTGCGTTGTGCTGTGAGGATATGAAACCCTATGATTCATCGTCGAAGTTGCGTCCGCCATTACGTACAGCTCAAGACCGTGAAGCGGTCAAACAGGGACTTATGAATGATGTGATTGATGTGATTGTGTCGGCTCATAGTCCGCAACGATGGGAAGAAAAACATTTAGAACTAGATTATGCTCCGTTTGGAGCAGTTGGATTAGAGACCTGTGTGGGGGTGACACTCACACAATTTGCCAATGAAAAAGACGAGATTAAAGCCAAGATTTTAGCTAAGATGAGTTTGAATCCGGCCCAGATACTTGGTTTACCCCTTAAAGGTCGCTTGCAAGAAGGTTATGCGGCCGATATGACTGTGATTGATCCCGAAAGTTGTTGGACTGTGGATCCGCAGATATTTCATTCCCAATCGTACAACACTCCGTTTGCTGGTTGGGAGTTGCAAGGAGAGCCTGTGGGCACGATTATTGCTGGATACATCGTTTATTCCAATCTGGCTTAAGTCTCTTCTGGCAAAAGGATAACTTTTTAGGAAGGGAGAACAGCATGTTTGACAATCTGAGTAATAAATTCACCGATGTTATGCGTAATATGCGTGGCATGGGGAAGATGACCGACAAGAATATCGAAACGGTCGTGCGTTCTGTTAAAATGGCTTTGCTTGAGGCCGATGTGGACTACAAGGTTGTTAAGCATTTGGTCGATGATATCAAAAAACGTGTGGTGGGCCAAGACGTCTTGCGTAGCGTTTTACCTGATCAGCAATTTGTCAAAATTATTCATGAAGAACTCACGGAACTGATGGGACAGTCGCATGTTGATTTGAATCAAGCTACGGTTGGAGCCACTTACGTTATGCTTGTTGGTGTGCAGGGCTCTGGTAAAACGACAACGTGTGGAAAGTTGGCGGCTTTTTTGAAAAAGCAAGGCAAAAAAGTAATATTGGTGAGTGCCGACGTGTATCGTCCTGCTGCAATTAAACAATTGAAGATTTTGGCCGAACGAGCTCAAGTCGACTTTTATGATCTCCAAGGCGAAAAAAATCCGTGCAAAATTGTGATGAACGCAACAGAGTATGTGCGTCACAAAGACTATGATTATGTCCTTTTTGATACAGCGGGTCGCTTAGATGTTGATGAATATCTAATGAACGAGCTTAATGAAATGAAAGTGACGATTAAGCCTCATGATATCTTGTTTGTGGCTGACGCTATGATGGGACAGACTGCCTTGAATGTGGCTAAATCTTTTGAGGACTGCATTGGTATTGGCGGTGTGGTTCTCAACAAGTTGGATGGGGATACTCGTGGCGGTGTCGCTCTTTCTGTGAAGAAAGTTTTGGGCAAACCCGTTAAGTTTATCGGAGTTGGTGAAAAACTAGATGATTTGGAGCCTTTTTACCCTGAACGTTTAGCTTCGCGCATTTTGGGGATGGGGGATGTGGTATCTTTGGTCGAGAAAGCCAAAAACACTGTTGATGAGCAAGAGGCAAAGCGCCTTGAAAAGAAAATGTGCAAAGCGGGCTTGGATCTGAATGATTTTTTGCGGCAATTGCAGCAAATGAAAAAAATGGGTTCAATTAAAGATTTAATTACGATGTTGCCTGGAGGAAATCAGCTTAAAAATTTGCCTTTGGACGATAAGCAATTGGTTCATATCGAAGCGATGATTTTATCGATGACGCCCTGTGAGAGGGAACACCCTCACGTGATCAATGGCAGTCGTCGTAAAAGGATTGCCAAAGGGAGTGGGTGTGAGTTGCATCAGGTGAATCGTCTTTTAAAACAATTTGAAACTATGAACAAAATGATAAAAAAAATGGGACAGGGTGGCATGATGAAAAAAATGGCCACAGGCTTTAAGGGCGGTTTCCCGATGGGATAATGAACGATGGTGGACGGGAATAAAATCATTCTCAACAATAAAAAAGCCAGGCACGAGTATTCGATTATCGAAGAATTCGAAGCGGGCCTTGTTTTGCAGGGCACCGAAGTTAAGTCTTTGCGTACGGGCAAGGGGAGCTTAGTCGGTTCGTTTTGTCGTATTTTTCAAGGGGAGCTTTTTGTGCATGGGATGCATATTCCCGAGTATGCCCAGGGAAATATTCATAATCATGATCCTTTGCGGGTGCGTAAGCTTTTGATGCAGCGCAGAGAGATTAAAAAGTTGATTGGCAAAATGGAGCAAAAGGGCTATACGATGGTGCCACTATCGCTTTATTTTAAAAGAGGTTATGCCAAGTTGAAGTTATCTCTTGTCAAAGGTAAAAAACTGCATGATAAACGCGAAGACATCAAAAAGAAAACCATGGATCGTGACATTGACCGGGAGATGTATCGGCGAAGATAATAATTATTTGATAAAGTAATATAATCTTGTTTTAATTGAGCATCTGTGAGGAATATTTATCTATGTTGTTAGTTGTGAAATAGCCTTTAGTCTAGTTTTTCTTTTTTATCAAGCAGATTTGACAAAGCAGCCATAGATAAATAACTTAAATCGTCGTCGTTTTGCACAATAGCAATACTAATATTTGCTTTGTCTTTATTGGTTTCTTCCATTTGGCTATTTCTTTTTTTTGCTTCAGGAGTTAAATCGTTTAGCCATTCGTCAATTTTTGTTTTATTTTCATTATCTCCATCCTGGTTATGCTTTAAGCTCCATTCATCCCATTGATTAAATATATTTTTAAGTATTTTTTCTAATTCCGTTAACAAAGCTTCAAAATCAGTGTCACCTTTTTTTACACCCTCCCTAGAGGTGATAAATTTATCCTCTTTATCTTTTGAATCTAATTGATCATAATGAATTTGCCCATAAAAGAAGCCCTGCTATCTTCAAAAGCACGAAAATCTCATACACTCCGAAGAGAAGCAGTAATCCTAGTGCTAATCTTTCCTCAAAGAAACGGACACCTCGCTAAGCATAATCAAGTAACAAATTTCAGCTCATATTCTACTAGGGATCCTATAGCTCAAGCTTGAATGTAACCGCAGACGATTATAGAATATTTCGATGTACTTGAAAATCAAAAAAGAAGATTGACAAATAATTGCTTCATTATATATAATACGTTTTTGGCTAAATTTTTATCAAAGAGGTGATGTTGTGAAAACACAGTGGATGAAACAGTCCGACATTGATCAGTCTTGGTATCACATTGATGCTGAGGGACGAATTTTGGGGCGTTTAGGCACTCAAATTAGCGATATTTTGCTTGGAAAAAATGATGTACGTTTTATTCAAGGCGTAAATTTTCAAAACTATGTGGTTGTGACCAATGCTGAAAAAATTGTTGTGACGGGTAAAAAGCTTGAGCAAAAGTTGTATCATCACCACACTGGTTATACAGGTCATTTGAAAACAATGACTCTGGCTGAAAAATTGGCTAAAAAGCCAGAAACCGTTATCAAGGATGCTGTTAAAGGCATGTTGCCTAGCAATAAGTTAGGGCGTCATCTGTTGAAACATCTAAAAGTTTATGTAGGTTCAGAGCATCATCATCAGGCGCAAAAACCTGAAGTTGTGGCTGTTTAAGGAGGCTTATTGTGGCAGAGGTATTTCGCGGAACAGGACGACGTAAGACATCAACCGCTCGTGTGCTAATTCAAAAAGGGAGCGGACAAATCACTGTGAATGGTCAAAAATCGGATGACTATTTTGCTCGTCCTAGCTTGAGCATGATCATTAATCAACCTTTGGAATTGACAGAGCAAATTGGTAAAATTGACATTGTGGCCAATATCCAAGGTGGTGGAGTGGTTGGTCAAGCTGGTGCTTTGCGCCATGGGATCACTCGTGCTCTTATGCAAATGGATGCTAATCTTCGTCAGGTTCTTAAGAAAGCTGGTTTTGTCACTCGTGACTCCCGCATGAAAGAAAGTAAACATTACGGTCATAAAAAAGCCCGTAAAAGCTTTCAATTTTCTAAACGTTAGGGTTTGTTTGCCATGCCAACTTACGATTATCGATGCACAGACTGTGCCCATGTTTTCGAAATATTTCATGGAATAAATGAAAGCCCCGAGTGTTTGTGTGAAAAGTGCCAACATATTGCTGAAAAACAGGTTGGTGCTGGTTCGGGCATTATTTTTAAAGGAAGTGGTTTTTACACCACCGACTATAACCGTAGCAGTCAGTATAAAGAAGCCGTTCAAAAAGAAGCGTCGTAACGCATGCTCCTCATACGCAGGGCTAACCTTGCTGATATTCCTTATCTCTTACCTTTGGTTGAGCACTTTGCTCAGCAGGATATTTTATTGCCTAAAACAAGGCTCCAAATGGAGCAAGAGATTGAGGCTTTTATGGTATGTGAGTTGAGCGGTTCTTTGGTTGGATGTGGAGCTCTCAAAAAAGGTTGGGGTCCCTTGGCTGAGATCCGCACTTTGGCAGTGGATGATCAATATCAAGGCTTGGGGGCTGGTCAAGAGCTAGTGAAAGCCTTGTTAGACTATGCTCGAAAGTGTGATGTGAGTGATGTGTTTGTGTTAACATATAAAAAGGAATTTTTTGAACAATTCGGTTTTTCCACCATTGATAAAGCCCAATTGCCCGAAAAAGTGTGGTCCGATTGTGTGCACTGTATTCACTACGAAGATTGCCATGAGATTGCTATGCTTTTGGCGTTATGAGTTGAGATTAGCAGAGATTTGGTCATCCTGCGACTTGACCGTGGGATGATAGTTGATTGCTGGGTAATAACCATAGATAAGAAATTGAAAAGGACAAAAGGAGCAATAACATGCATAAAATAGCCGTGATTCCTGGAGACGGAATTGGTCCAGAAGTGATTAAGGTTGGCCTAGAGGTTTTGGAAGCGGTGGCTCAAAAACATACTATTTCCTATGAAACAAAGACCTTCCCTCATGGAGGCGAGCATTATTTAACCACAGGTGAAGCCTTGTCGGATGAGATTGTTGCCGAGCTTAAAACCTTTGAGGCGATTTTTTTGGGAGCTGTTGGTGCTCCTGATGTTCCACCAGGGATTTTGGAAAAGGGTATTTTGCTTAAATTGCGTTTTGAACTGGATCAGTACATCAATTTGCGCCCAGTTCGCCTTTACCCTGGAGTTGAAACACCGATTAAGGGGAAGTCAGCTGAAGATTTGGACTACATTGTGGTGCGTGAAAACACGGGTGGCTTGTACACGGGCATTGGTGGCCAGAGCATGCGTGGTACCAAAGACGAAGTAGCCACACAGTCGATGTTGTACAACTATGTTCAAGTTGAGCGGTGCTTGCGTTATGCTTTTGAAACAGCTCAAAAACGGCCTCGCAAATTATTGGCCTTGGTGGGCAAATCTAATGTGTTGACCCATGTGTTTGATTTATGGGTTCGAGTCTTTAATAATCTTGCTAAAGACTATCCTGATGTAACCACCGAGTACTATCATGTTGATGCTGTTTGTATGCACATGATCAATGCGCCAGAGCGATTTGATGTGATGGTGACCACCAATATGTTTGGCGATATTGTGACCGACTTGGGCGCGGCGACACAGGGTGGCATGGGTATGGCTTGCAGTGGAAACTTAAATCCAGATCGGATAGCACCTTCGATGTTTGAACCTGTTCATGGATCGGCACCTGATATTGCTGGACAAAACAAAGCTAATCCTTTGGCGACAGTGATGACAGTGAAGATGATGTTGGAATTTTTGGGTGAAGATGCGTCTGCTGAAACGGTGGATCAAGCGATTGTGAAGGTGACCCAAGAAGGTTTTAAAAATGTGCCGACCGATGAATTAGGCCGTCGCATATTGCAACATATTTAAAAAAGAGGAAAAGCAATGAGTAAAGATTATTGTGTGGCCGTAGTCGGTGCAACGGGTGCTGTCGGTCGAGAAATGTTGAATATCTTGGAAGAACGCAACTTTCCCGTGGGTCAGTTGAAATTACTAGCTTCGACTCGTTCGGCAGGGCAAACCTTGCCCTTTAAAGGAGAGGATATTACGGTTGAAAAATTAACCAAAGATTCCTTTGAAGGTGTCGAGATTGCTTTGTTTAGCGCAGGAAGATTGATCAGTCAAACTTATTGTCCAATTGCGGTGAAGGCTGGGGCTGTTTGCGTCGATAACACCAGTGCTTTTCGCATAGATCCCGAAGTGCCTTTGGTAGTTCCCGAAGTGAATCCCGAAGAAGTGAAGAATCATAAAGGCATTATTGCGAACCCAAACTGTTCGACCATTCAGATGGTGGTGGCTCTTAAGCCGATTCATGATGCCCTTAAGATCAAGCGCGTGGTGGTATCAACCTACCAAGCTGTGGCGGGTGCCGGGGCTCGGGGCATTATTGAGCTCGAAGAACAAGTTAAAGATCTTTCCAAGGGGAAACCAGTTAAGCCCGAAATTTTTACTCATCAGATTGCCTTTAATGCGATTCCGCATATAGATGTATTTTTGGACAACGGCTTCACCCAAGAAGAAATGAAGATGATTAACGAAACACGTAAAATCCTTAAAGCTCCGGACATGGCGGTGACCGCCACCACTGTCCGCATTCCTGTTGTGCGGGCACATTCGGAGTCGGTGAACATTGAGACCGAAAAAGACCTGTCTGTTGACGACATGAAAGACCTCTTAGCCAAGAGCCCTGGAGTGACCGTGCTTGATGATCCTGAGAATAGCAAATATCCTTTGCCTGTTGATGTGGCGGGAACGGATGAGACTTTTGTGGGACGAATTCGTCGCGATGAAAGTGTCGATAAAGGTTACCACTTGTGGATTGTAGCCGATAATTTACGCAAAGGTGCTGCTTTGAATACGGTTCAGATCGCCGAGCTCCTTATCTAGCGATGCCTCGTTATCATTTAGGTCTAGAGTTTTGTGGTACACGGTTTTCAGGCTGGCTTAAGCAGCCAGATGTGCGTACGGTTGAAGGAGTTTTGACTAAAACTTTGGAGATGCTGCTGGAACAACCGATTAACCTGATGGGCTGTAGTCGTACTGATGCGGGTGTGCATGCGGCTGAGTATCATGTTCATTTGGATGTCGAGGATATACGTATTCCTTTGCAACGTTTTGCTCGTACCATCAATGCGATGTTGCCGCAAGATATGGCGGTGAGGTTTATTAATGAAGCTCCCAAAGGTTTTCATGCGGTGGCCTGCGCGACGCATAAAATCTATCACTATACCGTACGCAACCGACCTTTACGGGGAGGGTTGGATAGCGGTACTTGCTGGCATGTCTCGTTTGACCTTGATTGGGATCGGATTCAAAAAGTATCTCTTGACTTGGTGGGGGAGCATAACTTCAAAAGTTTTTGTTCGGAGCCCGAAAGGGTCAAGCAGCATATCCGTCGCGTGATGTCTTTGCAATGGTTTGAGCACGATGTTTATTGGGTCATGGAGGTGACCGCCAATGGCTTTTTGTACAACATGGTTCGCATTATGGTAGGTACGCTGATCGATATCGGACGTGGTCAAATTTCTGCTAATGCCATTCCAGCGATGTTGGCTGCCCAAGATCGCCGTCAGGCAGGTCCTACAGCTCCCGCCCGAGGTCTTTGCTTATGCCAGACTTTTTATGAGTAATGACAAGAAATTAAATGGATTTTGATATTTGATATATGGAATTCGAAAAGATAAATTTTACACTCAAGTCAATACACTGGTTGGTTGGCATCAAATGGAAGATATTAATTTGGAGAAGAGCTTTTGGGATATTTTTAAAGATATGGGCGATCCCTAAGATCTTATTGATGTTTTTAAGGTATTGCATCAAAAAATGCGCGCTGGAACTGGTTAGGATAAAAATTTGCGTCAAAATTTGAAGGATACTTTAAGGAATACACTCCATTTGGAGAAAGCTTATAAAAAATTGTTGGGAGTGCCGAGGTTCTGAAGTAGATTTTTCCTCCTTTGCTTATTAGCAGCAATTCTTCCAAGCCTTAGATTAAATTTATTGATTAAATGAATTTCATTGATACAATACATTATAAGAATAGTCTCTTATGAAATACATGAAAAGGAATGGTGTCGTGAAGCGTTATTTGAATCTTGGAATCATCAATCTTTGTGTAAGTCTTTATGCAACCGTTAATCTTATGGCCTTGGCCACCCATTCACAAATAGCGGAGTTACCTTTATCTTCGCGGCAATTACAAAAATCTGAGTCTGAGCTTGTAAGCGAATTAGAATTCATGTCGCTCGATAGTAAATGGACGGCGACAGTTCGGGCCTATAAGATGAGAACTCCTTTGGATAACTGTCACATTCGTATTTATGAAGGGGACTCTTTGGTTGCCGAGGTGATTCATCCAATGCTCCGTTCTTTTGGAGCGATTGACATCCATATGACTAAGAATCGTGTTGTGGAGTTCAGGATGTTTAAAGATCATTATAAGGAGGAGGCACGTGCCAAATGGGATCAGTTAGTGACGCGAGGTGTTTTGGAGGAGAGTACAGACGATGGGGTTTGGGCGAATGTGGTGTCTCCTGGAAAACTTAAAAGTCTTCAGATGACAGATGAAGATAGAGAAATTTTAGCTTACTTTTTTACAGATGAGAAGGTGACTTATACGCATGATGATGCTTCGAAAGAAGTTTGGAAAGAGTTCTTTGGGGGCTTAGCAAAAGAGCTATATAAAAAACCCCTGGAAGAGGCGCTGGTGTTTTGGAACAGTTTACTACCGATCTGGGAAAAATATGACTTGTTGGATAACTTGCGTGCCAAATTGGAAGAAGAAATTTATTACATATTCACAACCAAAATTTATGCGGTGACGGATGCAGAGGGCTTGGGTTCTATTGATTGGCAGGGGTCTTCGGGTGAATTGGTGCATGTGATCCACCACAAGTTTAGTCCTGTGGTGGCCGACTTACCGACTGTTTACCAAGATCCTTTTTTGAAAGTGTACGAGCATAAGGATATTGAAGCAGCGAAGGTTTTGGTTGATGCAAAAGGGGTTAAGCATGTATTTATCCCCAAAGGCAAGCTTGGGGAAATCGCTAGGATGGAACTGAATCTCTCTAAGCGGGAATTTGAAAAAATCACTCAGTACATCACTTTTCAACTTGAACAACGAGAGTTGGAAAAGGGAAAAGCCAGGATGGATCAAGGTTCTTCCAAAAAATCAAGAATATTTCCGTTTTTTAGTC
>CAZMGY010000012.1:0-139777 GCA_964565945.1 uncultured bacterium
TTACTACTGGTTCTGAGGCTGCTGCTACAAGTTTGGCGATTAAGGAAGAGTATAAGGAAGAAAAAGCTACTTCTACTTATTATGAATATGAAAAAGAAGAATTGGTTGATAGAAGTTTTGAGGTTGTGGACAAATTTACTACTAGTCCTTTTGAAGGCTCTTCTGAGAGAAGTGTTGTGGTTGAGAATGTGCGAGAAGGAGAGGAAGGCAAATCTGCTGAGACTCAAAAAAGAGGCACGGGCACAGCGGCTCCTGATACAGAACTTTCTGTTAGTTATCATGACAAGGAAGGATCTGCTGATACAAGTTTTCATGTGAGTGAGGCTGTGTCAGAATATTCTAAGGAGAGTTCTTTTGAAGTCTCTTTTGAGACAAGTTTGCCGGTTGAGGATGTGCCAAAAACAGAAGAAGAAGAAGAAGCTTCTGAGGGCAGCCCTTTAAAACTATTAAAAAGTGTTTATAAAGGGCTTGAATCTAAATTGACGGTGAAAGAAATTGAAAAAAGAATCGAAATAGCTTTCAAACTAATTGCATCATTGACTGAGAAAAGTCTTCCTGGCGCTGTAGCCAAATATCAAGAGATTATTTCTTATCGTTCTCAGATTATGGCCAATTATCGGGAATTAGGTCATCAAGAGTCTTTGCGCCAAACAAGGCAACTCTTGATGTACGATTTTGTTGTTTTGCTTGGTGTTTTGCCTAAATCCACACCTGAAGAGCAAAGAGTGCGTATAAAATATTTACAGTCTTTTTTGAATGAGTGGGATGATGCCGATGGATTTTTGGGGAAAGAAAAGTTTGAACAGGAGGAGAACAAAAAGGCGTATGAATCAGAAATTGAGAGGTTAGAGCTGTCTGAGAGGTTGATTAATGTTACTTCTGATTTAGAAATGCAAGGGGCTCTTGGGGGAATAGTTGTTAAGCGTGTGATGGTTAAACTTATGGATGCTGTAAATAAGCAACTATTTGGGAGAAATTTACTGATTTCACACGGAAGAGGCTTTCCGACAACTAAGAGCTTGGAGCATATCGAGGATCATACGCAACAGGATTCCCAGCAGTTGATTGAAATTAAGAATATCTTGAAAGAGGTTTATGATAGCTTGGAATATAAGTCTTCAAAGGTTGGGAATTTTATTACTACACTTGTTGAAAGGAGGGGTGATTCGTTGATCTATAATGCTTTGGATCTTATGTTAAATTTTTATAGATTGTTAGATTTTGAAACGTTCTTGTCTCAAAGTAGAGATAAAGGTACTGATTATGATAAACTTATGGGGCAGTTGTACAAGTTGTGGGGAGAGATTCA
The DNA here is from genome assembly GCA_964565945.1 of uncultured bacterium. Lineage (GTDB taxonomy): Bacteria > CAZMGY01. Next base: position 1,310 of record CAZMGY010000012.1, read on the forward strand.
AGCGGATACTAAAGGATTTGCTGCGATTGCTTCTGTGTATGGTAAAAATGCTGACAAAGGTCAATCCTTGCAAGCTGCTTTCGTAGAGCTTCAAGTGGCTGTGTGGCTTAAATTGATGGATAAGTTGAAGGCCGTTTCTTCTATAAATCATGCGGCTATGATTAAGGATCTTCCTTCCTACGGGGATCTAATGGAGCAGTGGGGTGCCCAAAAATTTGGGAGCAGCATTAGTGGGAAAAAAGCAAAGGGTGTGCAAGATTCTCTGTATGCCTTGGCGGAGAAGTTTTTTGCCAAAAGGCCAGGAGCTGACATGATGACATTGATTCCGGCTAAACCTGGCCGAGCGGGTGATTTGGTTCAGCCAAGCATGTCTGAATTAAAAAGAACCTTTCAGGATACTTTAAAAGGTTTTGGTGGATCTTATGCCTCGATTGCTTGGCCCGAAACAATCACCTACCAGGTCGTTGAAGCCGATGAGAGTGGAAACCGTCCATTGATGAGCAATAATGGCCAATTGGCTGAGTTTACCATTACACAAGCGGCAAATATGGAAGGTCTTTCGCCAAAGTTTCAAGCTATTTGGATTCTTAATGAAACTATACAGCCTGGTTTGGCTAATAAGATGACCCAAGCATTGGATGCTTCTCAAGTGGTGAAAATGAAGGATGCCAGAGTTGGAGATTCCAATTTGTTTGATTTGACGGTTGAGTTAGGTAGCTTAATTGTCTTGCGTCGAATTGTGATTGCTAAGTATGGGGCTGATTATTGGAATAATCAGTTTATCAAAGAATTCGAAACTTACTTTGATAAACGTATTGCTTTTGAGTTGGCTTGGGATATGTCTGATATTCTCCGCCATTTGGGAGAGGCTAGCTTGCAAAAACAATGGGATACTGTTAATTTTGACAACTCTGTGAGCGTGTTTGATCAAGTAAGGGTAGTAGGCTTGCCAGAAGAAATTAATCCCCAGTTGATGGCAACCTTGCGTAAGAATGCGTAGTGTTGTCAGGCTCTCATCTTAATCTTCTCGCCTTGAAAAGTGGAGAGGAAACAGATAGAATAACCCTTAAGGTATTTCCCTGCCTTTCTTGGCCACGGACGGATTTATTTTGTCTTACGTTTTTTACGGGACAAGGCATTTGGAAGCACGGCAAGAGGCTTGCCTTTTGGTAAGAACTTAAAGTGATTGCGGTGTGTCCCCCTTGGCTTAACCAAAGCCAAAATATTCGTTTGAGCGTTTAAGGCGGGGATTCAAATAATGGATACAAGCACTCATGGATCTTTTTTCTCCCGAACAAACATTAGATAATACACCTTTAGCGGCCTTGTTGCGCCCTCAAGAGCTTAAAAATTTTGTCGGACAGTCGCATATGATGGGTGATGGGCAAGCGTTGCGTCTTATGATCGAGAACGATCGTTTGAGCTCGCTAATGTTTTATGGGCCACCAGGGACAGGAAAGACCTCTTTAGCCCGTTTGATTGCGACGCATACGCAAGCTTACTTTGTAAGTCTTAATGCCGTGGAAGCCAACACCAAAGATATTCGTCAGGTGGTTGACGAAGCTCTGTACCAGCGCTCGTACGACCGGGCCAAAACAATTCTGTTTGTCGATGAGGTTCATCGTTTTAACAAAGCGCAACAAGATGTGCTGATGCCCTATGTCGAAGAAGGGGTGTTTGTATTTATTGGGGCCACCACTGAAAACCCTTTTTTTGCGCTGAATGCTCCCTTGTTATCGCGTGCGCATGTGTTTGCTTTTGAGCCTTTGTCGGTGGACGAGCTGAAGCAGGTTCTGGATAGGGCTCTACATCATTCACGCAAGTATTTGTCGCATGTGAGACTGAGTGACGGAGTCGCCACTTTGTTGGCCGAAGGTGCCGAAGGCGATGCGCGGAGGGTCATTAATCTTTTGGATTTTATGGTTAAGTCCAAAACGGTTGATGCTGGAGGTTTGCTTGTGATTGATGTAGATGATGTGCTGCAAAGCGGTCAGGTTAAGGCGCTTGTTTACGATGGGGAAGGTGATAATCATTATGATACGATTTCGGCTTTCATTAAGAGTATGCGTGGGTCTGATCCCGATGCGGCTTTGTATTGGTTGGCCAAAATGTTTTATGCTGGAGAAGACTTAAACTTTATTGGACGCCGAATAGTGATATGTGCTGCTGAAGATGTGGGTAATGCTGATCCGCGAGCTTTGCAGGTGGCACATACAGCGTGGGAGGTGGCTCTGAAAGTGGGAATGCCTGAGGCCCGAATCCCTTTGGCACAAGCGGTGACTTATATTGCCACAGCTCCAAAAAGCAATGCAGCTTATTTGGGGATTGATCGAGCGTTAGATTTAGTGAAACAGAAATCTTTGCATCCAGTGCCCAAACATTTGAAAGATGCTGGTTATCCAGGGGCTAAAACTTTGGGGCATGGGCAAGGTTATCGTTATCCGCATCTTGAGCACGATCATTTTAATGATCAAGAGTACGCTCCTTTAAAAGAAGCTTTGTATACGCCCACTGGTTTAGGTTACGAAAAAACGATTAAAGAAAGGATGGATTATTGGACAAAACGCAAATCCGCCAAACCATCGCCCAAGTTATCCAAGGATTAAGTTGGGAGCAAAGGGAGCATCAGGTCAACCTTGTCACAGAGCGTTTGCTTAAGCATCCGCTCTTGCAGGAGCCTTTAACTGTTTTGGTTTATCGGGCTTTGCCCGATGAGCTTAATTTGCAGAGTTTGTATCAGCAATGGATGGTGCAGGGGTATCGACTGTGCTTTCCTAAAGTTGCTGGTCAAAATATGAAGGTTTACGAGGTGAAGGATTATGATGACGCAACACTGTGGCAACTGGAGCAACGCTGGGGAATAACGGAGCCTTGTTCTCTTAACAACGCTCAGGTGGATCCTAAGGATATTACGTTGCTGCTTGTTCCTGGACGAGCTTTTGATGGACATGGTGGTCGTGTAGGGCGTGGTCATGGCTGTTATGATCGTTTTTTAAGTGTGTTTGTTCATATTTATACGATTGGTCTAGGCTATAGCTGTCAAATACTGGATACGGTCGTGCAGAATGAACAGGATGTAGCCATGGATGAGGTGATGCTATGCCCTTAAATACAGCAACACAAGAAATGATTATTCAAGCCTATCGTGAAGACGTAGGTTCTGGCGATTGCACCAGTGATTTATTGTTAGAGCGTTCAACCTTAGCACAAGCTCAAATTGTGGCCAAGGATGTGGGTGTGGTTTCGGGTCAAGAAGTAGCTGCGTTTGTGTTTGCTTGGGGCGAATCTAAGATTTCTTATCGACCTATTTTGCTTGATGGTGCTTTGATGCATCCAGGAGATGTTCTGGCAGAGATCGAAGGGCCAGCCTGGGGTGTGTTGCAGTCCGAGCGGACGGCTTTGAATTTTTTGCAGCGTTTATCGGGGGTGGCCACCACCACGCGTGCTTTCGTTGATGCGATTGGAGAGCGAGCGACTCATATTTTGGATACACGCAAAACAACACCAGGTTGGAGGTTGTTACAAAAACAGGCGGTTGTGCATGGTTGGGGAACCAATCATCGGCAGGGCTTGTATGATCAAGTGTTGATTAAAGAAAATCATTTGTATGCACTTATGTTGCAACAAGCGTGTGATCTTAACACCGCGATTGAATTAGCTATTCAGACCTGCCGAACGCAAAGTTCTTTAACAACACCCATTGAAGTTGAAGTGCAAACGGTTGAGCAGGCTTGTTTAGCGGGTAAAGCTGGGGCTGATGTGATTTTGTTGGATAATATGTCTTGTGAGGATATGAGTCAGGTGGTTAAGCAGGTAGCTTTGCTGGAGACAAAACCTTTGTTGGAAGCATCAGGAGGTATTGATTTGGATCGTGTCCGTTTGGTTGCAGCCACAGGTGTGGATCAGATATCGGTGGGGGCCTTAACTCATTCCTACAAAGCGATCGACTTGTCTTTGTTGATTCAATTATCGTACGAGGTTTAACGAATGGCACGAATATGCATCGACATTGGCAATACAACCATAGGGGTCGCTCTTATGCAACAGGGGAAGGTGTGTATGAGCTTATCTGTGCCAGCAGGAGCCTGGTCCTTGTTGGCTGATTGGTCCGTGTGGAGGCATCTGAATTCTCAAGAAGAGCATTGGCTAGGGATTTGCTCGGTTGTTCCTAAGACAGATGAAGCCTTGTTGCGTTTGATCGATCACCATCAGTTGAGATGCTGCCTGAATTGGGTGAAAGAGTCAAGTCGCCCTAAATTGAACTTAGCTTACGCAAATCGCTCTACCTTAGGCCTGGATCGCTTGGTTTTGATTCATAAGGCCTACGTTGATAACCCTGGAGGAGTGACTCTGATTGTGGATGCGGGCACGGCTCTAAGTTTAGACTATATTGTTAAAGGGCAGCACCAGGGGGGTATGATTGCTCCAGGCTTTCATAAAAGTTTTGTGGCGATGTATGAACAGACGGTGGCTTTGCCTATGATTGGCAATTGTTCCAAGGATATTCCTTTATGGGGGCAAAGTACGGAAGAGTGCATGCAGAGTGGTGTTGTGCATGGAGCTTCCTTGTTTATAAGAGCTGTAGCGCAGCAGGTGGCTGATGATTTGGGAAACACGGATCTGCTATTGTGGGCTACGGGGGGCAATAGCCCTTATTTGCAAGAAGCGCTTGCCTGGGATCGTTGTGATTCCGATCTTATTTTTGAAGCGATTGAACTTTGGCTTTCTTAAAAAGATAAAAAACGCTTGACAATAGAGACGGGCATTGTATGATAGTGAAATGGTGCTTCTAGCAATTGATTGCCAGAAGTGCTAATGAAAAAATGCTTAGAGGGGCTCTTATAGGAGGGGGGGCACTTTGGATTTCAGTTGTAGATAACTTAATGCATGCGAGCCTTGTTCATGAACAAAGCTTGTGTGAAAATCATCATAAAAATGGAGGAAAAACGCATGGCAATTCAACCTTTAGGTGATCGTGTGCTTGTGCAGGTTCTTGAAGCCGAGGAAAAAACTCAAGGAGGAATTATTCTTCCCGATACGGCCAAAGAAAAGCCACAAGAAGGAAAAGTGGTTGAGGTAGGTCCAGGCAAATTGCTCGAAACAGGTCAACGTGGCGATATGTCGGTGGACAGGGGTAATCGTATTTTGTTTGGCAAGTATTCTGGAACCGAAATCAAGGTGGAAGGTCAAGAATATTTGATGATTCGTGAAGATGAAATTTTGGCTGTTGTTAAATAACAACGGTCTTACAAAGATAAAGGAGGCTTAAGATGGCCAAAGAAATTCATTTTAGTGAAGAAGCTCGCCAGAAACTAAAAGCTGGTGTTGATAAATTAGCTGCAGCCGTTCGTGTTACGCTTGGACCCCGTGGGCGCAATGCTGTGATTGATAAAAAATTTGGTTCTCCAACTGTAACCAACGACGGTGTGACCATTGCGAAAGAAATCGAACTTGAAGATGCTATGGAGAACGTAGGTGCTCAAATGGTTAAAGAAGTGGCCACAAAAACCAACGATATTGCTGGTGATGGAACGACTACGGCGACGATCTTGGCTCAGTCCTTAATTCAAGAAGGTCTTAAAAATGTAACCGCTGGTGCTAACCCTATGTTTGTGAAACGTGGGATTGAAAAAGCTGTGGAAATAGTGGTTGCCGATATTCAATCACGCGCTAAAAAGGTGGCAGGGAAATCTGATATTGCGTCTGTGGCCAGCATTTCAGCGAACAACGATACGACTATTGGTGACTTGATTGGTGAGGCAATGGATAAAGTTGGTAAAGACGGTGTGATCACTGTAGAAGAAGCTAAGTCGATCGAAACCAGCATGGATATTGTGGAAGGTATGCAGTTCGATCGTGGTTATGTGTCGCCTTACATGGTCACAGACACCGAGCGTATGGAAGCTGTGTTGGAGAATCCTTACATTTTGATTCATGAGAAGAAAATCTCCTCTATGAAAGATTTGCTTCCTATTTTGGAGAAAATTGCTCAAATGGGTAAGCCATTGATGATTATTTCCGAAGACTTGGAAGGTGAAGCTTTGGCCACATTGGTTGTAAATAAAATTCGTGGAACACTCAATGTTGCGGCTGTTAAGGCTCCTGGCTTTGGTGATCGGCGCAAAGCAATGTTGGAAGATATTGCTATTTTGACAGGCGGACAAGTGATTTCGGAAGATTTGGGTTTTAAACTCGAGAATACTTCAGTGGAAATGCTTGGACAAGCGAAAAGTGTCACGATTTCCAAAGAGCAGACAACGATTATTGAAGGTGCTGTAAAATCGAAAGATATCACAGCGCGTATCAATCAGTTGCGTAAGCAAATCGAAGAAACATCTTCCGATTACGATCGCGAAAAATTGCAAGAGCGTTTGGCTAAGTTGGCTGGCGGTGTGGCTGTTATTAATGTAGGTGCCGCTACTGAAATCGAAATGAAAGAAAAGAAAGCTCGTGTTGAAGATGCTTTGGCAGCGACACGTGCTGCTGTGGAAGAAGGTATTGTTCCTGGAGGAGGAGTGACTTTTATTCGTGCTATTCCAGCTCTTGAAGGCGTAACTTTGGATGGTGATGCTCAGTTAGGTATCGATATCGTTCGCTCCGCTTTGGAATATCCTTTGCGTCAGATTGCTATTAATTCAGGTTTAGAAGGGTCTGTAGTTGTGGAAAAAGTTAAAGGCCTGGAAGGTTCACAAGGTTACAATGCTTTTACGAATGAAGTTTGTGATCTTATTGAAGCTGGCGTGGTTGATCCTGCTAAAGTGGTTCGTTCGGCTTTGCAGCATGCGGCCAGTATTGCTGCGATGGTCTTGACCACGGAATCTTTGATTACAGATATTCCTTCAGAAGAGTCTGCTGCTTCTGCGATGCCAGGAGGTATGGGTGGTGGAATGCCAGGAATGTATTAAAAAAAGTCTTTGAGACTATTGAAAAAGCCCCGCACGCTGTGGGGCTTTTTTTATGTTGTGTGATGGGTAAAACTGAGATCTGATGATTGTAATAAGTTGTGATATAATGAGATGTGTGCAAATTTATAGTTTTTCTTAATTTATTCGTGTGTTTAGCCATGAGGCAGCTAGTTTGGGCTGAGGAGTCTTCAGTAAAACTCCGGGTGGTAGCGACATTTCTTCCCTTGGCTCAATTAGTCGAAGACTTGGCAGGCCCTTGGGTTGATGTGGAGGTTTTGTTGGCCGAAGGACGATCTCCCCACGATTATGAACCGACCCCCTCTCAGATGATTCATCTGAAAAAGGCGCACTTGGTGGTTTGTTTGAACAGTGGTTTTCCCTTCGATCGCTTATGGAAACCTTTGTTACATGCCAAGCAACCTTTGTGCCAGGCGGGTTCAGAGGTTGAATTGCTCTATGATCATGTATGTTTGAATAAGGCTTATAAACATGACAAGCATAAAAGTTTAAGTGTGGATCCGCATGTTTGGTTTTCTTTACGTAATCTCGAACCAATTGCAGGTCAGATCAAAGATGACTTAGTGCTTCTTTTGCCCGATCAGCAGGAATCGATACAGGTGCGATATGAGGTCTTGAATCGTAAGCGGGCGGCCTTGGATGCCGAAATGCTTCAGCTTTTGCAAGACAAAGGGATAAAGAATATTTTTGTTACCCATCCTTCTTGGGGGTATTTTGCTCGGGATTATGGTTTGGAACAGGTGCCTATTGAGCAATTTGGCCAAGCGCCATCGGCCTATCATCTTAAAAAGTATATTGAAAGATTGAAGCAAGAGACATATCGTGTTATTTTTGTAACGCCCGAAATGAGCCCTCATCTGGCTTTGCAAGTGGCTAAAGAAGCTGATGCTAAGTGTATCAAGGTTGATCCTTTGGCGAAAGATTTATGGCAAACAATGAAAGACATGCTTACGTATCTAAAGATAATGGGAGAATAAACAGACTCATGAAAAATACAGTTCTCGTAGGAGCCCAATGGGGAGACGAAGGAAAAGGCAAGATTGTGGATGTGCTTTCGGAGCATTTTGATGCCGTGGTGCGTTTTCAAGGTGGAAACAATGCTGGTCATACCGTTATGATTGATGGGCAAGAATTTATTTTACATTTGATTCCATCGGGGATTTTACGCGAAGGCAAACACTGTTTTATTGGTAACGGGGTGGTGATTGACCCCAAATGTTTGCTTGATGAGATTCAATACGTGGCTGATTGGGGAATTATGGTTAAAAATAAACTTTGGATCAGTTTTCAAGCTCATGTGATTTTTCCTTATCATTGCCAGTTAGATCAGCTCAAAGAAGGGCAGCGTGGTGTTGGCAAAATTGGAACAACGGGTCGTGGAATTGGGCCTTGCTATCTGGATAAATATGGACGTCAGGGCATTCGTGTGGGGGATTTGTTACACAAAGAATCGCTAAAAAGCGCTTTGCAGCGATTCGCGGTAGAAAAAAATCTTATGCTTCAGGCTTTGGGCGGAGAAGAAATTGATGTAGAGAAGATTTTGGAGCAATATTGGGATTATGGACAACAGCTTAAGCCCTACGTCACCGACGTGTCTTTACAGCTCCAACGTATGATGGCCGAGGGTAAATCCTTGCTTTTCGAAGGAGCTCAGGGAACCTTTTTGGATGTTGATTTTGGAACTTATCCCTATGTAACCTCTTCGTCTCCAATTGCCGGAGGGGCTTGCCCTGGAACGGGTGTAGGTCCCACCGCTATTCAGGCTGTGTTGGGCGTGATTAAGGCCTACACTACACGCGTGGGAGAAGGGGTATTTCCTACCGAATTTGATGCCGAGATGGACGAAATGATGCGTCAGATGGGAAAAGAGTTTGGCGCTACAACAGGGCGTGCGCGCCGTTGCGGATGGTTTGATATGGTGATGGCGCGTTATGCTGTTCGTGTGAATGGAATGACGTCTTTGGCGATTACTAAGCTAGATGTTCTTGATAAGCTCAAAGAAATTCAGGTTTGTGTGGCCTATCGTTATCAGGGAGATCTTCTAGAAGAGTTCCCTACGCAAACCCATGTCCTTAAAGATGTTGAGCCTGTTTATGAGACTTTTCCCGGTTGGTTAAGTTCTACAGAAAGGGCTCAATCCTTCGACGAATTGCCTGAAAGGGCTAGACAATATGTCTCCTATTTGGGACAATCAATGGGTGTTTCTGTTGCGATTGTATCTGTTGGTCCTCAGCGAGATCAAACTATATTTTTGCAGGGAGCCTAAGGGAGAAACCTAAGAGATGAAGATTTTAGTGATTCATGGGCCTAATTTAGGTTTGTTAGGCCAGAGAGAGCCAGATATTTACGGTTCAACAACCCTTCATGAGATCAATCAGGCCTTGTTCCAGCGTGCTGAAGCCAATGCATGTGAGCTGGATATTATTCAGCATGATCATGAGGGCGATATTGTGGCCGCGATTGGTCAAAGTCAAGTTGATGGTATTGTGATTAATCCCGCGGCCTACACGCATACTAGTATGGCCATCGCGGATGCTTTGGTGGCGGTTGCTAAGCCAGCTGTCGAAGTGCATTTATCTAATATTTATAAACGTGAGGAATGGCGTCATCGTTCCTACATTGCTCCTGTTGTTCAGGGGCAAATTTCAGGCCTTGGTGTGAGAAGTTATTTGTTAGCTTTGGATTACTTGATTCAAAGTCAAGCGTAGGGGAGTGATATGGACGTAGATATGAAACAAATCAAAAAATTTCTTAAGCTGATGGATGATAATCAGCTGGTGGAAATATCTGTTAAAAATGGGGATGATGCAATCTCTTTGCGTAAGCATGAAGTTGTGGCGGCGCCTCAAGCTCCAGTTATAGCTCCTTCTGACGACAATGTTGGCGATGCTATTCCTGCGAATTGCAAAGAAATTACGTCTCCTATGGTGGGGACTTTTTATCGTGCTCCATCTCCTGAAGCAGTGATTTTTGTGAATGTGGGTGATTTTATATCTTCGGGTCAAGTTTTGTGTATTTTGGAAGCCATGAAATTGATGAACGAATTCAAAAGTGAAGTTTCTGGTAAAATAGTGAAAATTTTAGTCGAAAATGGTGAGGCTGTTGAGTTTGGTCAACCTTTATTTTTGGTGGAAGGGTAATGTTTAAGAAAATTCTTATTGCGAATAGAGGCGAGATTGCCTTACGTGTGATTCGGGCGTGTAAAGAGCTAGGGATCAAAACTGTGGCGGTTCATTCGCAAGTTGATCAAAACTCTTTGCATGTACGCTTTGCTGATGAAGCTGTTTGTATTGGAAAGGCGAGTAGTCAAGATAGCTATTTAAATATACCTGCTATTGTTAGTGCGGCCGAGATTACCAATGCCGATGCCCTTCATTCTGGTTATGGTTTTTTATCGGAAAATCCTCATTTTTCTGAAATATGCGACTCTTGTGATATCACGTTTATTGGTCCTTCGGCTCATACGGTTAGGTTGCTGGGTGACAAAGTTAAAGCTAAAGACACAATGAAAAAAGAAGGTGTTCCAGTGGTTCCTGGGAGTGAGGGAGTTGTTGAAACAGAGCAAGACGCACTTAAAGTGGCCAGCGAAATAGGATATCCTGTTATTATTAAAGCCTCTTTTGGTGGAGGTGGTCGGGGGATGCGTGTGGCGCATAACAATATGACTCTTGTGACTGCTTTTATGACGGCCAAAGGTGAAGCTGAAAAATCTTTTAGCAATAGTGATGTGTATATTGAGAAGTTTATCGAAAATCCCCGCCATATCGAAATTCAATTCATTGCCGATCAACATGGACGTTGTGTACATTTAGGGGAGAGAGATTGCACAATTCAGAGACGTCATCAAAAATTATTGGAAGAGGCACCTTCTCCGATGATGACTCAAAAACAACGCGATCTTATGGGATCGTTGGCGATTAAGGGTGTTATGGCCACCAATTATGTCAATGCTGGAACCATGGAATTTCTTATGAACAAGCAGGGGCAGTTTTATTTTATGGAGGTCAACACGCGTATTCAGGTGGAGCATCCTGTAACAGAGATGGTTACAGGTATCGATCTTATCAAAGAGCAGATTTCTGTAGCGGCAGGGAACCCCTTGTCGTTTACTCAAGAGGATGTTCAGCTTGAAGGCTGTGCAATTGAGTGTCGGATCAATGCTGAAGATCCTTATCATGATTTCATGCCGTCTCCGGGAACGATTACGGGATATAACACTCCTGGAGGGTTTCATGTGCGTATTGATACCCATGCCTATCAGGGCTATAGTATTTCTCCTCATTATGATTCTATGATCGGTAAGTTAATTGTGAAGGGTAAAGATCGTGAAGAAGCTTTGGCAATCTTGCACAGGGCTTTGCGAGAATACATTATTGAGGGGGTTCATACGACGATTCCTTTTTTTAAAAAATTGATTAAAGATCCCAAGTTTATCAGCCTGGATTATGACACGAGCTTTATGGATGATTTTAAAATGGACAATGAGGGCTAGTTAGGACTCTAGCGATTTATATTGGAGAGATGTGCGATGTCATTTTGGGATAAACTCACCTTAATGCTTTATGGGTGTGTGTCTTTAAGTTTTGGCGTTTTGGTTTGTGTGATTGAGTTTGGCGTGTTGCCGATAGAACAGGTTTGGCATTACATGAGCTTGATTCCCTTTTCTGGGACGATTTATTTGGGTCTTTTTTTTGGATCTGTGGCTATCTTTATAGGTATTTCCTTGTTTAATTTAGCTCTAGGGTGGCGTAAACAGTGCAAGTCGATAGATTTTCGCACCGAAAAGGGACATGTTACGATTGTCTTGTCGGCAATTGAAGAATACATCCATAAAACGACAAGCCATTTGGAGCAAATCCGTGATATTAAAAGCAAAGTGTCGGCGAAAGGTCGCGGGTTAAAGGTGGTTTCGAAGTTGGTTTTAAATAGTGATAGCAATGTGACCAACTTGGCCGATACCCTTCAAAAAGAAATTGAAGACAAGCTTATCAATATGATTGGCGTTGATATTCCTTTAACGGTTAATATCCATATCACCAAAATGGTTACCGATCTTAAAAAGACTTCTCATATCATCGAACCTGTTGATCCTGCTAAGCCTGAATCGAGCGAAGATCTCGAAGAAACTTTTCGTGGTATTGAATATTAAAAAGTTCCGCTAGGTTATTCATAACTCTAGGTGTGGTTTAAAAGAAAGGGGGATATCTTTTGTTGGAATCAGCGATTATGTCAGAAAATGAGGGTTTGTCTTCGGATGTTATTGATCGTTTAAACCCAAAGCAAAAACAAGCTGTGACACATGTGGGGGGGCCTTTGTTATTGGTAGCTGGGGCTGGTTCTGGTAAAACAATGGTGATCACCTGTCGAATTGCTCACTTGATTCAATCTGGACAAGCTAAGCCTTGGGAAATCCTTGGTGTGACTTTCACCAATAAAGCAGCTGTCGAAATGAAGGACCGGGTGCGTCGCTTGACCGACCAAGATGTTTTGATCAGTACGTTTCACTCCTTGGGGGCTCGTATTTTAAGGCAACACGGAGATGTTTTGGATTTAAAAGAAGGTTTTGTGATTTATGATGTGGCTGACCAGACCACCTTGGTCAAAGAATGTTTGAAAGTTTTGAATATGAGCACTGATAAGTTTAAGCCTTCGGCTGTGGTGGGTCAGCTTGGTCGATTAAAAGATGAGTTGATTGATCCTAAAACCTATGAAAACTTTGCCAGTGGTCCTTATGAAAAAATAATCTCTCAGCTGTATCACTTGTATGAGGAACGACTTAAAGAAAACAATGCCGTTGATTTTTCTGACTTGATTATGCGCACGGTCCAGCTTTTTGGGACCGATAAGAAATTACTCAATCATTATCAAGAACGATTTCGTTTTTTGCTTGTCGATGAGTATCAAGATACTAATTACGGCCAATATCAGTTAGTGAAATTATTGGCAGACAAACATCATAACGTGTGCGTGGTGGGAGATCCAGATCAATCAATTTACAGTTGGAGGGGGGCCGATATTCGCAATATTCTTAATTTTGAGCAAGACTATCCCCAAACCACGGTGATTAGTTTGGAAGAAAATTATCGTTCGACCCAAAATATTTTAGATGTGGCCAATCAGGTGATTGCCAATAACGTGAATCGAAAACCGAAAAATTTAAGAACCTCGCGAGGACCCGAAGAAAAAATTCGCTATTTTCAAGCCAGTGATGGTCGTGATGAGGCCGATTTTGTGGTGCAACAAATTTGTGAACAACGAGCTAGTGGCGTGGCGATGGCCGAAATGGCTGTTTTGTATCGGGTTCATGCCTTATCACGTTCCTTGGAGGAGGCGTTTATTCGTGAACAGGTGCCTTACAAAATCTTAGGAGGTGTTAAATTTTACGATCGTAAAGAAGTTAAAGATCTCTTGGCCTATTTACGCTTTATTGTGAATCCTGCTGATCGTATTTCGTTCAATCGTATTGTGAATGTTCCCAAAAGAGGAGTGGGGCCATCCACTGTGGCCAAAATTCAAGATTTTGCCTATGAAAAACAAATCTCATTTGCCGAAGCTTTGAATATGTGTGATTCCATTCCTAGTTTAACCACACGCACGTTGAATAAAATCAGACCGTTTGTTTCGATGATTGCATCGTTTAGAAGAGATTTGGAGGTCAAAAATCCTGGTGAGATTTTACAAGATTTGGTTGACCACATTGAGTACTTAGATTATTTGAAGATGGACGATCCTGTCAGTTACACTACGCGTCACGATAACATCAAAGAGCTTTTCGCGGCCATGGCGGAATATGAGCAAAGAACGCCAGATGGCGATTTACAGGGATATTTGGAGGAAGTCGCCTTGTTGACCGACTTGCAAAATCAGCAAAGTCAAGATGAAGTTATCGTTCTTATGACTATTCATAATGCCAAAGGTCTCGAATATGATGTGTGTTTTTTGGTTGGATTCGAGGAAGGTCTTTTTCCTTATGGGGCAACGGATAAGTCCGAAGATGAGCTCGAAGAGGAACGTCGTCTGTGTTACGTTGGGATTACAAGGACCAAAAATCTTCTTTACATTACTTCGGCCATGCGAAGATTAATGTATGGGCGTTGGAAAAGTAGTATTGAGTCGCGATTTTTGTCCGAAATTCCCAAAGAGCTTTTGGCTTGTGTGGGTGGTTCGCGGTTGTTGTCTTATGATGATGCCATATCCTCGGGAAAGAGTGGGGATGATTTGTATCCTTTGGAGTCACAGGTAAGGCAAGTTAGCGAATTTTATGTTGGGCAACAGGTGTTTCATGAAACATGGGGTGAGGGTCAAGTAGTGGCCACTGAAGGTTCTGAGGAACATTTGCGATTAAAAGTTCGGTTTTCGGGAGGCCTTGGGGTTAAAAACTTGATGGCTAAATACGCAAATTTATCAACTTTTTCCTAGAAAAAGAGAAAAAAAAGTGCTTTATTTTGAGATGGGCGATCAAAATATGTAATAAAATATTATGATTATAGGAGGATCAATGCTGCTTTAATTAATTTTATTATTGTTTAATGTGTTGACATTATTTTCTTTCATATGCTACATAATTAACGAAGCTTATAACACAAGCGTTGTTAACGAAGTGATGGCGAAGGAGGTAATGATAATGATACGCGGCTTATTCAGATTGATTATAGAATTGGTTGTTATCGTTGCTGTTGCCACTTACTTTGATTTTGTTAAGCCTTATGATATTCAAAATTTTTTTGAGTCTGAAGATTACCGCGGGATGATCTTCTATTCTAAACAGAAAAAATATAATCAACGTAAGCGGCGAAGAGAGCAGCGTAACCCATCCTATAAAACTCAAACTAATTTTGAACGAAAGTTGAAAAATATTTTTCTTGGGTAAGCCCTTTTCTGCGTAGCTATTTTCAATGATTTTTTTTGTGTTAAGGAGATAAACTATTGCTATTCTTTAGAGAGTGGGTTAGCATGGGGACTCATTTTTTGGGGCTGTGGCGCAGCTGGAAGCGCGTCTGAATGGCATTCAGAAGGTTCAGGGGTTCGAACCCCCTCAGCTCCAAAAATACTTTTCAAATTTTAGAGTCTTTAGGCTATGATGAACGACATAGTCACATGAAGGATCGAAAAAATGGATTTTAAACATTTATTGGAAACTATGGTTCAGAAAAAAGCATCAGATCTGTACCTTTTGGTGAGTAATTCGGCTGTTTATCGGATTGAAGGACGCACAGCAACATTCGATATAGACTGTATATCTGCAGTATGGATGGACGAAGTGCTGCTAGAATTGTTGAGCGATCAGCAAAAGCAAAGTTTTGAAGTGCACAAAGAATTAAATTTTTCCTATATGTTAGTCGGGGAGCGTTTTCGTTGCAACTTGTATATTCAACGGGGCTTGAAGGCGATGGTGATTCGTCATGTGACATCCAATGTTCCGACGATCAGCTCTTTAGGTTTGCCAGAGATGGTTAATGAATTAGCAGATCAAAAAAGTGGATTGGTGCTGGTTACGGGACCGACTGGCTCAGGTAAATCGACAACATTGGCTGCCATGCTTAATCATCGGGTGCAGAGGGGGTCAGGTCATGTTGTGACGATTGAGGATCCGATTGAATATTATTTTAACTCGGGGCAAATGTTAGTGTCGCAAAGAGAGATAGGTATTGATACGGAATCGTATCCGACGGCGTTACGGAGCGCTTTAAGGCAGGCTCCCGACATTGTTTTAATTGGAGAGATGTTGGATCGCGAAACCGTTGAAATGACGATTAATTTTTCCGAGACGGGTCACTTGGTGATGTCGACCTTGCATGCCACAAATGCGACACAAGCGATTCAAAGAATTTTGCAGTTTTTTGAAGAGGATGAGCAAGATTTAGTTTGTCTAAGATTGTCTTTGAATCTAAAGGGAGTGCTTAGCCAAAGGTTGTTGCCCAAAGAGAAGTGTACTGGTCGTGTGCTGGCATACGAATTGATGGTACTTTCGGCGCGCATCCGAGACTTGATTGTTCGAAGGGATTTGTTGAGTTTGAAAAAAGTGGTTCAGCAGGGGCAAAACGATGCTATGTTTACCCTGGATGAGTGTTTGCTTAAACTGTACCGCGAAGAATTAATATCGCGTAAGGTTGCTTTGAGTCATGCGGATAGTCCGAATAACTTGGAGTTGCGTATGAAAGGTTTTGAATCAGGATCGATTTATAGTGGATAAAAAGGAACATTAAAAAAATGATAAGAGAATGTACTCAGGAAGATCAGTCAAAAATTTTAGAATTTATTCAAAACATTAATCAAAAAGGATATTTTGACACAAATCGCCCCTTTCGATACGAAGATATTGAAGATATATCACAAACTTATGGAGGTTCAAGAGACGTTTTTTTATTGCTCGAAGATGAAGAGGGGGAATTGGTCGGTACGATTGCGCTTAAGGAAGATAGCGAGCAGGTTGGTTTGCTTCGGCGTTTGTTTGTTTGCCGTAACCAACGTAAAAAAGGCTATGGTCTTCGTCTGATGAACTGCATCTTTGAAAAGGCACGTGACTATGGATATCAAACACTCAACTTTCGTTGTACAGATCAAATGATTGCTGCAATTTCTTTAACCCTCAAAAAAGGTTTCTTCGAAAAAGAATCCCTTGATGTAGGGACTTGCTGTGTTGTTGTTCTAGAAAAAAAGCTTTAAAAGTTATTGAAGATTTTTTTGAGAGCTAACCCAGTAAATTGGGGGTTTACTGGGTGTACTGACGTACGCTTAGCTCTCATGTGTGCTTTGAGGGTTTAATCTTATGAAAAACAATCAAAAACTAAGATCAAACTCTCAAGCTTCCTTTCTAGGATATCATATTTCGCTTTTATTGTCAATTGAAAAATATTAGTTTTTATTATTTTTTATGGGATGCTCGCAAATTTGTGCTTGACCTTTTTGAAATGTATTGATAGAATGTACGCTAATTATTTACATAAGATACTGTAAACAAATAACTTAGAAGAATCGAGGTTCGGTGTTCCAATGGCACATTTTTCAATAAAAAAGGGAAGAAATCTCAAAATATTGGGTGGGGCAAAGCCGGATATTAAGGATCTGGGTACTCCTTCGTCTATTGCTGTGTATCCTTTGGAGTTTAAAGGTATTAAGCCGCGGGTGATCGTCAAGGAAGGAGATCAGGTTGAGCAGGGTCAAGCTATCATTGAAGACAAAAATGATACTGGTGTTGTTGTTGTCGCTCCTCTTGGAGGGAAAATCCAGGCGATCAATAGGGGAGAAAAAAGATCCCTTATTAATGTTGTGATCTCGGTGGATGCTAAGGCATCCCGTGTGTCGCATCAGGTGCCCGATGAAAATGCTGATTGCGCACAATGGATTGAGGTCCTTAAAGCCTCGGGTTTGTGGACGATTATTCGTCAGCGGCCTTTTTCTAAAATTTTAGATTCTCAAGTTAAACCAAAATCAATCTTTGTAAAGGCGGTTAACACCGAACCTTTGGCTTTGGACTTAGATGTGGTTCTTGATGGACAAGACGAGGTGTTTCAAGCTGGTTTGCGGGTTTTACAAAAGTTAACGACGGGAGCTATTCATTTATGTTATTCGAACGAAGCTAAATCGACAACACTTCTGAAAGCTGAGGGTGTTGAGCACCATACGTTTTCAGGGCCACATCCTTCTGGTAATGTGAGTGTTTTTGTTAAAAATATTGATCCGATTAACAAAGGTGAGGTGATTGGCTTTGTTGATGCTCAAGACGTGATCCGTTTAGGGCGTTTTGCTCAAGAAGGAACTTTTTCTTCTGATAAAGTTTTTGCTGTTGTAGGTGAAGGGGTGGATGACTCCAAACGTACTTATGTGAAAAGTACTGTTGGAGTGGCTCTTGTTGAGCTTTTGCAAGATGCTAAGAAATCAGAGGTTCACGTGTATCTTTCGGGCAGTGTTTTAACTGGTTATCCCGTAGGTTATGAAGGCTATGCACGCTTCTATCATTCCCAAATTCACGTATTGCCCAATGAGCCCCAAAGAAAGTTGCTCCGATTCTTTAGAGCGGGCGTTGATGAGTACACCTTTTCTAAAACCTATGTCGGGGCTTTTCTTGGAAAGCAAAATCAAGAATCATCTTTAGATAGTTCCATTAATGGTAGTGATCGGGCTATTATTATTAATGATATCTATGACAAATATATTCCTTTGGACATTTACACATATTTCTTGCTCAAAGCCATCTTTGCTGGTGAGTGGGATGAAGCCGAAAACTTGGGCTTGCTGGAATGTGACCCAGAAGATTTTGCTTTGGCTTCGTTTGCGTGCCCGTCCAAAACAGATATTGTGGGTATTATTTCACATGGTCTAGAAGTTATTGAAAGAGAGGGCTAATTCATGAAGTTTTTACAACAACAGTTGGCCAAAATAGAAAAGCACTTCGAAAAAGGACGTCCTTTAGAACGGTTTCTTCCTTTATTTGAAGCGGTGGATACTTTTTTGTTAAGTCCACCACACAAAGCTAAAACAGCACCTTTCGTGAGAGATGCTGTTGATTTGAAAAGAACGATGTCAATTGTGATTATGGCTCTTATTCCTTGTGTTTTAATGGCGATGTACAACACGGGCTTTCAAATGCTCACTTATTCGGGACAAAGTCCCGACCTATTCTCCTCATTGATAACTGGAGCGATCAAAATCTTGCCGATTATTTTCGTTTCCTATGCTGTGGGTGGTTTTGTAGAGATGATTTTTGCACTTGTACGTAAACATGAGATTAACGAAGGGTTTCTGGTCACAGGGATGCTGTTTCCACTCATTTTGCCTCCAACCATCCCTTTATGGCAGGTTGCTGTTGGGATTGCTTTTGGTGTGCTGATTGGTAAAGAGGTGTTTGGTGGAACGGGTATGAATATCCTTAATCCTGCTTTAACCGCCCGTGTTTTTCTTTTCTTTTCCTATCCTGGAAACATGTCGGGGGACAGCACGTGGTTGGCTGTCGATGGATTGAGCAAAGCGACACCTTTGTCGGTGATTGCTAATGCCGAAACGGGTACCACGGCTGTTGATGTTTTGCAGCAAGCTGGCTATACGTTTAGTGATATGTTGTTGGGATTGATTCCTGGATCTATTGGAGAGACCTCGGCTTTGGCATGTTTGTTGGGAGCAATCTTGCTGATTGTGACAGGGGTTGGAAGTGCGCGCATTATGTTTGGCTGCTTGTTTGGAACCCTTGCGATGAGTGCTTTTCTGATGTTGTTTGATGCTAGCAATCCGATGCTAACGATTCCTCCACACTTGCATCTAGTGATGGGTGGTTTTGCCTTTGGTATTATTTTTATGGCGACCGATCCTGTTTCTGCCTCGGCGACACCGTTGGGACGCTGGATTTATGGTATTTTGATTGGTATTTTGATTGTGTTAATTCGTGCCGTTAATCCTGCTTACCCTGAAGGTGTTATGTTGGCGATTCTTTTTATGAATGTCTTTGCGCCACTGATTGATCACTACGTGGTGAAAGCGAATATATCAAGGAGGCTTAAACGTGTCTAAAAATTCAAATACTTATACTTTTATGTTTGCAACAGTCGTATGTGTGGTTTGTAGCTTCTTGTTGTCTTTTCTGTCTGCGTCACTCAGGGATCGTCAGGAATTGAATGCCGAAGTGGATATCAAAAAGAATATTCTCAAAGCGGTTGATTTGGACCGTCCTTTGCATGCGAAAGCTAAATCTGATGATATTTTGCTCACGTATGCGGCCAAAATTGACGAAATTGTGGTGGATGATCAAGGACGGATTGTTCCCGATAAGCGTCCTATTGAGGTTGACTTTGAGAAAAATACTCATCTGATGCCTTTGTACATATACAAAGAAAATAGTCAGGTGAAAGCTTATTGCTATCCTATTTCTGGCAAGGGGCTCTGGTCGACCTTGTATGGTTATTTCGCTGTTGAGCCCGATGCAAAAACCGTCAGAGGGATCACTTTTTACAAGCATGGAGAAACTCCTGGTCTTGGAGCCGAAATCGATCAAGCTTGGTTTCAGGACAACTTCAAAGGCAAATCAATCTGGTTTCAAGAGTCTAACTCCATTTATCCTGTTGCCGTTGTTAAAGGAAAAGTTAAAGATGTTTATTCGGGTGAGAAAGTAACTCACTATGTGGATGGAATTTCTGGTGCCACAATCACATCCAATGGTGTTACGGATCTCTTAGATGTTGCTGTCCGGAAATATGAACCGTTTTTTCAAGCAATTCGAAAATAAACGATGTATTGAGGAGTTCAAAGCGTGAATTTTTTGTTAGATAAAAAAGATAAAAAAATCATTAAGGATGCTCTGTGGGATAATAATCCTATTACTCTGCAGGTGCTTGGAATTTGTTCGGCTTTGGCGGTCACAGTGCAGTTAAAAACTGCCTTAGTGATGTGTATGGCGCTTACGGTTGTACTGAGTTGCTCGAATGTGATTATTTCTCTTTTGAGGAATTTGATTCCTTCAAAAATTCGGATTATTGTGGAGTTGTCGGTGATTGCCTCTTTGGTGATTTTGGCCGATCAGATTCTTAAGGCGTATATGTACGAAATGAGCAAGCAACTGAGCGTGTTTGTAGGTCTGATTATCACCAACTGTATTGTAATGGGGCGTGCAGAAGCTTTTGCGATGCAAAATCCACCTCTTAGGTCGTTTTGGGACGGCTTCGGAAACAGCTTGGGGTATAGTGCCGTGCTTATTTTGGTGGCATCTGCGCGTGAAATTTTCGGTAGTGGAACTTTGTTAGGTGTACAGATTATTCCACAGTTCTTGTATGACCTAGGCTATCTTAACTCGGGACTTATGTTGTTGGCACCTGGGGCGTTTATCATTTTAGGTATTATCATTTGGATCCAGCGATACTTTTCTGGCCATACGGAGGATCACTAGTCATGGAGCATTTTTTAAGTTTAGCTGTCAAAAGTATTTTTGTTGAAAATATTTTATTAGCCTACTTTTTGGGGATGTGTTCCTTTTTGGTGTGTTCCAAAAAAGTTGAAACGGCGAGTGGGTTGGGGATTGCTGTGATCTTTGTTTTAACGATCACTTGTCCAGCTAACTGGGCCATTAACCATTTTATCTTGAAAAAGGGTGCTTTGGCTTGGGCGGGTTTTTCTGATTTAGATTTGAGCTTTTTGCAACTCATCACGTGCATTGCCGTGATTGCGGCGATGGTTCAGATTGTTGAAATGGTCATTGACCGTTATTCGCCGGCGCTCTATGCCTCTCTTGGTATTTTCTTGCCTCTGATTGCGGTGAACTGTTCGATTTTGGGAGGTTCTTTGTTCATGATTGAGCGAGAGTATACGTTTGCTGAGTCTTTGGTCTTTGGTTTTGGAGCTGGGGTAGGATGGGCATTGGCTATTGTAGCGATGGCTGCTATTCGTAAAAAGCTATGGTACTCCCATGTTCCTGTGGCCTTACGAGGTTTAGGTATCACCATGATTCTTACTGGATTAATGGCGATGAGTTTTATGTGTTTTGCTGGAATCAATTTATAAAAACGAAATAATAATGAAATAAGGGTGCTAAACTTATGTTAATGTTTTCTTTAGTGAGTGTTATTGTCTTTACAGGTGTTATTTTGCTTCTTGTAGGTTTGCTGACGTTCATCGAAAACAAGGTGGTTCAATCAGGTGATTGTAAGGTTGTGATCAACGGTGATGAGTTGAAGCCTATTGTGGTTTCGGCAGGTCGGACTCTTTTGTCTGTACTTGCGGATCAAAAAATCTTTTTACCTTCGGCCTGTGGTGGCGGGGGGACGTGTGCCATGTGTAAGTGTAAAGTAACAGATGGCGGGGGAGATATTCTTCCTACCGAAACAGGTCACCTGTCTCGTGGCGAACAAAAAAACAATGTTCGTTTGTCTTGCCAGGTTAAAGTTAGAAACGATATCAAAATAGAGATTCCCGATGAAATCTTTAACATCAAAAAATACGAGTGTACTGTGATAAGCAATGACAATGTGGCGACCTTCATTAAAGAGTTCAACTTAGAGCTACCTCTAAGAGAAAATCTTAATTTTGAAGCAGGGGGTTACATTCAAATTGATATTCCTGAATATCAACTTGGCTTTGATGAGTTTGTTGTTCAAAAAGAATATCGTGAAGATTGGGATAACTTCAAACTGTGGGATCTGAAAGCCAAAAATGATGAACCTTGCTTTCGTGCGTATTCTATGGCGAATCATCCTGCCGAAGGTAATCGCGTTAAGCTGAATGTACGTATTGCCACACCGCCTCCTAATGTGCAAGGAGCTCTTCCAGGGATTGCCTCGTCTTATATTTTTAATCTCAAGCCAGGGGACAAAGCAATTGTGAGTGGTCCGTATGGTGAGTTTTTTATCAAAGACACCGAAAAAGAGATGGTCTACGTGGGTGGTGGTGCTGGTATGGCTCCGATGAGAAGCCATTTGTTTCATCTGTTCCACACGCTTAAAACAGGCCGTAAAGTCAGCTATTGGTATGGTGCACGTTCTTTGCGCGAAGTTTTTTACCAGGATGAGTTTGAAGAGATTGAAAAGGAATTTCCTAATTTTTCTTTTCATTTAGTCTTGTCCGATCCCTTGCCAGAGGATAATTGGACTGGACCTAAAGGATTTATTCACCAAGTTGTCTTGGATAAGTATTTGAGCAAGCATGATGAACCCGAAGAGATTGAATACTACTTGTGTGGTCCTCCTATGATGCTTACCTGTGTTCAACAAATGCTTGATTCGATAGGTGTCGATAAAGAAAACGTTGCATTTGACGACTTTGGTAGTTAGAATATCAATCGAGTGCTGAGGGGAGTGGTACCTTCTTTTTTTTGTTGGTTTAATTAATTTTTTTTGAAGTTTAATAATGAAAAATCAAAAAATTTCCAAACTTATAGCAATCTTTTTCTTTGCTTTAACGTCATCCTTGATGGCTCAGTCTGGCCAAGCGATCATAGCCTCTGATGTAATCAAATTTTTGTCTCAGGCTATTGAACTAGATGTAAGTGCCGAAGATTACTACATCTTGCAACAAAACTTGGTCAAAGAACAACTGGACTCCTTGCTTCAGTTGTATAATCCAGAAGCTGAACTTTTGGGATCTCAGTTTGTCGCGATTGTCCGTGATCTTTTGCAACGTACTGATGCTGAGGAAGAGGTTCCTTTGGATAAGGCCCTATCCTTTTTGCAAAAAGAGATCAATGTCGATGATTTTTCTAAGTTTTTGTCGACTCCCGTTTCGTGCAAACAGTTCGATAAAGTGATTCGTGTTCTTGTGTTTCCCAAAATGGCTCAAACATCGAAACTTGCTCGGGCAACTGCGAAGATAAAGGATGCGAGCAAGGTATCCTCAGAAACAAAACCTATTGTTAAAGATAAGCAGATTAAAGTGACCAAAGCTAAGTCGAAATCTGTGCCAGTTAAGAGAAGTAAGGTTACTCCTAAAAAGATCCGTTCAAAAAAGGCTAAAGCAAATCCCTCTCGCAAGACGGGCTTATTGCCCCAAGTTGATGTGAACAAGGTGGCTCAAACAAAATTAAACTCACAGCCTCAGCGTCAAGACAAATCATCTGCTCCGATCAAGCTTAACATCGAAACCAGTATGTTAGACACTAAAGAAGCTGCGCAACAGGTTGAATCTAAGCCGAAATTTGACAAGGATAATGAAGATCGTGCGTTTTGGGGAGAGATTAGTGTTGGGTACATGTGGGACACTAATAGCAATGGAGGTCTAAGTCTTCCTTATCGTATTGGTTTTAACCAGCCGGCTCATTTGGCCAATGGCGCACGTAAAGAAGATCACGGTCGTTTGGTATCGTTGGAATTGAACTATTTGGGACGTTTAACACGGATAATGTCCTGGAAAACGCATTTTCGTTTCAATGTAATTGACTACCACAATGATGAGCCTACCGATTATCGGGATCTTTATTTGTCGTCGGGTCCTGTCTGGACGTTTGATTATGGGTCATTTTCTTTACCTTTTATGACTGATATCCTGAAATATAACCGCGACCTTGATTTTGGAAACTATTTGGCCTCGTCTTATGGAATTTTGCCAGAATTTAAATTTCACTTGGCGGGCAACCTCTCTTTACATGCGCGCATTGGCTATATTCATCAACATTACCGTGATGATGGCGACCGTAATTTGGATATTGGTTTGTGGGATCATTTCATTCGTCTTCAAGTTAATCCTCGGAGCACGATGGATTTGGGTTTTATTTTTGAGGATGCTTCTGCACGTAACAAGGCTTTCGATTACCAGGCTCGTGAGTTCTATGGACGTTACGCTCATCAACTCACAGAAACCTTAGAGCTGATTGCGTACTGTGCTTATCGCCAAATTAGCTACGAGGGCTTCGAAGCGGGATATTCAACTAGTCGTGATGATAAGTTGTTCTATATGAGTGCAACACTATCGTATTATATGCGCGCAGTGAACGCCTATTTACAGTTCATTTATGCCTTTAGCAATAATCATAGCACGATTGATCGTTATGAATACGATCGTGATCAGTTCACGTTATTGTTGAAAAAACCTTTCTAACCTCTTGGTTGACTTTAATATAAACTGATGATGTGATCCTTGGGCTTGATCTGTAGGATTTCTGTTTTGAATTGAAGAATGGAGAGGGCTGGGACAGAGATCGTTACAGAATATCACCAAACATCACCTATCTGGTTAGATACACCTATGCCAAATAAAGGAGCAAGCCATGTCATTCTCTCAAGCATTTCTTACTTACAAAACCCGCAAAGATAAACATGATCAAATACCGAACCTAATGGCAAAATAAGTGTGTTGTGTGTGAAAAAGATGGACACTTACGTCCCAAGTGGCATTATTCAGGTGATTTTGGAAAAAAGGATGCAAAGATAAGGTAAAAAATTAGCAAAAACCGTTATATTTTAGAAAAATGTGATGGTTGAGGGTGTGTGGGTAGGTTTTAGTTTGTTTAGCAATGGATTCAGGACTGTCTTGCGATTTTAAGCGAAAAGGGTTATAATTCTTTTTTATTTTTTAAACAAGTTTTACGTTGTGTTTAATTGAGGAGAGGTGCTAATGGACATCAGTGCTGTTAATGAAAGAGTTAAAGAGTATAACCTCTATATTCAAAACCTTATGAACGAGATGGCTAAGGTGGTTGTCGGACAAACTTCGTTTGTCGAAAGGTTGATGATAGGCCTTTTGACTGGGGGGCATGTTTTAGTTGAGGGGGTTCCTGGCTTAGCCAAAACCTTATCTGTGAATACACTGGCTAACGCTCTGTACCTTGATTTCCAACGTATTCAGTTTACACCCGATTTGTTACCTGCAGATATTGTCGGAACGATGATTTACAATCAAAAAGAAGGCATCTTTTCTGTTAAAAAAGGGCCCATCTTTCATAATATTATTTTGGCTGATGAAATCAACCGTTCCCCAGCGAAAGTGCAAAGTGCCTTGTTGGAGGCGATGCAGGAAAAACAGGTGACGATTGGCGAAGAAACCTTTCCTATGTCGGATATTTTTTTGGTGATTGCAACGCAAAATCCGATTGAGCAGGAGGGAACGTATCCTTTACCCGAGGCCCAGATTGATCGCTTTATGCTCAAGGTCTTGGTGACGTATCCATCGATTATGGAAGAGAAAGAAATTTTGAATCGTATGACTCAAAGTGTGGTTCCTAAAGCTGGAGCGGTTTTAAGTCCCGAAAAGATTGTTGAGGCTCAACAAACGGTCGATCAGGTTTATATCGACGAAAAAATTAAGGATTACATTGTGCATATTGTCTTTGCTAGTCGCCAACCTGAACATTATGACTTGAGTAGCGTAAAAGACTTATTTACCTTTGGAGCTTCTCCCAGAGCAACAATTAGTCTTGCTCGTGCTGCCAAAGCGCATGCCTTTATTCGGGGGAGGGGCTATGTGATCCCAGAAGATATCAAGCAAATCGGTCCTGATGTCTTAAGGCATCGTATTATGCCTTCCTTTGAGGCTGAAGCCGAAAATGTGACCGCGGATATGTTGATTCAAAAGATTTTTGATGTCGTCGAAGTTCCTTAAGGTGCTTTTATGATTCACAAAGAACTATTGCGTAAAATTCGACACATTGAAATCATCACCAATCGTTTGGTGACTGATTCTATGGCTGGAAACTACGAAAGTGTGTTCAAAGGCCAAGGGATTGAATTCAGTGAAGTTCGTGAGTATCAGTATGGGGATGATATACGATCAATTGATTGGAATGTTTCGGCCCGCCAAAATAAACTTTTCATTAAAAAATTTAGTGAAGAACGTGAGCGAACAGTGATGCTGATGATCGATGTGAGTGCATCGATGCATTTTGCCAGTCGGGGGATGAGCAAGAATGATGTGGCTGCTGAGGTGGCTGCTTTATTAGCTTTTTCGGCCATTCGCAACAACGATAAGGTGGGCTTATTACTTTTTTCCGACGAAGTTGAGATCTATGTGCCCCCTGGAAAGCAGCGTCAGCATATTTTAAGAATCATTCGAGATGTGCTCTATTATAAACCTAAGCATAAGAAGACAGACTTATGCTTAGCGCTGGAGTATTTCAATCGTGTTATGCATAAAGAGAGTATTTTGTTTGTGATATCTGATTTTTGGTCTGTGGATTATGAGAAATACTTGCGCATTGCTCAGCGTAGGCACGATATCATTCCTGTCTGTATTCACGATTTGCGTGAGTTCGAGGTGCCCCTCGTGGGACGTCTCCATTTGGAGGATATGGAAACAGGAGCAACCGTTTATGTCGATACTTCTCAAGCGCGGGTGCGCGATCACTTAAATCAACACTTTGATGAAATGTCGGGCCAAAGGCATCGGATGTTTGCACGTCTTGGTTTAGATCGCATCGAACTAGTAACCGATCAACCTTATTTGAAGCCCGTGATGAACTTTTTTCAACAGAGGATGAAACGGCGATGATACGTATTTTCTTTCTGATCTTTTTGGGCTTAGTGTCGATTATTCATGCTGGTGAGCCTGCTAAACTTGTGGTTGATGTGGATAGGCACGAAATTACGATTGGTCAATCTGTGACTCTCGTGATCAAATTATTTCTCCCATCTGATGCTGAATTCACACACTTTAATCGAGACTTGAACTTAGGAGAGCTGGAGCTTAAAGATTTTATTCGTTACAAGGTCAAACCCTTAGATGATGGACGCTCGTTGTATCGCTACGACTACAGTGTGACCTCGTACCAGGTTGGACATTATTTGGCGGGACCTTTTGTCTGCCAGGTGACCTCACTGGATGGACAAACGTTTGAATTGAAGAAAAGTGCATTAAAGCTCAAGGTTCTTTCGGTGATTGATCCTAACGATCCAGTTTCTGATATTCGTGATCAGATAGAGCCTCTTCTACCAGGCAAGTGGTCATGCTGGGTGATAGTTCTGGGGGGCAGCGTGGGTGTTCTGCTTGTGGTTGGATTAGCTTGCCTTTGGATACAGAAACGCAGAAGGGATGCTAGGAACCCGCTTGAACCGATAATTGCTGCAGATATAGCGGCTTTGGAGAGTCTTGAGTACCTGCGTGGACAGCACTTTGACACACAAAAGCAGCTTTACGAAGCGTTAACGGCTATTCTGCGCACTTATTTGGAGCGGAGGTTTGATTTTCCTGTGGAAGAGTCAACTTCGAGTGAATTGGTGTTGGAACTCAAAAAATATGTCAGTCACGACGTTTTGCAGGGAGTTCGTCAGTTGAATGCAGAGGCGGACTTGGTCAAGTTTGCCAAGCACCATGTGGAGGATGAGGCTTGTGAAAAGTTTATCGAAGAAATTATGTGGATTATTGATCAAACGAAGCTGAGTGAGGGTGATGAATATGCCGACCTTAGCTAATTCTTGGTGGCTGCTTTTGTGGGTAGTTATCCCCCTATGGATTTTCTGGTGGCGTCGCCAACAGCCAGCCACGATGATGTATAGTTATCTGCCTTTATGGGGTAGCCGTGCTTGTTCTGTGCGTGATTGGGTACCGTTTGTTCTTCGTTGTTTGACCTGGTTTGTTTTGGTGCTGGCAATGGCACGTCCGCAAAAGGTGACCCATGTTCACGAAGCTTTAACGCGAGGTATCGATATTATGTTGGTTTTGGATACGTCCACCAGTATGAGAGGTTTAGACTTTAAGCCCCAAAATCGTTTGCAAGCGGCTCAAGATGTGATTCGTGATTTTGTGGAAAAACGTCCTTACGATCGCATTGGAGCGGTTGTATTTGCGGCCTTAGCCTATACACAATGCCCTTTAACAACGGACCATGATGTTCTGGTGGACCTTATTGCAAACACAGATATTGGCCAAATCGACGATGGAACGGCCATTGGTTTAGCTGTGGCCACCGCAGTTAAACGTTTAAGAGGAAGTGATGCAGAAAGCCGGATTATTATTTTGTTGTCTGATGGGGAAAACAATGCAGGAGGCATTGATCCCTTAACGGCGGCTGAACTTGCCAAAACTTTAGATGTGAAGATTTATAGCATTGGTGTAGGTAAACATGGTCGGGTGCTTTATCCTTATGTCGATAATTTTGGAAGGAAGCGCTACGCTTATCTAAGTGCTTCGTTTAACGAACAAGGACTCAAACAGTTAGCATCAATCACTGGAGGTCAGTACTTTAGGGCCGAAAACAAAGAAGATTTATTGGATATTTACAATCACATTGATCAATTGGAAAAAACAGATATAAAAATCAATGAGTATCGCCAATATGAAGAGTATTTCATGTACTTGATTTGGTTGGCGTTGGGCTTGTGGTTGATGGAATTGATGTGGCGTTATCTTTGGAGACGGGGTTATCCAGAGTAAGGTTTAAACAAGAAGGGGGCGTGTTTTGCGTTTTGCAGAACCTTGGTTATGGTTGGGCGTGCTTGCCTGTATTGTTTTAGGGGCGTGTTTGTTGGTATGGATCTACGTGATCCGTCGCAAAACCCTTCGTTCCTGGGGGGAACATGTTTTTATAGTGCCTTTGTTGGCACATGTGAGTGAAGCGTTCTATTGGCTTAAGCTTGCTTTGCTTATTGTGGCGGGATCTTTGATGTTGGTTGCCTTAACCCGTCCTCAATGGGGTGAGCGTTCCGTTGAAGCGAAGCGAGAAGGTGTGGATATTATTGTGGCGATTGACACCTCATTAAGTATGTTGGCTCAAGATGTCAAGCCCAATCGCTTGAGCAAAGCGAAGCGAGAAGTTAGTTTTCTTATTGAGAATGTTCAAGGAGATCGTTTGGGATTGGTGGCCTTTGCGGGTCAAGCCTTTATTCAAGTTCCACTGAGCACCGATCGCGCTGTGACTAAAATGATGCTGTCTTTGATCGATGTGAACACGATTGCCAGTCAAGGAACCTGTTTGGCCGAAGCGATTTTTGTTAGTCGTAAGGCTTTTGATCAAGGAGAAACTAAATACAAAACTTTGATTTTAATCACAGATGGTGAGGATCATGAAGGGGAGGCGTTGCAGCAAGCTGAACTGGCTGCCAAAGAGGGGATTCGTATTTACACAGTTGGTTTGGGTCATAAAGAAGGCGCGCCGATTCCTTTGTTGGACGATCGAGGTCAAGTGACGGGTTATAAGAAAGATGCTCAAGGGAAGGTGGTGATGTCACGCGTGGCAGACAAAAGTCTTAAACAAATAGCTAAAATTACTCAAGGTGCTTATATTCATGGTTTGCAAGGTGGTTGGAACTTAAAGGGAATTTATGACATGATTTCTAGCCTAGAAAAAAAGGGAATAGAAAGTAAGCTTGTGATTATGTACGAAGATCGCTATCAATTTATTTTGGGCTTGGTTTTATGGATTCTTTTATTGGAGAGCTGTTTTACTGTTCGCCGCCAGAGAGGAGGGTTTTCATGAGGACCTTAATGATGCTATCCATAAGTTTATTTCTGCTTTTGCCGTTGCTGGGGTTTCGTTGGCCTTGGGATCAAAGGGAAGAGAAAGCGTATGAACAAGCTCAAGCTGGGCAACATACTCAAGCTGAACAGATGTACGAGAATCTACTTAAAGAGGAACCTGACCAAGATAGGTATGTATTTAACGTGGCTCTTATGAACTATTTTAAGGAAGATTATGAGGCTTCTATTAAAACATTAGGTGCTGTGAATAATTTTTCCTTGTTGGCCAAGGCGGCCTTATTAGAAGGAAATGCCCAGTATCGTCAGGGAGATTTGCTTAAAGCACAGAAGGCTTATCGTAAGGCTTTAGGTTTTGATCCCGAGCTATTGCTGGCCAAATATAATTTGGAAGTGATTGAAAAATTACAAAAACAAGAAGCCCTTTCTCAGGATAAGTCGCCAGAGAGCGAAGAATATTGCAATCAAAATCAGAAGCAAGACTCTCAAAGTGAATCTGCTGGTGAAGAAAGTGAGCAAGAAGCCCTTTCTGAGGATAAGTCGCCAGAGAGCAAAGAATATTGCAATCAAGATCAGAAGCAGGAGTCTCAAAGTGAATCTGGTGGTGAAGAAAGTGAGCAAAAAGCCCTTTCTCAGGATAAGTCGCCAGAGAGCGAAGAATATCGAAATCAAGATCAGAAGCAAGAGTCTCAAAGTGAATCTGGTGGTGAAGAAAGTGAGCAAGAAGCCCTTTCTCAGGATAAATCACCAGAGAGCGAAGAATATCGAAATCAAGATCAGAAGCAAGAGTCTCAAAGTAAATTTGCTGCTGAAGAAAGTGAGCAAGAAGACAGTCAAAATCAGGCTTCGCTGGATTCAGAAGGTGCTCAAAGTGGTTCGGGGGGTCAAAAAAGTGAATCGTCGGAGGAAGAGTCCCAAAATTCCGAAGATTCTCAGGGCGGTTCGGCTAGTCAGGACGGGCAACCAGAAGAAAACCTGTCGTCAGAGTCAGAAAGTGCTAAAAGCGACTCTGGTAGTGAAGAGGGTGATCCTGCACAGAAACCTGCGGGGAATCAGGAGGGTCAAGGATCCCAAACGTCTTCGGAGGGACAAGGTTATGGGGCTTTGGATCAACAGGATTTATCTGAGCGGGAGGCGATTGCTTTTTTAAATCAATTGGTCGAAGATAGTCAGTTGCAGCAAAAAGTACACCTTAAGCAGCAGGGCAAACAGCAACGAGGAATGAAAAGAACCAAGGATTGGTGAGTTCATAGTATAATGTAACAGATTTTTTTGAAGAATGAAAGGGTTAAAGGTGGATCTTGTGAAATGCTGGGTCATTTTTATGACACTTTTTTGGGGTGTTGCACAGCTTTGGGCTGATGTAGCTATCAATTCCACATTGGATAAAGATGTGCTTTATATGGATCAAACTTTGCTGTATTCGGTTATTATTGTGACTGAGGGGGAGCAAATTGATCAGCCGATCATACCAATATTCAAAGGGTTTTCTTCGTGTCGTATTGTGGACACGAGTCATGTTTCAATTATAAATGGCGTTAAAACACATCGTTATGATATTGTTTATCGTTTAACCCCCGAAGTGCCCGGTGTGTACCCTATTTCTCCGACAGTTGTGATTGTCGAGGGAGAAAGGTATTTGTCTCCGCGTCTTTCAATTGAGGTTAAGGAAGGCTATAATCCTAATCCTCAAACATCGGTTCCAGGGACATCGAAGCGTTTGCTTCCCGATCGCAAAGGAGATTTTGACCATTACGAACGCAAGGTGGACTTGGCTTTTATTGAGCTGGATGTTGATAAAACCGAATGCTACATCAATGAACAAATCACAATGATCTTTCGTTTTTATCGTCGTGTTCCTATTTTGGGGAATGTTGATTACGATTCTCCTAAATTGGAGGGGTTTTGGAAGGAAGATATCATTCCTCACAAAATGACTTACGAAGATAGGGAAGGTTTTCGTTACCATGTGACTCATATTCGTGCGGCGCTATTTCCTGTTCGAACGGGCAACTTAGAGATTGGTCCAGCGGTTTTGCGGTGCCGTTTAGCCGACCATTCGCGCCATGAGCGTCGTCGCTTAGATCTAGATAACTTTTTTGATAGCTTGCGCCGTTTCCATCAAGGGCAAGATGTGCGTTTAAGCACGAAGCCGATTAAGATCAATGTGAAGCTGTTGCCCGAAGAGGGTCAACCGAAAGATTTCTCTGGAGCTGTGGGAGCCTTTAGAATTAAAGCTCATTTGGATAATACGGATATTGCTATCGGGGATGCGGTTAATTTAAAAGTTGGAGTTGGCGGAAAAGGTTGGATTAAGGGGATTCCTATGCCCGAGCTGCCCCAGATGAATGGCTTACAGACTTATGCCACCGAGCCTAAATTTAAAAGTCTAAAAAAGCTGGATTTGTCGGTTGTTAGCCGTAACGACTACGAGATTACTATTGTTCCTCAAGAGGAAGGTGAATGGACGGTGCCGCCCTTAAGCTTTACCTTTTTTAATCCGAAAAAAGAACAATATGTAACGGTCAAAACAAAACCTCTAACACTTCAGATTAAGCCTTCGGCAAATCCCGTGGTAAGTCAGGCTGTGATTGATTACAGTCAAGAAAGCGAAGATAATGTGAGAGGTATACCTTTGGTGCAGCAAGATTCCTTGCGTTATTTGCAAACCAATTTAGGGGTGTCCGCACGACCGTGGGCTTTGCTTAATCTTTGGTTTTGTTTAGGAATGACTCTTTTAGGGCCGTTGCTGTATGTTTTCGTGCCTTGGTTGAAACAGCGTTCGCACTTGAAGGCAGGACAGTATTTGCAAAAGCAGTCCTGTAGCGTACTTAAACAGGTGAAGAAGTCTTTGAAAAATCTTTCTAAACAGACCGAAAATACCGAAGCGTATTATGCTGGGTTAAACGGGGTGGTGAGAAAGTACTTATCAGCTCGTTTGAGTTGTGCGGAACAAGGTTTGACGGGTGCAGATGCGAAACGTTTACTCCAAGAACGTCAGGTGAGTCAGGAGCTGATCCAAGAGCTTGTAGATGTGATGAATCAGGCTGATCATGCACGTTTTGGAGGGGCTAACTTGATCGAAACAATGCAATGCGACTTGCTTAAAGTGGAACAAATTTTAAACAGAATAGAAAAGGTATTAAAGTCATGAAACGATGGGGATTTTTGGGGCTTTGGTTTTTGTGCATGATTGGCTGGGGTTGGAGTGCCGAAGAGGATTATCAAAGTTACTTTGAGCAGGGGGAGTCTTTTTATCAAAACAATCAGTTTGATAAGGCCGTTGAACAGTACACCATTCTCTTGGATAAGGGCTACGAAAATGTCGCTGTTTGGTATAACTTAGGGACATCTTATGTGGCTCAAAACCATTATGGGTGGGCCATTTGGGCTTTTGAAAAAGCACGTTTGTACAATCGTTCCGATCAACATGTTGTGGACAATTTGAACTATGCTTTGGACAAAGTTGGCTTAGAAAGACGTGTACAAATAGGGCCAGTTGAAGAGATGCTTTGGGGAGCTGTTTATGCATTGCCTTGGAGTTATTGGGCACTTATGGTTATTGGGGGTTATTTACTTTTCTGGTTGACTGCTTTGGCTCGAAAGTTGAATTGGCGCTTATTGAAAAGTTATGGATTAAGCTTTGTGAGCGTTTTTTTGTGTCTGTTTGCTACTATTAATGTGTCTTTACAATGCTATTATTTTTATACCCCAAAAAAAGGTGTTGTTGTGGCGCCCAAGAAAGTTCTTAGAGGAGGGCCATCTGAGGGTTTTTCTTCAGTGGGGGTCATTCCAGAAGGGGCACTGTGTCAGATTGTGCAAAACGAGGGGTCGTGGTTCGAAGTGGAAGCTGCTGGAGGAGAACAGGGTTGGCTTCTTAGCGTTGAGGGCTTTAAAGTTTTGTCGAATGAAAGGGTGATTATGTGAAAATTATTATTATGGGTGCTGGGTCGTTTGGTTTTTATATTGCCGAACGTCTTATCCAAGAAGAGCACAATATCGTTGTTATTGATAAGAAGACAGCTGTTTTGAAGAAATTCAATGAGAATTATGATGTCTTAACTATTCAAGGAAACGGAGCTTCGGCCGATATTTTGCAAAGAGCAGACATTGAACACGCTGATATGTTGTTGGCTTTGAGTAACTCTGATGAAGCAAATATTGTGGCATGCACGATGGCCCGTTACTACGGCGTTCAGAAAAAAATTGCACGAATCACGAATAATGTTGAACTTTATTTTCCGATCAACTCCGAAGAATATTTGATGCGCATGGGAATAGATTTTATTGTTGATCCCGATTATTCCTGTGCGCAAGAGTTTTATAATTCGATTATTTCCACGGGCATCACCGAACAATTGAGTTTTGCTTGTGGAGATGTGAGTTTGGGTGGGTTTCGTGTTCCCAAAAATCATCCTTTTGCCAGAGTTAAGCTTAAGGATATGGAGGATATCGAAGACCAGGAAATACGTTTTGTGGCTTTTTCC
This sequence comes from uncultured bacterium, assembly GCA_964565945.1. GTDB lineage: Bacteria > CAZMGY01. The sequence continues at coordinate 35,535 of CAZMGY010000012.1, forward strand.
AAAGGGGGGCATGTTTGCATTCCGCGTGGTGAGGATTATTTCGAAGAAGGCGATGAGATTTTTTTCATATGTGTGCGTGAAAAACTGTCGATCTTGATGAATTGGCTCAAAATTGCTTTGCATCTGCCCAAAAAAGTGGTGATTGTGGGAGGAAATGCGGTTGGCTTTCATTTGGCTCAAATGTTAGAAAGACAAAAAATTGAGGTCAAAATGATTGAGCCCGATGAGGCTCAGGCGTCTCAAATTTCAGATCATTTGTCGAAAACAATTGTTTTTCATGGGGCACCAACTGATCCCGATTTGCTAGAGCAATTGAATTTGCCCGACGTTGATGCTTTTGTGACTGTGACAGATAATGACGAAAACAATATCTTGTCCTGTGTCTTAACCAAACAAATGTTAGTGAAAAAAACTTATTGTTTAGTTAAAAAATCTGAATATATTGATTTACTTCCAACAATGATGAAGATTGATGGTGTGGTTAATGTTAAGCGAGTCGTGATTAATACCATTGTTCGTTTTTTACGCAAAAGCAGCGTTGCGTCTGCGGCCACCTTACGAGACATTGACGCAGAAGTGATTGAAATCATTATTAATCAAGATTCTAAAGTTTTGAATAAAAAAATTTCGGATCTCGATTTTCCTTCGGGAGCGATCATCGGTGCGCTTATCCATAATGGCAAAGTCATGTTTGCTAAGGGGAGCCAGGTTATTTCTTTGCATGATCGTCTTGTGGTATTTTATTTGCCACACGTCCAAAAACGTATCAATTCTATTTTTGGGAAAAAAGTTCTGTGATATGAGAATGAATCATATTGCTCATATTTTAGGTATTGTGACCATTTTTATGGCACTGGCTATGATTCCAGCAGGTGTTTTGGCTTGGTTTGATCAGGAAGCTTCATGCTATCTGTGGGGAGGCTATACCGTTATTTTGCTTGTGCTGGGATTGGTGGTCAATCGGGTGTTCAAGATGCAAAAGGAGCTGAGTTATCGCGAAGGTTTTGCGGTTGTTAGTTTTAGCTGGTTGATTTTAGGTCTATGGGGGGCTGTTCCTTACCTTTTTACGGGGGTGTTTGATCAGTTCATACCTGCTTTTTTTGAGTCGGCCTCGGGGTTTACCACAACTGGAGCCACAGCTATTACCGATATTGAAATTTTGCCTCGCAGTATTTTGCTCTGGAGGAGTCTGACACACTGGTTTGGGGGTATGGGGGTGATTGTTTTGTCGGTGTCTATCTTGCCATTGTTGGGTGTGGGAGGGATGCAGCTGTTTCGCGCCGAAACTCCTGGTCCTGTCACCGATAAATTGACTCCGAGGATTGCTTCGACAGCTAAAATTTTGTGGAGAATATACCTTTTATTCACGGTGGTGCAAATGGGGCTTTTGTATTGGTGCGGAATGTCGTGGTTTGATTCGATTTGTCATACGTTTAGTACCTTGGCTACTGGTGGCTTTTCGACCAGAAATGCCAGTTTGATCGCTTACCAAAGCCCTGCCATCGAGGGTGTGACAACCGTGTTTATGATTTTGGCTGGCATTAACTTTTCGTTGCATTATCGGATGTTGCGTGGGGATTGGAGAGCCTATGGCAAAAATAGCGAATTAAAGTTTTATTTAACGATTTTATTAATTTCATTTTTGGCCATTACCTGGAATACCTATGGATCCATTTACGATAATTTGTGGGAAACGATTCGTTTTGTTGGCTTTCAGATTGTATCTCTATCGACAACAACGGGTTTTGTGACTGCTGACTTTAACCTTTGGCCTAGTTTTTCCCAAGTGATTTTGGTGGGCTTGATGATTATGGGGGCTTGTGCTGGTTCAACTGGGGGTGGGACCAAGGTTATTCGTGTGTTACTCGTTATGAAATATGGAGTTAGAGAGTTGCGCCGTCTGTTGCATCCTCGCGCGGTGTTTCAACTTAAATTGCGTGGTCAGACGGTTCCGAAAGAGACCGTGCAAGGGGTTTTGGGGTTATTTGTTTTTTCTGTGTTTCTCCTGATGGGAGCCACCGTCGTGATGGCTTTTTTTGGTCTGGACATTGTTACAGCGACCACATCGGTGATTGCTTGCTTGTGGAATATTGGTCCAGGTTTGGCCAAGGTGGGGGCTGTTGAAAATTATGCCCATATTCCCAATTTGGGTAAACTATTTTTGTCGGGTTGTATGATTATGGGACGTCTCGAAGTGTTCACCGTGATCATTTTGCTCTCGCCTGAGTTTTGGCGAAGATAGCAGCTTTAATTAAAGGTTAACAAATAGATTTGAATCTTGACTTTTTTGGAGGACTTGAGCTATAATGTACGTTAAGCAGTAGTATTTTTGCAAGATAATCAATATTGGCGGTAACTGTAGGAGCAGATCATATGCAAAAAGTTCAAGATAAATCACGAATCCTGGCACAGTCGCGATTATCTTCCTTCATGAAGGTAATGTCATTGTTAGTTGTTGAGTTTTTTATAGCAACGTCAATGGATTTGGCTTACGCACAGTATTCAGCTCCCAGTGCGATTCGCAATGCCTCGCATGGATCAAACTATTTGCGTGGTCTCAATTTACATCAAGAAAGACAACGACGCAAGAAACTTAAAAAGCGTCGTGATCAGCATAGTTCTCAACGCAATCGTGCTATTTCGGGTTTAACCCAGCAGTCCTTGGCTCATAAGTTACAGTCTTTTGGAGCGGAGGCACTTTATCAATTTGAAGAAATGCGAGCAGTGGCAGAACAAGCGACTCAGACACTTGATGATGCCCTTAAAAATTTAACGGCCTTTGTTGAGCCCGATAAAGATGGCATTGGGGTTAGACATTATCGTCTCGGTCGTTTGGATAAACTTGAAAACGTTTACGAAAATAATGCGGATGGATCTGCTTATCGTCGTACAGTGCTATTCAATTATGTCGATGACGGCGACCCCGATTCGGAAATAGCGTCTTACGTCGAGATGCGCCAATCAGTTTTTGTTGATGAATCGGGTCAAGAGTATTTAAGTGGTATTTATTCGAGTACAGAATGGAGGGGGCGTTACGATTCTGATGGTAATCTTGCTGAGTTTACGCGTGTGGATACCGATGATTTTGGTGAGGTGGTGACAACACGCTGGGAAGCTATGATTCACGATGAAAAAGGACAAGCGTTGACGCATGACGAAGATGGACAAGAAATTAAATATTTCGATGAGCGTGGCAATGTTTTAGGATACACCGAAATGATCACTGACTCCGAAGGGAACACAACTTCTACTGTACGATCTCCCTTCTATACGTCATACGATGACGTGGAGGATCGGGTAACATCGTTTCTGGATATTTATACCGATGAGTATGGTCATAAAACGCAAACACATATGACGGAAATGGATTACGTGACGTTGGATGATTTAGGACATTATCGTAGTGAAATCACTGACTTGGATACGAAAAAAATGACAACGGTGATCTATGATGCGACTTATATGAGCCAGCGAGATGGTGGAACTGGAAACCGTGTGATTCAGTCGTCGGAGGTTCGAATAAATCACCGTGGAGAGAAAAATACCACCTTATGGGTTTTGGGAGATAAGGGGTATGACAAGTATGGAAATGCCCTAAGCTACGAGAAAAGAATCACTTCCGCTGATGGGCGTTACGAAGTTGAGCGTTGGGATAATGGTCAATTCCATCATGGAAACCTCTTGTCCTATGATAGTGAGCGAGAGCTGTTCAATGCTTTAGGTCAATTGATTGAGCGTGAGAAAGTACTCTCGTACGAAGCTTTTTACGATGGTCGCGGTAATCTCATTGACTATATAAGGGAGTCGACTATCACTACTTATCGCGATGTGATCGAGGAAAACCTTCTCGATTATTTGTGGGAGGACTTTTCTGAAACTATGGAAAGTTTAGACCAAGAAGGTCAACGTCAGTTTTTGATTTCACAAGGAGTTGATATTTCTGATGAGGAGTGGGAGATTTTGGACCAAGATATTTGGGATCGTGAAACCCTGCGCGAAAAAATTTCTCGTTTTGTTGAGCAGGTGGTCGATTTAGTTAAATGGGAGTTGATTTCTCAGTCGGCCTGGGATGCATACAGCTTGGAGCAAAAACGAGCCTTTTTGGCTGAAACTGATTTTGTGATTGATGATGTTTCTTGGTCAGGTTTAACAGAAGAAGCGAAGTTGAATTTGGTAAATGAGCGTAAAAATCAACGGATTGAGCAACACCAGTTGAGCATCTTAGATCAAGCTTTGGACAATTATCGAGCGGACGAACGCGCCAAGTTGATTGACGAGAAAAGTGTTGAATATGCAACGCTTGTTTTGAAACGAACTGATACAGTTATTTCGTCAGGTTTGTGGAATCAGTTGACCAATTTTCAGAAACAAATTTTTCTTAATGCCCGCTCGATTGAAACGGCAGATAATTTTTTCGATTTAGACACAGAGGCTCAATTTGAAAGTTTACCAAGGCATTACCGCGGAAAGTATCGCGAGCAAGATCATGTGGTTGTCACCTCTGAGGTCACAGAGCATTGGCATAAAGCTAAGTACAGTGATAACGATTTGCTGTTGTACAATGAGCAAGTGACCGACACGAATGTTTATCGCGAAGAAGGAGATGCTCGTGAATTGATCCAGAAGACCAAGGAAACAAATATTCGAAATGCTCAGATGGATGACTCCTATGCGAAAGGTCGTTTGCAGCATTACAAAGATTACAATTATGTCGAATACAGAGACCAGGAAAATGAGTCGGTTCAATCAACGTTTTCTGAAAACGAAACCCGCGTTTTAAGCTTTAATTCGCGCCGTGCAGCTACGGCATACGAAACAGAAAGTCGTGTGGTTAAAGACCTGTATGCACGTGATGATGTGCAAACGGCCATTGAAAAGTTATTCTCAGAAGATATGTATGAGCTTGCCAAACTTGTCAAAAGCTTATCGGTGGGTGAGTTTAATACCATGTTTAGGGGCTTTGATTACTTGAATGAACGTTTCAATGCTTACCCGAACTATAGCCAGTTTCTTAAAGTTGTTGATGATAATTCTGAACTTTTGAAAAATTTGCAAGATGAAATCAAAACGAAGGGTTTGCCAGGTTCTTTACAGTTTAATTTTGCCAAAATGATGAGCAGTTTAAGCTTCGCCAACTTTCCAGACTTTGCCAAGGTTATGACTGATCTTCCAGCAACAACTGAGACATCTTTGCGACGAGAGAATATCGTGTTCGATATTGATAATCGCATGATGGGTTATGAGGAAAGCGGTACGAATGAGGACGGCCAAGATTACACCACGCAGATGTACGATATCAAGTACGACGGCCGTGGCTTAATGTCCGAATACGGCAACAGTTCTACGGTTGAAGGTGTTCGTACTGATGTTCATCGTTTCAATATGGCTTATGATTTGCAAGATCGAGCTTTGGGTTACACCGAAGAGATTTATTCTCAAGGTGAATTTAATGTGGTACAGATGAAGCAAATGGTGTATGACTTTGCCCAACGTTTGTCGGGTTATGAGCGTTATGTTTTTGGTGAAACTGGTCAACAGGTGTCTTGGGAACGTCAAAGTGATATGGTCTATGATAACCTAGACAACGTCTTATCCTACAATGCTCATCGAGTGAGTGGTGGACAAGAGTCTGTTGATATTCGATGGGAGGCCGTTGTTTTTGATGCCCAAGGTCGTGTCATAGAAGGATCTCCCTACAATGAAGATGGTCGTATTTTAGGTTTTCGCGAAACGGGTGTTGATGTGGCGACACAGCGGCGTTACGAAGTTGTTTCTAGCGGCTATGAGTATTCTGTGGTACCTGAAAAAATGAACCGTGCTGTGCTCTCTTACAACACCCAACGCAATGAATACGACTCTCAAGGGACTTTGATGGAAACCGAAAATGTGATTTGGTCCGCTAAGGTTAATGAAAAGAATCAGTCCTATGTGAATGGACAAGTGGTTGGTTATATCGAAGAGTCAACCAATAGCGTGGATGGCAAGCATAAGACAGATGTTCAGAATAGTTATGATGAACGTGGTAATCGTGTGGGCGTGGATACATCGATCCATTTTTATACTTTTATGGGAGCAAAAAACCGAGTTGAAAAAAGCGTTTGGGAAGGTGATTACGACGAAGATGGTCTCTTGGTAAATTCACGTCAGTCCTCGACGGTTAACGGTGTTGCTGTTGATACGATTTCTTATAGTGGGGAATCTTTGGAGCAATATGTGATGGCTTTGGAACAAGGCCTGTACACGATTGATTTGCGCTATCTTCTGAATGATATTAGTGGCGATGGAAGTGTTGATGCGGTTGACGTGGCTGTTTTTACCCAAAAATCCTATCAAGAGTTTTTGCAAGCTGTGCTCAATGATACGTTAACTCTTTCTGCCTTAGAGCAGGCGGTTAACCTTTATATTAGCGATGATGCTTTACATAAGAGCAGTTTGGTGGACATGATTCAATTGATGAAGCGGGGCGAGGGTGACCAAATGTCTCAAACAGAGATGATCCAGGATATTTTGAAATTTTTGATCAAAGATAGTAATGGCGATGGTCAAATTGATGCGGTGGATGTACGTTTTATGACTGAACCCGCTTTAAGCATGTTATTAAATGACACTTTAGCTCAATCTAAGTCTGTAGGAGATTTGGCGCAAGATTTTCTTAAGCTTTACCTGACTGATCGTAATGGAGATCAGAGGATTACTTCCGATGATTTGCAAAATGATGACCAAATTCGAACCACGATCAACACTGTCCTGAAAGATCGCTGGACGGAGAGTGTGCGCGAAAATATTTCTTACAAAGAATTGAGCTTTCGTCGCGTGAGAGATGGTCAAGTGGTTGTTGAAAAGGTTCGTATTGGAAATCCGGTCACCTATCGAGAAATCACACGTCGTGCTGAGTCTCCACAGCTTTGGCAAGTGAGTGATGTGAGCGACATCAGTTTGGACGGTGATGGGACAATGTTGAATTATACATCGATGATTCAGAACATCGAAACAATTGACGACAAAAGTTTGCTTAATTTTAGCTGGGGAAAAGTGAGTGCCAATATTGATCAATACGCCGATCCTGAGGGTGTTCGAACTTGGGAACTTCGTCGATACAAAACCCTCCAAAGAAATGCTCGTGGTTTTGTGACACGATACAGTGAACGACGGACGGAGCCACAAACAGATCCTCAAAAGGTACAAAGCTTTGAGGCAACGCCTCTTGTGATTGATATCCACTGGTCGGGAACGTATCGAAATGGTCAGATGTTTACTTTTAACGAATCTAAGAGACGTCGTGGGGAGGTGTTTGTTAAAAATCACTATCAAGGCAAAGATTTATTGCAGATGATGGAGTCTTTAGTGGAACAAAAAAGCTACAATGTTTATTTTGATTTGGTTAAATCAGATGGACAAGCTGGAGTCGATGCGAAGATTACTCAAGAAGATCTGGACTATTTAAGGAAACATTTGCTTCGAGACCCTAACTATATTATTGAGTGGGTTGAAAGCGATTCGTTAGACGTTTTTTCGAGAGATGAGCGTGTTTATACCTTATATAACACCTTAGGTCAGGTGACTGGTTTTCAAACCCGCAGTTTCAATTCGGCGTCGCCTCGCAAAGAAACCATTTTGACACGTTCCAATATTATGACAAACGATTTGGGTCTCGAAATGTCCTTTAACGAACATGTTCAAAAAAAAGGCGAGGGAAGTCAATTTTGGATTGATAGCAGTGAAGCCAATTTGCCAACTGAGTGGGCTACCCTGACTCTTGATGAAAAACGTCAGCTTTTACGGGGAGAAACCATGGTTCTCAATGGGCGCAATGTTTCTTTGGTCAAGATAGGGACATCGCATATTTATAAAGATATCTATACGTTTCAGGCCAACACTGTTTATGATTACGCTGGTCGAGTGAAGGGTTTCACGCGATCTGATCGTGAAATGGGCCAGAATCAACAAGGCTGGCGTGTGTTAGATGTGTTTAATGTTACCGAGCGTCGAGATATGGCTTATGATAAAGCTGGTCGCTTAAGCACTTTTACCGAAACTCGCCGTTTGGGGCAGGCTCCAGATGTGATTGAAACCATTGAACGACTCAGCACGGAGTATAACGACGCAGGTTATGTGGATGCTTTTGAGCAGGTTGAATCTCGCAAAGGAGAGCAACAGGAAACACGGGTTCCTTTCGGGGCCTTGCCTGCTTTTTTGAAAAAAAATGCCCTTTTAACGCCGGCGCAGATTGCAGCTATTTATAGTGGTCAGCGCGTAGATATTTCTGAAGTTGTTAATGAGAATCGCGACTTGTTTGCTGATATGGATGGCTTAGAGCAAGTGGGCGACAGTTACTACATTAAGTTAGACACGGTAACGTCTCAGTCGGAAGTGAACACGCTTAATCGGAGAACGCGTGAAAATATTACTTATAACGCTCTTGGTTTCGAAAAGAGCTTTAAGGAGCTTTCTGTTGATGAGTTGGGGGTTCACAGATTAACGCTGCAATTTGATATTCGTCAAAATGGACTAGGACAAGTTGTGTCGTTTGATCAGAGCGTACGTCGCTATTTGCCAGAGGCTCGTGAAGATATTAGCGATACGTTTGTGGTTTTACCACAAGAGATTTCTGAGTCTGAGTGGAAGGACTTGGCTTTGGCCAAGAAGTTGGCATTTTTGCGCGGAGATCAATTGGTGCGGGTAGTGCAAGGATCTACTATTCGTTATTTAACCCAAGAAGAATTTTCGGAGTTTTCCGAAGAGAATGAGCCCAAACAGTATGAAGCGCGGCCTTTGAGAGTTCAACTAATTCAAGAAAGCTTGTTAGAAGACTATGCGCGTTCTTATTTTGAGAGTCAAGATATGGCCATGTGGAGCTACTTGTCTCAAGAAGGTGGTGCCATGATTCGTCATCGGGATGTTCAAGAGGTTGCTTTGGATGAACTAACATTCTTATCGCGACGCAAAGCTACTTACAACGACTTTGATCAGATGGTTACCTATGTTGATGAGTCTTGGAATGCTTCGACACCAGGCCTTAAGCAAGTGTCGATCCGGACATCCACCGAATATGACAGTGTTGGTAATATTGTTGGATTTCGTGTCGAAGATATCTCTCATGGAGAACTGTCGGTTCGAAAGTTTGATTTAAATCGTTTAGAAGTTATCGATGGGCAAGGTGAAATTGCTGTTTTCGATATGGCGGGAATTGGTGGTTTTGAGCGCTTAATGCCCGAAGAGCAAATGAAGTTGCGTTCGGGAAAAAGTATTATGATTGACGATCAAGAAGTTCGCTTGGCCTTCAAAACAGTGATGCAAACCTTTGAAACATCGCGCGTCACTGAGCGCAAAAATATGCGTTATAACTTTTTGGGTCAATTGACAGACTATACCGATATAACGATTGAGAGTACCAGTCCTGATCTTAGCCTGGAAACGACAGTTTCAGGGGTTCTTTACAATGCCTTAGGGCAGCAAATTCGTTTGGTTCAGTCCCAAAAACGAGAAGGAACAACCCAGAATGAAGTAAGTTATCAAGGTGAAGCTCTGATTGAAAAGTTGCATGCGTTGGCGGGCTTATCCGAAAAAGGTGAGCTTAAGTCACAATTTGCTCAGTGGTCTCTTTTTGATTTAAATGGTGATGGAGTGATTGATACACAAGATATTGATCTTGTTGAACCTGACACTCTTGTGAGTTATTTGCAAATCGTTGAATTGAAGGATGTTCAAACGCAATTGCGCGATATGATCACCTATACAACTTTGGGGCAATCGAAGGGGTTTCGCCAAATCAGTATTAATAGCACCGAACCACATGTGCGCGAAGTTTTGGTGCGGCATCACACCGCTTATAATCTTGCTGGTTTTGAGCTAAGTTATCAAGAAACGGTGACACGCACAGGTCAAATTGCTCAAGACATGACTTCGACTTTTGTTATGCCTAATGATTGGTCCGAAGATCAATGGCAACAGCTTTGGCAAAAGGGTGGAACTTTTGATCAGATGACGGAACAGCAACAAAGAGTTTTGTTTACTGGTGGAGCTGTTGTCTTGGGCGATCAGACATACCAGTTTGAACTCTACACACAAGCTCAAAAGGGTGAAAAACCTCATATGGAAGTTCTTACGTCGTCTCAGAATTCGCACTATCGGATGATTGCCGAGGTTGTGGCCGAATATGGTAAAGCTGGTGCTTGGTCCTCTCAAGTCGAAGGCTATGTGCGGACTTTGTTAGAGCAAATTTTGCAAAATCGCTCGGAAAGTGACGTGATTAACCCTGCCGATGTTCAGGCTGTGGTGAATCGCTTCTTAGAAGAGTTGGAAGGGACTTTGGTTGGCGATGAAAATCAAAGCCAAAAACATGGAGAAATGGGGCAAAATGATTCCACGGAAGTTCAAAGTCAGCACTTTAAAATTTTAAGATCTTTATTGCTTGGTCCAGAGGATGGGGTGAACGGCTTTGTTCTGGATCTTGTTGATCAGGTGATGAATCAAGTGGGTGCGGTAACAGAGCGTTCTTTGCGTACCATAACCAAAAAGATTGTTTTTGAACGCAACGAAATGGAGCAGCGTTCGCGTGAAGATGCGACCTATAACGCTTTTGGACAGTTGATGAGCTATGTGGACAATGTCTACGAGCCTCTGCTCAACCAAAAAGTGACAACCCAACGTTTGTTAACGCAGTTTGATCGTGCGGGACGTATTTTGGGATATCAAGATCATGTGGTGCGCAGTGGCTTAGCCTTGCAAAATGATCAAATTGATTACAGCCGTGTTGAACGTCTTGGTAGTGGCGAACGTTCTTGGGATGATTTGACGTTTATAGAAGTTAAAGCCCTTTATCGCGGTGAAGCTGTTTTGATGAATGGGGTTCTGATGACGTTGGATGACTTGCGTATTGACAAAGTGATTCGTTTGTACGAGGTTGAAGATCATGTGCGTCAGAATATGGTATACGATCAAAACAACCAATTGCGTTCGTTTGCGGAGCAAAGATTTAATCATAATAATCAACGTTTAAGCACCCAACAAAGAAGTGGAATGCTCTATAACTCGTTGGGTCAAGTTACGGAGTATATCGATAATACTTTGGATGAAGGAACTGTCGAGCTTGAGGATGGTTCTTTTATGGATCTTTCGCAGAGTTCGCGCGTTCATCGTAGCAATATTCAATATGTTGATAATCGAATTTATGCTTACACCGATGTGTCGAGATCAAGTCAGTCTGAAGAAACGCAGGTGAGTGTTCGCGAGTCGACACACTACAACGCATTGGGGCAGGTGATGGCTTATCGTAATAATAATCATCGTTTCTTGTTTGAAGGTCGTCAAACGATTTTAAGTGTTCGCAATGTGAATGAGCGAACAGGGATCGTCTACAACGCTCTTGGACAAAATATGGCTTACAGTGATTATCAGTGGAATTCATCGGAGCCAGCTAATGCCTCTTGGTCTTATCGTAGCGATGTACAATATGATGGCTTAGGCCGTTTGAATGCGTACACCGATCGGACGAGAACCTTGCAATCGCCAGATATGAGAGAAACTTTGGTGATGAACAATATTCAGCACAACGCTTTGGGTCTTCAACAAAGTTATACAGAGTTACGTATTCAAGAAAGCCTGCTAGAGGATTCTCAAGGGGAACCCTTATATCAAAGGTTACAAAAGAATAATTACCAAGATATAACTTATGATGCTTTGGGGCGTCGTCAAACCTATCTGCGTTCAGCCGTGACTTCCGATGCTCCCGATATGGTGATTAACACGACTTGGACCGCTTTGGCCTACGATGAAAAGTTGGGCGTAGTGAGTGTCTATCGTGATCAAAGTGAACGCATTGGAACAGATGGAACACGTGTTATGTTGACAACGATTCATGATCAAGTCAAATTTGATCGCGCGGGTCGTGAAATGAGTTATCGAGAGCAAGTTACGGATTCATCGCGACCAGGTGTTAAGCAAAAACGTTTGAGGATTGATACTGGCTACGATACTTTTGGGCGTGTGGCTCAATACGAAGAATCGAATGCTCAATACAATAACAACCTTCTCCTTAACTATGTTCTAACGAATCGTAATAACACCTATAACACGATGAGTCAAGTTGAGTCCTATGTGGAGAAGCGGACCACAAATGGCTTAGAGAGCTTAGCTGAACGTTATGAGATGGCTTATAACTCATTTGGTCAGCTGGAGTCCTACGAAGAGGTAACGGAAAGTCCTAGCACAAGGCTGAGAATGTCGGCTTGGGGTTTAACGTATGATAGTTTGGGTCGATCTTTGACTCAAAATACACGTTCTGTTGATAGTGAAGGTAATGTCAATATTACCTATAACTGGGGGATGCGCTATGATACTTCGGGTCGCACGATCTTTCGTAATGAAGATCGTATTTTGAATGGTGTTCGCTCCCTAGGTATTCAGTGGTATGCTGGTCTGATTCAAGGAAGCGGTGAGGACGAAAATGAGCCTAAGTTTGATCAAGATGGTGAGCCTTTTTTTATAAAGAAGCCTTCGTTTGACGAATTTGGTAATATTTTGTCGACGACAGAAATTCGTGTGGATGATCAAGGTCATATCAATGTGAACGTGAGTGAGTATAGCTATGACGCTTATAGCCATCGTGACTCGGTCCAAAGTTTATCTTACAGCTATACGTCAAATGACTTAAACGATTTAGGAACGATTCAAGTAAGTGAAGTGACAACAACTTCTTGGGATGTTACGGATGGGTATCTAACCCTTACTTTTGATGTTCTCAATCAGAATGGAGATATTGTTGGCACACAAACGGTTGAAGGGGGTTACGTTTTAGGTTCCGAGCAAATGCAACGTCGTTATTTGATCACAGATGATGGTCAACGGGTGCTTAAGCAAGTCGGTAACGATGGTGAAGAAGATGTTTACTTCGACATTACCTATTCGAGACAGTCGTTTGCTTACAATGATGTGGCTGATCAAACCTTTTTGGGATCGGAGTCTTTTAAGTACAGTTTGTCTCAGGAAGCTACAGGAGCGGATTTAACCGACTTTGTTTATGAAAGCAGTCGGTATCGCCAAACCATGTATGGTGATAACAATCGACGAATCCAAGAGGTGACGTTGCAAAATGAGCGTGGAGTTTACGGATGGGACGTTTTGCGCGATGAGTTGGGTATAGATCATGAAGTTTGGTCCGAAGTGGGTGATCAACTCGTGAATTTGCGAAAATATTTGGTAACACAGCAAAATGAAATTAAAGTCGGTGTTCCTGGTGCTCAAGAACAAGCTAATGCTCGCATAGCTGAGGTGAACTCTAGTATAACGACTCTGTTGCGTCAAGCAGGTGTATCTTCTGAAATGATTAGGACCTCGTTGAATCAAGTCTTCGGATCACCTCCAAGCTCTGTTTCGCTTGATGGTGTGATTGAGAACTTATTGGGTGTTCAGATTTTAAGTTCTTCAACCTTATCTGTTGTCGATACCGATGGTTACGATCAAGTTTCGGGACGTCCTTTACTCGAAAGGGAGCGCCAGTATACGCATCGGAGTGGGTTTGATGTTCGGAGTGATAATTCTGATTGGAATTATCAAAAATTCCGTTCGGGAAACGTTAAAATTGATCAGATGCTTGCGGCTAAAGACTCTTTTATCTTGGTTCAAGATGAGACGCGTAATTATTCTTACGACGAAAACGGCGTTCGTACAGCGATTGTGACCGAAGATGGTTTGAGTGGTTTTCGAGAAGAAAGTTTCAATATGGAATACCGTTTTGATGGACTGGTGAAAAGTCGCGTTATGTTGCGGACAGCTCCAGGAGCTGGGGGTAAAATTCAAACCTCGGCTTATAACCAGATCAGTTACACCTATCATCCTAACGGTCGGATCGCTCAAACGCGCGTTCGCCTTTATGAAAGTTATGATGGAGTGCGTGGTGGAGGATTGAGGGGGCTGTTGCGAGAGGAAGTGATTGATGATGTGTATGACTTTGAACGCAATGTTCTTGTTCAAAAAGTCTCCACACAGTGGGGCTTTTCTGAAACGGATGGGTCACGTTTGTTGGTTAATCGTCAGGTGGATGATTCGACATATAGCTTGTTCAATCGTGTGAACGGTTTAATTCGATCAATGTACAAGAGCGAAGATGGTGCCGAAAATTCAGTGATTCTTGATAATCAAGAAATTTTCTCCAATTACTACTATAGCAGTCATGGTCAGGTGCTATCTCAAAGCGTGCGCAAACTTGATTACAGTGTGGTGGATGTTGAAGAGGCTGGCCTTGCCGATGAAATTAACGGCTTGAGTGTGACTGACAATGCCGAAACCATGCAAGAAAAAATTATCGATACTTATGTTGCTTGGTGGAAGAGAAGGTATGGTCTCGAAAAAGTTGATGGATTGTTGGAGCATGTGATTGATGTTTTTATGGATCTTTTGTTGGCACCCACCAATATTGCTCGTACGGCTAAAGATATTTTGGAAGTAGCTATTTACGTTCTTGGAGAAGCCTTTAAATCTTCGAAAGAATATTTAAGAAATGCGGGTTACAGTGTTAACGAAAAATATATGAGTTATCTTGTTGGTGACGAATTGAGTCATCGCATGATGAGCTATCGTAAAGATGGTCGGGTTAGTGGATCGCAAGATCTGACTTACGATATCGATGGGGTTGTCAAAGAAAAAAGAACCCTTTCTTATGTTTATGAACAAGAGCTCAATGAAACATTCAAAACCAATCGTATTGCAGCCCAGAATCAACGCAATTATATGTGGGATGAAGAAGGAAAGGTTTGGAGTTTAGATAGCGGTGCTGATGTTCAAATCACTTATGATCAGTTTAATCGGGTGTCGAGCCGATTGGTGACATCGATTGATAAGAATGGACATTATGCTGAAAGTACGGAATATCTTTTTGAGTATGATCACTTGAATCGTGTAACTCGTGAAACACAGCGTCTTTTAGACCCAAGTGCGTCGCGTAGCGAAACGAGTTCCTTAAGTCGGAGCCGTAAAGCGATTGGAACACTTAAATCGCTGAGCGAAGAAATTAGAGATTATAGGTACGACGCTATGGGACAACAGCGTTCGGTGAGTGTGCGTCAAAATGATCTAGGTGTTGTACGTGCTGAAAATCCTTCTGAAATCCGCACATCTTATAATACCGTTTTGACACGGACCAAGAATGGGGCACGCGAAGAGTTCTTTGATGACGAAGGAAATTTGTATCAAGTGGTCACGCATCAATTTACCTTTGATGTGAACGATAATCTCATTTTGGATGAAAAGATGACCCTTCGTTACAATGAGCAGGGGCAGGAGATTTCTCGCCAAATTCAGGAGATTCGCAATCAAAAATTTGATAAAAATGGTCGAGTACTGCATCGCAATACTCAAACCTTTGACATTCTGGATGGTCAACGTGTGAGTGTCGGTCGTGAAGAAGTTCAAACCATTTATCAGGGTATGAACTATCGTATTCAAGAAGAAGTGATTACACAGTATGGTTACAATCGTATGCAGCAAGGTACCGAAGTTCCAGGTGTGACGACGCATGTGGTGTATGCCTACGATGCACAAAACAGAATGTCGAAGCGTACCACTGTTTCTTATAGTGATCCTAATGCGCAGTTGATAGTTGTTCCATCGGCAAGTGCATTAGATGTTCGCAATGGGGATGAAGGGCAAACGGTTGAAGAACAATTTATTTATGATCTTTCTCGTCGTCCGATTCAAACTATCAATAAAGTTTATGAGGGTGGTGAACTTATTAGTGAGAATAGAAGGGTATCGACCTATCTAACCGCCGATCCTAACGATATGCGTGTTGATAAACAAATTGTTGTACAATTGGATGGTGCGGGAGAAATTCGTTCGATTGTTGTGAACAGCAATTACAGCTATACAGAAGAAAATCGTTATCAGCGTGGTAGTTCAGGTGCTGTTGAGTTTGGAGATTCTGGTAGTATTGAAAACATTGGGCCCATTCAGCGTATTTTATTGAACACGGGTTATGATACGGTTTCTTTCACTGATTCGGTGGATGGGATTAGTTTTGATGCATCTGGATTCATGTTAATGCCTTCTAAGGAGACTTGGGGGAGTTTACTCAATGCAAAAAATAAAGTGACGAAAAAAAGAACCACATCGTATGATATGTTAGACAGAGAGCTTCACTCGGAAGTTAAGTCTTACTTGCAAGATTCTTTGATTGGCCGGGAAACGGTATCTTACTATTACAGTGAGCAACGTATGGGTGATGATCGTGCTGTGATTGAGGATCAGCGCTTTTATAGCCAAGATGATACCTTTGTGCGTCATATAGTGCAGCAAAATCGTTATGATGCATTGGGACGTATTAGCCAAAAAGATGAGTTCTTTTTAGATCCAAGCACTTCTTCAGGTGGTTTGATTGAGCAAGGGGTTGTTCTAGATAGTTTTATTCCAAAAACGGGAAGTCTTCAATTTCATCGCCAGATACTCAATATGGACTACGATGGCGGCTTTGATCGTATTATTGAGCAGGATGAAATTGTTTCGGCTAACTACATTGACCAAAACAATACTGGTGATGGGCGCAATCAGATCACGCACAGTATCTTTGCCTACAACAATAAAGGGCAAATTATTTCGAGCGAAAAAACACGTTATCAAGCCAACACGGTTCAACATAACTTAGAGGATTTTCCTCGTGTTATTGAACGTGAAACAGGTCATCAGTATAACCAGCATGGGGAGGTGGTGTCGTTCCAGACATTGCTGGATACCTATTATCTTGAAACTTTGGATAGTGATCAAGTGGTTTTGCGCGATCGTCAAGGAAGTGATGTGACCATTTTTTATCATAAACCAGGTCAAGTATCTCGTCGCGTAAGAAAGAACTTTGATGTGACAGCTATTAATGATCTCTTAAGCTCTGCCATAAATATTAATGTTGTTCAACTTAGATCTGGCGAATTGATTGACACCGAAGTAGAGCAAAACACTTACGATGTTCAAAATCGTTTGAAAGAGGTTGACCGAACCTTTACTTTTGCTGGAAAAGAGGACGCCTATCGGATTTATCGTCGTTCGTTGACGTATGATTCCTTGCAAGATAGACCGAAGCAAGAGATTGGGCGCAATTGGAACGAGCTTGATGATCGGGTGACGCTTTCAGTAACGGATAATATTTTTCAGGGAGAATTTATTTCACAAGTTTTCACGCGCAGTAGCGAAATTGATGTGGCCAATGATGCTGATCGTAACTTTTTATTAAATATGTCGTCGTCGGCGGGTGTTTCGGCACGATTGAATTTAAGTTTAGAGAGTAAAAGAACTGTGACTAATCGAGTGCAAAATATACACTCATGGGATTCTCAGGGGCGTGCGGTGCGTTATTCGATGAAGCAGTATGATGAGCGTAATCCTCGACGTTCCACGTTTATTGAAAGAAAGTTTACCTTGTTTAACAACACTGATGGTGGTGAAGATTTTTATGATGAAACCGTGAGAGAAGAAATTGATGGAGAAGTTCTTTCGACACGTGAGCGTGAATATCAAGCGTTTTGGAGAGATTCTCGTGGACGTACGCGTGGTTATATTTTATCGGAAAAAGTTCGCGATAAGGAGGGTTTGTTACAAACAAAGCAAGTGATCACTCGTTTGGATACCAGATTTGATGTTTACGATAATGAAGTGAAGGCTTTCCAGGAAGAGCAAGAGTATGTGAATATTAACTTGGCCGATGATGCGAATGTTGTTTGGTCTATGCGAAGCCATGTTGGAAGAAATGTTGTGAGCGACTATTTTTCTGAGGGAGAGAATAAGGGCCGTTTATCAAATGAAACGATTACTTTGTACAAGTATGACGTGGCTCAATCGGCAACGAATGGTTCTCCAGTATTGTTGGATCGTGAAGTTTTGCAGCGAGAGGTTTTGGGCTATCAAAGAGCATTGGCGAACTCTGAACGATTGACATCGCGAAGATACGATGCGACGGGTCACTTGGTGCAACATCGTATATCGACGAGTAACCGAACTTTCGACGAGCAAGATCGCATGACGCTCAACGATACAGTCACTATTGATAAGCTTCGCGAAACGCGTACCATTGAAAATATGAATGTGGTGTCTTTTGATGACTTTGACAACGTGGTGGCTTTTTTACAAACACGTCGTGTCGAAGACTTAAATGATTCCGAGATTCTTCTCGAAGATCAAGTGGTTGAGCGTAGAAATTCAGAGTTTGAAGGTAATTTGTTGATTGATAGTTACGAAATCGTTAACAATAAGCTCAAAAATGATGTACGCCATGTGATTCGGCGCAATCGCACCTATAAATTTGGTCAAGAGGCATCTTCGAATACCTATAACTTTACGGTGAACGTTGAGGATCCTGTTTTAAGGTCGGTTGCCGTGTCGCCTGAGCAGCAGATTAATCAAATTTTAAGAAAATTTGGTTTAAGAGATGTGACATCTTTGGATGTTAAACGACAAGATGGTCCAGAGATTTTTCAAGATACCTATTTGAAAACCCTGTTTGCACGATCTGACAGTGAAGATTTGGTGGGTAGCAGTTTTACTCGATCCGACACGATTTTTAGTGATCGTGGAGAAAGCTATGGTTATATCAATTATCTTTGGAACAAGGTGGGTGATTACCGCTTGGTTAAAGGGCCAGATGGTGTTTATGACTATACTTTTAGCCAAGCTTTGAATCAATTCACTTACGATATTTTCTTTGCAGGTCAGATTGATTTGGGTGCTCAAGGTGCTTCCACTGCTCTTAGTTTGGAGGATCATTTTAAATTGGAAAACAAGGATGATGTTAGCGTCTACTTATCCGATTTAGAAACTTGGTTAAAAACACCAGGGGACAACCATATTATTTATGATGGTCGCGATCAGACCACGGGAGAAAATCGTGAGTTTACACGCATTTCATTAAGACAGATTGAATCATTCGGCAATAAAGGGTCCTTTGATTTTTCACCATTTATGTCCTTTTCTCCTGGTGACCCATTCACAGGACTCAAAGATGAGGGGCTCGCCGCTCAAGTCCAAGATATTTCTTTGCACTTTTTTAATGATCCGAATGTTCATGATGGCGTGGAATATGCTCATCGCATAGTGCGAGGCGAAAAACGTGAGCTTGCTCTAAACCGATGGGTGGTTGGGGGAAAGGATCGTGATAAATTTAACTTTACCCTCGTTCGTCGTACCGATACTGATTTTTATGGAGATCAAGTGGGCGAAGATTTCTCTAACCAAGGTCGTTATGGACAGGTGAAAAATTATACCGAATATTCGATTTCTCCATCGGGTGAAGAGAGTAAAGTTGTTCGCAATAATATTCATTATTATGTGCCTGAAACGCTTCAGCTGGGGCAAAGTAAAGTCAATGTCGGTTTAGAACGTTTTTATAACGAGACAACGTATCGTCGTAGTGATAATTTTCATGCAGCGCATATTCGCAATCACGGTGTGACAGGACAAATTCACCATTATTCGGAATCCTCCTCACACGCAGGTGATTGGTCGGATAGCCGTTTGGAAGAGAGTGGTCGTATTCAGTATTGGGAAGAAGATGGTGAAATCATTATTCACATGGATGATTTTATCACACGCTTTTCGGAGAGTTACTTTGTTGCTGACTTTGATAAAGAAGATCGTAAAATTCGTTTAAAGTACAAAAAAGGACAGGTCAAAAGTTTCCGTGAATACACAAGTAGTGGCGAAGATGCGGGAACTGAATTTTCATCGGCGAATAATCTTTACGACCCTGAAGGCAATGCCGTATTTACCGAACGAACTGTGGTGCGTAAACGTGGACGAGGCATTCCCGATGATAACTTTGATTTTGAAAAAACATTCAATGAATACAATTCTTATGGGTATTTGTTGCGATCACATGTTTATTATAATTTTGATTTTGCTAAAGTGACCACCTATTACAATATGAGAACCAATTCGAATGATGTGGGAACACTTAGCCATGGTGCACGTCGTCATGTGGCCTATATGGACCAAGAAGATGGACAAATGTATGTGCAGAAATATGATCTTACTGGTGAAAATGCTGCTGATAAGGGTAAAGGATTTGAAGCCTTTTTAAGAAATATCTACATGATGATCGAAGAAACATTGACCAATGGTGGTGTATTTATTGTCGATAAAATATTCAATAGTTTCTTAGGGTTTTTTGGTACTGATCCAGTGTTAGAAGATGAACTTCAAATTATGCGTGATAATGCGCATCGGGTCGCAATGTTTCGCCAGGTTTTCGAAGAAGATACGAAAGCTTTCACTAAAAGCTTAGAAAATCTTTTAGGCTCTGAAGGAGCGATTATCGCTTCGATAGTTCTTCATGGAGTTTTATTTGTTCTCGCTGTGGCTGCTATGGTGTCTACAGGAGGGGCTGCATTACCTCTAATTTTTGCTGCTTTCGCTTTTGGAGCGGCGTATTCTTTGATCCAAACCACTATTTATTACGACAAGTATCGTCAGGCGGATACTAAAGCCGAAAAAGAAAAATATTTAAAGTTAGCTTCAAAGTATGCGGCTTATGCGATTACGATTCCTTTTGAGATCGTTTTCTTCTTCACTGGTTTGCTGGGTTTGGCCGCCACGGCTTTGCGCAGTTGGGATGACTTGTGGGATTCGATTAAGGGCTTTTCGGTGATGTACCTTGGCTTTATGGAAGGACTTCTTGGTTTTCCCGAGGGTTGGATCTATGACAACATGGTGTCTTTTATGGTGGATTGGGTGGATGAGTTTGGCGGAGATCTTGGAGGTTCTTTGGCTGTCTTACCATTGTTACTGATTATGGTGTTTGTTGCTGCGATTATTGCAGGTCCAATTGCTATGATTTTTGTGTTGCCATTGCTGTTTGCTTGGGCTGATGTATCTTTCCTCTACACCGATGAACAGAAACAGAACGTCGAAGTTAAAATCGAGGAACGTCAAAACGCTCTTTTCACTGAGCAGCATCGACATATCACACGAACGATTGCAGCTCTGATAGGTATCCTTATGTTGCGTGCTTGGAGTCAAAGTAAAGCGCAAATGAAGCATAAGGTAAAATTGGCGGATAAACAAATCAAGGCTTTTAATAAACTCAAGCAGGTTGAAAAGCAAAATCAGAAAAACCTAAAAATGACTCGAGAGCAAGTGGTTGAGTCCAATGCCCGTATTCGCATGATGGAAGCCAAAATGTGGAAAGAGATTAAAACGAGTACAGATTTGAATCAAGCGAAGCTTTTTTGGCACAAAGTTGGTTCACTTGTATCGTTGCCAATACGAGTCTTGCATTTTATTGTGACAATCCCTTTTATGGTGTACGGTCTTTTGAATGGTTTAATGATGCGCTCGCTCTCCAACATACGTCAAAAACCAATTAGCTACTTGAAGGGTAAGGCGGTTGACGCGGCTAATCGTTCACGACGATCACAAGAGGTGACAAAAACTAATTTGACACAGAAACAGGAAGCCTCTCGTGAATCGTTCACCTTGTCGCAACGTTTGATTACCAGTATTAATCAGATTCGTAGGGGATGGGATCAGGTTAAGGATGTGATATTCCGTTCTCGCAAGGAGCGCATTTTGCGTCCTCTTGATACAAAGTCAGGTGTTGTAGGCTTCTCTTCGGGGCGTGGCATTATGGATTATCAGAGAATGTACAAAGGTCGTCCAGAGGTTAGCTCGGGGCTTGCTTTGAGCGGAGTTAAGCAAAACGAGAGTGGTAAGTTTGAAGAGAAAACACCTCAAGAATTGATTAATACTCTTAAACAGTCCGAAAGACATTTGGCTGAGAGTGTCCGCAAATGGGAGACCCAAACCTATAAAGCTTACTTGCAATTAAAGTCGGATGGCGTTCAGTCTCAAAGCAAAAAAGGCGAAAAGACGGTGAGTGATGCAAGTGCTGTGATTCAAGGTGAGCGCTTCTTGTGGGATAACGTGTTGCCAAGCTACGAAGTTCAAAAAATGGATTTTAGCAAAATGGGCTTTAAAAAGTTTGTGTCGCGTGCTTGGTGGGGACGTTTTTCGACCAAAGCTTACTGGCGTGATGTCTGGGAGGGTATGAAGTGGGATAAGCGTGACCCGAATGATCCGGATCAGCCTGGTACCCTTGCCAAGTCAGGGCGATTTTTCTCTCGTGCGTCTTTTGCCTTAAAACGAGCTATTATGAAAGATCAAGCTAAGGGTGGGTCTTGGGCTGAAAGTGTTCGTTACAATGCTTTGCTCAAGCAGCAGATGGGAACTAAGAAAGCTAAGGTTTTCAAAGAACGCCTCGAAGAATCTCCGCAACAATATATGCGAACTCTTGCTCAGTGGATGGCTGAAGGTCAGTTGCGTGAAGGGAATGTGAATAGCCGTGGAGGGCAAGTGAGACATAAATTATTTATGGAGCATGCGCTTAAAGATATTATCGCTTTTCAAAACGGATCAAATCTTTCCGCCAAGGCTCTTGACGGGGCTTTTTGGAAGACTTTGCATGAGGAAAGCACACAAAGTCTTCAGGGAATGAACAAATTTTCTCGTTTAGAACTACAAGTGATTGAAGCTTATTGGAATGTGCTAAGTAAGTATCAGGGGGCGAACTCTTTAAGTGGGATTGATAAACTTGAAATACGTAAAGCCTTAGAGCACGAATTGGTTGAAAGTTTTGTGAATCGGATGGACGGTGTAGCTGTGATGTTGCGTTATTCCGAAGTGCGTAACGAACAAGGTGAACTGACCAGCTATGATCTGGAGCGGGCAGAAGCCTTTATGCAAAAAGGTTTCTTTCAGTTCAGTGAGTTCTTTTTGCCGAAGTTACGAGCGTTTAAAAATGTCTATGGTGGTTATGACGGCCGCGAAGAGAGTGGCAATATGGTTCTTAACCGCAAAGGCGACAGTCCAGATCACTTTAACGATATGTACAAAGCGCTTAAAGAGAATCAATCGGATGCTTTCTTGCGAGAAGTTGCCTTTCAGTTTCAGCGTATGCCAGAAAGTGGCCTGTTTTCTCGCAAATTAAAGGTTGAAACCAAGACTTTGAATAGCATGGCAGAAAACTTAGGGAGAAACAACTTTGAGAGTTTAACAACGGCTCAGCAAACGGCTGTTTTGATTCGTATTCTTGAGAGACGGGGTCTTTTGGAAAATATGAAGAAAATGCTGGGTGAAAAACAGATTGAGTTGGTTATTCTTGAACATTTAACAGATGCTAAGTCGATTCAGGCCACTGTGATGGAACTTTACAAGGAAGCGACCAAGCCTCCAACAGATCCAAAAGCACCTAAGCCAACGGTACCTTCGGATGTTAATCAGCTGCGTCAAGAGTTTGGTCAAAGCAACGCTAACTCTAAAGTGGTTCAAGAGATGAATAGCTTGTTCGAAATTACGGAACCTTTTAAGCGTGCCCAAAAATGGACTGAGCATAGCGAATCTTATGTTTATAATCAAGCACGGACCAACGCTATGAAGCTGTTTGCCGAAGAGTCGGCTCGTCATATGGACAGCTTGCCAGAACGATTTGCTTTAACTAACGATAGTTATACAATGACGGAGATTAAGGATGCGATGGTGAAGGCTATTGAACCTGTACTGGCCAAATCAATTACGCATAAGGTCGACCGTCAAAAAGCGGCGCGAAAGTTGGCTCATGAGATTCTCGAGTCAGGGGCGACAGCTGGCCTGATTAAAGTCGAAAAGGCTCTTTATTTGGAAACGGTCTCTTTGTTTAAATTGCCTCAAAATATTGGCAAAGTGATTGAACAAGCTGACTTGCCAGCGCCTGTTAAAGAAGCTTTACTTCGCGAAGTTGTGTTGGATCAGATTGTTAGTGCTCTTCGTCTGGAACGGGTTAGTTTAGGAAACAGTGGGGAAGGGATGATTGAGGTTTTGAGCAAAAACTCCGAAGGACGTTCGGAACTTCTCTTTAATTATGCCAAATTAATTGAGCTAATTCGTAAAGAAGGTGGCAAGCTGGATGCCAGCAAAGAGGTAGAGTTGTTGCGTATTTTGGAAGCCACTCTCTATGAAGTGACTGGCTACAGTAAAAATAACGCCTATCGCGAAGGAATAAATTACGAAGTCAAGTGGTCGAAATTCAATGAGAAATATGTGGGCAAAGGCGAGCAACAAGGTATGATCAATATGGAAAAACTGGTTCATGATTTGGTCGAAGTTTACAAAAAACGTTTTGCTGGAGAGTTGAGTGAGGCGGCCGTGGAAACCTTAGGGCATGCCACGGGCATGTTTGTGACCTTATCACGTCAAGCCGATACTTTTGCTAGACATTGGGAAAAAGCGGAAAAAGTTTCCTTCAGTTTTCTGCCGATTCAGCTTGAGGCGGTGTTGGCGATGTTGTCGGGGGGTAACTTGGCTCTTCAAATTCCAACAGGTTTTGGTAAAACCAACGTGATCACGCCATTCTTTGCCTTAACTTTTTTAGGTGCGGGTGAGTACTTCCCTAATAGCAAAAAGTTGATTCTGGAAGTACCCGAAGCGGGTAAGGTTGGCGAAATGGATAACGCCCAGTTCAAAATGATTCTCGAAAAAGAATTCGGAGAGGGTGCGCGTGAGCGTTTAACCGCTCAGATGCTTGATGCTCAAGTGACATCGAATCCTTTGGAAATGCAACGCTTAATGAAAGCCAGAGTTGTTTTTACCGCGACCGATTGCCTCAATTTTTTGGACTTGTCGGCGCGGAATCCGCACAAAGCTAAAGATTCCAATGCGATCGCTTTGCGTGATGCTTTAGTTAAAGGTACCACGAGGATTGTGGATGAGATTCATAAATTTGTAACCCAGCAAAAGAGCTTTGTGACGGGAACGGATGCTGGTGAAGTGGCTGTGGGTGTGCGCGATGCTAAATTAGCACATTACATTACGGAACAAGCTTTGAACTTGATTCAGGAAAAACTAGGCAAGGGCGAAGCTATCTATAATTCTCAAGGAGGTTTTGCCTCAGGTGCAGAGAAGGTTTTACTTGGGAAACGAATGGGGCAGGGTGTTTTACGCTTTAATCCTGAACGTGTTGGAAATACGGATGTGGCTTTTAGTGCTGCTTTTAAAGTGGAGTTATTGCGGAGGTTGCAAACCAGTCGATTGGATGGGTTTAACTTGAGCAGTCAGGCCGCAAAGCTTATGGATCGTTTTGGTGGCCGTGGTGAAAAAGAATTAGCGAATCGCTTGAAGACTCTTTACAAGGTGGGTGAACACGATGTTTATTCGGCACCTCAGTTTGTTTTCCATTATTTGGATCATTTGGCGCAGTCCTTTTCGGGACGGACGCGTGTGAAGGAGTTGCAAAACCGTTATGGTCCCAACCAGGCTTATGAGGTTTTATTGGATTCGAAAAGCAAAATGATTGAACGTGATGAGCATGGTGTGCCTCGGGTTGTTCCGATGAGTGGTGGGGAAAAACAAGTTAGCCAGAAATACTCGAATCGTGAACATGTTCTATCGATCTATTATTCAACGCTGGCTCAGCATATGTTTCAAGATGGTCGTTTTACGGGCAGTTGGAAGAAATCTTTGATTCAGGATGCTAGTCGCATTAAATTACAGCCTGATTCCTATCGCTTGAAGTTAAGCGATCACTTAGAGATGGCCACACGCGCTGGTCGTGTGCTGGGTTTTTCTGGATCGGTGGTAGGTTCTCAGCAGGCGTTTGAGTTTATGATGGGGATGAAAGTTTGGACCTCCCAAAGAGCCGAATATAAATTGGCTGGTGATACCGTCGGTAAGTACGTAATTGATCCGATGATGCGTTTGCATCAGAACGAAGTGAGTCAAATTGATAGCCACGGTATGCGAGAAAAGTTTGAAAAAGCCTTAACCGAAGGTGCCACTGTAACCCCACAGTATCGTCAAATGATTGAGAAACGCTTGAAAGAGCGCTTACGTTTCGAAAAAGAAAGTCGAATGGAATTAGCTCAAATCGAAGGACTACTTAAGGAAGTTCCTAAGATTAAAGATGCTTTGTGGCTTCGTGAAAAAACATCAAGCTCAGAAGGCAAAGAGGCGATTCGTCCTGGTAGCACGAATCCTTTAACCCAACGTTTATTTAATGAGGCGCTGAGACATCAAAAAATCTATGATTTATCTGCCAAGCAGGTTAATGAAGGCTATTTGAAGGATCGTACCATCAATCATGACAAGTTGTCGCCGCAGGATCGTTCGGCAAACTATGAAGTGATCAAAAATGAAATTGTGGCCGAAGCTAGCTATTTAAGAGCTAAGCATGAGCAAGCTTTGCGTCATCAAGCCGAAATGGAAAAAGGTACCCCTCTTACTAAGCGAGAGCTTGAAACACTTCGCGAAAAAGTGATGAGCATCGAAGAGACGCGCCAGTTGGCATCGCGTTTGATTGAGCTCAAAACTCAAGGGGATGTGTTAGGGCGTCATATTGTCAAGCAGATAATTGGTGACGGGTATGTGGCTCTTAAGGAAAAAGGTATTACGGCCGAAAAACTGATGGAGAGGCTTGAAATCCAAGTCCAGAACATGATTACAAAGACGCTGAAAAAGATCCCTACCGACTCTTCGATAGAGGGTCATCACGCTCTCGTGGTGGATTATACGGTTTCAACCCGAATGGAAAATCTACATACTCTGCTCGAGGAAGCGGCTAAGGCCAACAAAGATGTGATTGTTAAGGATTTGACTGGAGAATGGCGTTTGTTCTTGCATAAAGAAAAACAAAATTGGGTTAATCGTGAAACAGGTCAGATTGAATTTTCACGTACTTTGCGCTTCGATCAAGATATGGCCAAGTCGTTGCTTGATAAAGGTAAAACAGAGGTTCCTGCCGAATTTGTGGCCGAGATACAAGCCCGTGGTCTAAAACTAACCCAGGGTAGAAAAGGTGAAATGCTATTGTACCGCAACGGTAGCGAACCTGGTCAGTTGAATGTAGATATTGGAGCTGTTTATTTATTCCCCGCGGGTGCGACGGGAACCAACTTGGAGATGAAAGCGAGTGGAAAATTTCGCCAAAAAATCATTAAGATTTTTGATCGTCAGATGCTCGAGAAAGAGTTTCAACAAGGTTTGGGTCGTGATCGCGGAGTGCGTGTTGAACCTGTGGACGGTGTGGGTTTTAAATTGCCATCGGAGCGTCACGTTTACTTTATGTCGCCCGAAGGTAAATACCAGTATGAAGGGGTGAAGGGGCAGGTGAAAACGGGTAATATGTTGCACAGCAATGGAACGGTTGATTTGCATCAGCTGTTTCATATGCTTCGCACCAACCAAGAAGTGAATACTAAAGTACAAAACTTTCGTCAGGCCAGTGAAGCTTTGTATGAACCGCATAATCGGGTGGTTTCAGAAGTGTTGCGCTTAATTCGTCCTCATGAAGAACAATTGTTCCATGTGAAAAAATTGCTTAAAGATCACTTGAAAAACATTCAGAACGAAAAGCGCGAAGCCTTTCGTGTTTCCCTTTTGGAGACTAAGAGTACAACTCTCGTTTTGCAAGATATGGCGCGTAAAGCTAACAATCAAATGATTAAGTTGCTTGATGCTCTCGAAGGGAAGGGCCTAAAAATGAATTTTGCCAATCTTATGGGACAGGGAGAAGTGTTGTCAGCGATTAATCGCATGCCAGCCAACCGCACCTTCAACCTTCTTCGCAGTGATGTGAAGGAGCTTTTGCAAACGCATCGAGATGGTTTAAAAGGCGACTTGCGTTTTGCTGATATTAGTCGCGCTGTACCTGAAGGTGGTTTGATGAATGCGAAAACAATGGCTGATGTGATTAATGTGATTAGCAGTTTGGGTCGCGATGCTTTATTGGCTAAAACTAGCCAACGGACGTATTCGGGTGAAATTTCGCGTCAAACAGTTTCGGCCAAATCGATGTCTGGTTTGGCTGAAAATGCTTACAAACGATTGCGTTCTGATGGTGCTATTAGTCAGAAACAATGGCAACTGGCTCAAAATCGAGCCAAAACCAAGATGATGAAGTTACATCGCTATAGCAAAGTTCGCAAACGTTTGCGTTTGGACGAAGCGAACCGTAGCGATGGTGTTAAGTCCAATAGTTTCTTCAAACGGATGTGGAATTATCGTTCAAACCAAGAGAAACGTAAGCCTGTCTATGCTCAGTGGAATGTTGAGACGCGTGATGAGCAGTTTGAAAAAGTGATGAAGTCTGACGCTCTCTTGCGCAGTGAGTACATGGTGGAAACCATGAATGCATTGTTTGCCCAACCCGACGTCGCAATTGAAAAACGTTATCGTGAAGCTCTCGATAAAGTCGTTAAAACTTTTGGTGCCAAAAGTTGGCGCCCCGCAACTCCTAAGGTTTTGGATGCAGATTCCTTGTATAAACTCTACACTGAATACCATTTTTACAATAAAACGGCGTTGCTGATGCACGTGAAAGAGTTTGATTGGTTGCGTGAACTTTTTTTTGGAGAACTTAATGTGGATAACGATACCGTTGTATTAGATGATGGCGTATCGGTTTTTGCTCACAAGGATATCACGGCGCAGTTAGAAAAAATGGTCACAGACGAGCTTAGTCCGTTGCACCAAGCGATCCAAGCGAAACATGCTTCGGATAATGCTGTTAGGGTTCAGCAAGTGACGCTTAATTCGCGTTGGACTGGCGAACAAAGCGATCAACTGATTCATGTCTCTGTCCAGTTTTCTGATGAATTGACGGGGGATAGTTACCAAGAGGATGTGACCTTTGTTTATCGCAATTACAAAAGGTTCCTGTGGCAGCTCCCAAATCATCGGCAACTTGTCACAGTGGCCGATTATTTGGGAGCTGCCACAGGAACCTTTAATGAAAACAAGGTGTTGAAGCTGGGTGAGCTTGCTGGACGTGAAGTACTTCGTAAGATGAATACTCGCATACGTACTGAACTAGAAGCAGAACAATCTTTTAAAATATTCATTCAAAAAGCTTATCAAGATGGTTTGGATTTGGCCAAAGAGGTTGGCTTGCAGGATGAGTTGCTGCAGCGATTCTTGGAAGAATATCAAAAGGGCCTTGCTGGGACAGCACCCAATGCTTCATTAAGAGCTCGTTTGACCCAGTTGGGTACTTCTGAACACAGGGGGGCTAACTTTGTGCGCCACTTTATAGTGCTGGATCAATTGGTGCAAAAGATTGAGAAAGCTGGTGTTTTCAAAAAAGGTTCTTTGGATCGTTCCAAATTACGTCAGAAGATACTGAGTGCTCAGGTGAGCGTTCTAAAGCATGCTCGAAGCGACGCAGATGATAAACAACCAAAAGCTACGGATAAGGTTGAAGAAACCTTATCCCTAAGGCAGGCGGTGCTTAAACTTCAGCAAGAGCCAGGCAATGCTCGTTTGGAGGTCGCTATTAACGAAAGGCTCAAATTACTTGTGGAAAGCGAGCTGAAGGTTCAAACGCGTCAACGAGCTGATTTCTCTCAGAAAGCTTTGACATCCTATGCACCATCGGCCAAGTGGTATGCACGCTTTTTCCGTTGGAGTATTCGCCGCTCGCCGATGAGTGACAAAGATATTAAAGCGGCTGTTAAAGAAATTGATGCCAAAGATTGGGTCAGAGATGTGATTAAAGAGGTGGTGAAAACCACAGGTGTTAATCGTGTCGGAGATATTCTGCAGTCTGGTGATAAAATCGATCCTCATTTTGAAGACAAAAAAGACTTTAAGTTGAGAGAAGTTGCAGCTCAATCTTTGAGTTGGTTGCAAGAGCGTCGTAAACAAGAGGCTGGTATAGATCTGAATGCCATGGGCGGTTTGGGTGGATTCCCTGGAATGGATTTTGGATCGATGGCGGGTGGCCAGGAAACGGGTGAACTTGTGATTGATCTTAAACAGCTAGCTGCAGAAATGGGTATGAATCAGCAGGAGTTGCAGAACAAACTTCACGAAGTTATCTTGGGTACCAAGGAGGCGGGTGTGCGTTTGGAGCAAACACGCCTATGGCAACAACGCTATCTAACAGTTAAAATGTACAAAGAATGGAAAGCGATTATCTTGTATTTGGCACAACAGTCTCAATCGGATGCAACCATGATGGATAAGCTGCGACCCTTGTTGGAAGATATCTATGTGCATGATCGTGACAATATCATTGAATCTGGTCAAGCGTCGGTGTCACCGTTGGCCAATATGAAAACTTTAGAAGAAGTTCAAAAACACTGGTTTGAGATGAAAGAGAAGGACTACGAATTGCGTGATAAGAAAGCCAAGTTGACCCAATTGGAAGAAGATCTTAAACCTCTTTTGCCTAAAACGGAGACCCAGCAAGATGGAGATAATCTGGATTCCTCTCAAGCCGTTAAGCTTACTGAAGAACAAGAAACGAAGAAAAAGTCGCTCGAAGAACAAACAGCTAAGTTTAAAGAAGAGATTGCTAAGCTTGAAGAATCGCTTGCTGTCCTTGGAGATCAGATGGATAAGAAGCTTCGTTTAGGAGTGTTTGCTGACCTTTATCGCGAGTTGATGGGAATTCATGGCTTGTTGGAGAAACGCTCGGAGACGGGGCAGTTAGATGCCATTGGCCAAAAGTTTACAGAAAAAATGCAACAATTGTCCCAGGAAGCTGGTGAAGACGAAGGTTTGAGTGAAAAAATCACAGTTATCGACGAATTGCTTGAGAAAAAGGAAGAGTCTGATATTCAAAAACTCAATAAAGATCTTGTCGATGTGTTGCAGCGTCAAGATTTTGATGATCAGCGTGATTCCGAACGAGCTCAGGCCGATGAGGCTTTGGATGAAGTAAGCTACCGTCAACTTTTCCCTGAAGAAACGTATCAAGCTAAAGGGGAGGAAAAACAGCAGACGGTGGCTATTGATCAGTTACGTCAACCAATGTCAGAATCATCCGATCTATTGGCCACAGGCACAGATGACTTAAATTTGCATGAGGCTTCTACCTTAAATGGATCGATCGAAGGAACACTTACCATTTTACGCCCTGGTCGAGTGGGTAATGTGCCCCAGGCTCAAGCCACTTTGAGTCGTCTTACAGGAGATCTTAGAGCTTTAGTGTTGCCCGCAACTGAAGGTGTGGCGGATGTTAATGTCACTAACCCTGTTGACTTACAATCGGTGGCAGTTAAGGTACCAGGATTTTTGACCTATGTGCAAGAACGCTTGGCTGGGAAAGGGCAACATAGGCCTCTTGAAATTATTGTGGATGAGAAGGTTACGGGACGAAGCAACGAGCTTCGTAGTGCGAATAATAAAGATGTGATTGCTTTTAATCCTTACTTTGTTCAAAATTATCCTAACCTTGTGGCGGTTGAAATCTTTCACGAAGTAGCACATGCCTTTACTCACGATGTTCTGGGAGAGACTTTTCATCATGATGCGAACGTGTTTGATGACAAGCGTGGCTTGATTGAAGCGGCCGTTTACAAACTGCAATACGTGGCGCTGGCGGCTTTCCTTAAGTATCCAGAATTACTTAAAGTGGCTGAAGCCTATAAGCAGTTGCTTCAACAAGATTACACATTGGCTATCAGGGGTGATGAACTTGAAGGCAAGGAGGTGAGGGACGTCTTTGCCTTTGGTGACCCTTTTGATCAATTTATTCAACGGATCTATCACTCTGCATTGGACGGACGAGGGGAAGCCACCTTTATTGGGTTACCCGCTGTCGTTGAGCATATTACTCGCGACTTGAGTCAAGTGATGGAATACCAAGCCAAGCTTGTGGTGGCGACTTAATAAAAGTGTTTTCTGGGTTGGGGCTGGTTAACCTAGAATTGCTTGTTCCGGATGAGATTCCTATGAGATAATGAGATCCCGATGTTTCTAGGGGAGTGCTGTGAGTATCAATTGGCTTGATATTGTGATTTTGGTGATATTGTCGGCCGTGACTTATTGGGGCTGGAAGGCTGGTTTGACTGGTGAAGTCTTTCGCTTTTTGGGGGTGATGGCAGCCTTGTTTTGTGCTTTTCGATTCACCCATGGTTTGGCTGATGAATTGTATGGTTGGGTTAAGGTGCCGATTGTTTTTTTGCGATTATTTTCTTTTGTTTTGATTATGACCTTGGGCTACATCTTTGTGCAAGTCATGAAGCTAGCGATGCAAAAACATGAAAAATCGACCAATGTTTATGATTGTATTGAGCATTTTGGTGGTGCAGGCGTTGCTTTATTGAAAGGAAGCATTGCTATTTTTGTATTGTTGGTGTTACTTGGTTCGCTACCGTCACAAAAACTGAGTGGACAGATTAAACGCATCGCACACATTTGGCTTCGTGGATAAAGATGCCAGATGTTTTTGCTTATATGACCGAATATTGTGGAAGGGATGTCGTACAATGATTGTGAAGCGTCATCTGGAGAAAATATCGGAGTGGATTGCTGGTCGACATCATCCTACTGAGGTTCTCTAAGTTGAATAAAGCTAGTTGCTAGCTATGTGTTTGGAATGTGAGGAAGGTAAGGAACGTGGCTTTGATTTCGCAAGAGGTGATACAGGATATCTTGCAACGCATTGATATTGTCGAACTGATAGGCGAGCATGTTGAGCTAAAGCGGACAGGACAGAACTCTAAAGGTTTTTGCCCTTTTCATAATGAAAAAAGCCCTTCATTTCATGTGAACCCTGATCGGCAAATGTATTACTGTTTTGGTTGCAATGTTGGGGGAGATGCCATTAATTTTCTTATGCGTTATGACAGCATAACTTTTCTTGAGGCGATGGAGCGTTTAGCGGAACGGGCAGGCATAGAATTGCCCTGCGATGACGAAGGAGATTCTTCGCAAAGAGATCAGTACAAACGTTTGGCAAGCATGATGTGCGCAGCTGCGATGTATTTTCATAAAATGTTGCTTCACCCCACAATAGGTCAAAAAGTTCGCGATTATTTAAAGCAAAGACAACTAAATGAAAAGGTGATTCGTGAATTTCAGTTGGGTTTTGTTCCTACTGGTGGTCAAAACTTGTTGAAAGCTGCCCAAAAAAGTGGGGTGAATGTGGAAGACCTACTGCTCGGTGGCTTGGTGCTTAAAAATGATTCGGGTCAGGTTTACGATCGTTTTCGTGATCGCTTTATGATTCCGATCACTGATATGCATGGTAAAGTTATTGCTTTTGGTGGACGCGCCAGGGGAGAGACTCGACCAAAGTATTTGAACTCTCCCGAAACGCCTCTTTTTAACAAAAGTCGGGTTTTGTTTGGTCTCGACAAGGCTAAAAAAGAGATTATGCGGCGCAGAACGGTGATTGTGGTTGAGGGTTACATGGATTGTATTCGCATGGTGCAGGAGGGATTTCCTCATGTGGTCGCCACCTTAGGCACCTCATTGACGGCTCAGCATGCATCAATCTTGAAAAGGTTTGCTGACAATGTCATTATAATTTATGATAGTGATAAAGCCGGACAGATGGCAGCATTGCGTGGGATTGACGTATTGCTGGAAGCGGCTCTTCGTGTGGATGTTGTGGCTCTCAAAGGAGCCAAAGATCCCGATGATTTTCTGGGATCTTTTGGCTCGGATGCGATGAATCAAAAGATTGAACAAAAAAAGCACGATTTTTTTGACTTTAAGTATCATGTTCTTTTGAAAAGCTTTGGTCAGGTTAGCCCCGAAGTTGGTAAAGCGAAGGTAGCGGATCAACTTTTCGAGAGTTTATTAAAGATCGAAAATCATATTGTTCAAGGAGAGTATTTAAAGAAACTTAGCGACCTTATGGGCGTTGATGTGTCTTTTGTGCAAGCCGAGTTTGCCAAGAAACAAAGACGAGGGCAAAGAGTGGTGCGATTGGCAGATCATCTGCAAAAGTCAGCAAATCATGAAAAAATGCTTGAACCAGCCGAAAGAAATGTGCTGGTTCTTTTATTACGAAATGAACGTTATTTTCAGTGGTTGCTTCAGAATCAAGAAGAGTTTGCCATACAGTGGCACCACAAAGGTATTCCTCATGTGATGGCTCTTTGGAAAAAATATCGCTATTCGTCGGGTGCAGACATATTGATGCACACCGAAGATGAAGAGTTGAAAACTTTGATTACTGCATTAGCGATGGACGAAAGCATTGCTTCGGATGTCGAAGATAAGGTTTTTGGAGATTGCATTCGTCAGATTGTTGTGAAACAGTTGGATAAAAAGGTTCAAAATTTGAGCCAGGAGATGATGCAAAATCATCGATTGGAAATGACGCAAGATGAAGCGAATCTATGGAGTAATGAATGTAAAGTGGAATTACAGAGTTTGATTCAGAAAAAATATAAAATCAATCAGGAAGGTGTTCTCTTATGAGTCCGAGTCCAAAGAAAAAAGTAAGTAAAGCTAAAAAAGTTACGAAAAAAGCAACCAAGAAAGTCACTAAAAAAGTGACTGAAAAATCATCTCCTAAGAAAGCTAGTTCGGCGAAGACTTCCAAAAAAACAAACCGTAGGACTCTGGCAGAAGAGTTGGCCAAAGATATTAAACGTAGTGAAACTTTGTTGGAGCAAGATATAGAACAAGATTTTGAGATGCTTAAAAAGGTTACTGGCTTGGATCAACCTGCGGGTAATTTTAAAAGTTTAAATTCCGACAAAGGACAAAAAAAAATTAAAGAAATTATCAAAATTGGTAAAGAAAAAGGTGTGATTACATACGAAAAAGTGAATGACTTAATTCAAAACTTCCAGGTGACTGCAGAAGAGCTTGATCAGATTTTTAGCAAACTGAGTGATAATAATGTGTGCTATGTCGATTCCGATGAAGAAGCGAATATGGTGATTAATTTCAAAAAGGCCAAAGCTCCCGTTAAGAAGAAGGAAGATATTTTAGCTATGGCTTCAACCGATTCTGTCAAAATGTATTTGCGTGAAATGGGTGAGATTGATCTATTGACCCACGAGAAAGAAATTGCTCTAGCCACAAACATTGAAAATGCCGAAATTCGTTTGAAAGATGCTGTTTTTGTTTTGGGCTATTCTTTGAAAGATCTCAATAACTTTCAAGATCCCATTAAGAAAAAAGAGCTAGAAATAAACGATTACTTTAAGGAAATTTCGAATAAAGAACGGGCTCGTTTTTCGTATTATTTCAATAAGCGTCTAATTGAAGCTAAGTCTTTGCATCGTCGTACCCTGTTGTATCGCAATAAGATGAAAAAAACGCGTGTGCAAGAGAAAAAAGATCATTACAAAAGTTTGGTTCAGCGGATTGGCGCGGAATTTTTGGAAAAAATTGGTGAATTTCATCTAAAGCATCAATTCGTGGAAGAGTTACTTGCTAAAATTGAAGGCCATTTTGAACACGGCAAAAACGTTGAACGGATTTTGAGCCGGTGCAAAAGAAAAAATTCAAAAGAATACAAAGAAGCCGCGAAGGAGATGGAGGTGATCGAAAAAGAAAGTCAGGTCAGTTGGAAAGGCTTTAAGGAAGCGATGAAGCTGATCCGTTATTGCCAAAAAGATTTGAGTGAATTCAAGAAAGAATTGATCAATGCCAATCTTCG
The DNA here is from genome assembly GCA_964565945.1 of uncultured bacterium. Lineage (GTDB taxonomy): Bacteria > CAZMGY01. The sequence continues at coordinate 70,882 of CAZMGY010000012.1, forward strand.
TCTTGTGGTTTCAATTGCTAAAAAATACACCAACCGTGGCTTATCCTTTTTGGACTTAATTCAAGAGGGTAATATTGGTTTGATGAAAGCCGTTGATAAGTTTGAATACAAACGTGGTTATAAATTTAGCACCTATGCAACATGGTGGATTCGCCAAGCCATTACACGTGCCATTGCCGATCAGGCACGGACAGTTCGGATTCCGGTACATATGATTGAAACCATTAATAAATTGATGAGAGCATCACGGCAATTGTTGCAAGAATTTGGTCGCGAACCTACACCAGAAGAGGTGGCGGAAGAAATGGATCTATCAGTTGAGAAAGTTCGTGGTGTTATGAAGATTGCCCAAGAGCCGATTTCTTTGCAAACACCAATAGGTGAAGAAGGCGATAGCTTGTTTGGTGATTTTATCGAAGACAAATCCGTAGTGTCTCCTGCCAATGCAACGGCGTACACAATGCTTAAAGAGCAAATGTCGAATGTTTTAGATTCTTTGACAGAACGTGAGCGTTGTGTGCTTGAACTACGTTTTGGGATTCATGATGGTTATCCACGCACTTTGGAAGAAGTAGGTAAGCAATTTGATGTGACACGGGAACGTATCCGTCAGGTTGAGGCCAAAGCTTTACGTAAATTGCGTCATCCCACCCGGAGCCGTCAGCTTAAGGGATTTCTTGAGTGGGATATTATGAAAGGTTAGGAATGATGATAATACCTTCCTGGATGCAATAACAAATCAAGGGCTCTAGCCCCGAGACAGTTTTAGACATTATCAACCCCATAGGCGCATTTCATGACATCCTAAGTATAGCTTTTTTGATCACCAGAGTCAAAAAAGGTGATAATTTACAGGAAATATTTGAATCTGCTTGGTTTTCTTAGATTAACTCTGCGGCTTATTTGGCGTATGTATGATAGAATGGCATGATTTAAATATGTTTCGAGGAGGAATGACTTATGCCTTATGTGAATGTTCAAGTGGTAGGAGAATTGACTGGTGATCAAAAATTAAAAATTGCTCAAGAAATGTCGGAAACTCTAGAAAAAGTCGCTCAAAAACCTAAAAAGCATACCTATATTGTGTTTGAAGAGATCAAAGCTGAAAATTGGGCCAAGGGCGATCAACTTATGGGTTAAGGTGTGGTGATTTCGGACATATTCACTTATTTTGAGGGACAGGCTGTTCAACTGAACCGAGTTCTTTGTGTTGCGAGTGATCTTTGTGATTTTAACGAGCTCACGGGAGAACATTTGTGGGAGCAGTTATCTCGCGATAAAATCTTTGGGCGAAATGTGATTCGCGATCTTTACTTTGGGGGGCGCAAGGGTTATGTACCCCGGTTGGTGGTGGATACTTACCGTAATATAATTAATCAAGCCCCGCAGGATATTCAAAAAGAACTGAATCGATTGTTCGAACAAAGAATTAATGAATTAGCATGGACCGATGCTTTGGCTGAATACTTTGAGCAACGTTGTTCCTATCAAGGATCCTGGTCGATTCAGAAAGTTCAAGACTATAGCATAGGTGCAGGAGTTTATTGTTTGAGTTTTGACTTGATTGATGCAGGGCGAACGGTTGATTTGTTTTTGAAGCGAGAATTCAAAGAAGGTTTTACTCTTAAACATGAATCGTTTTATCACGGTTTGCAAGTTTACTTGATAAATAAGGATAAGAGGCATCCACAGCCTTTTTATTATGCACAAAATCAAGGTACCGCTTTGTCGATTGCGAAGCGGTTTCCTGGAGTCTCTTCGGAGCTGTTCTTTTCCCAGTGGCTTACACAAGACACTGAAGCGCAAAGTCGTGTTATCCACAATTTGCTGCTTTGTTTGGGGGAGCATGCGGCCTTAGGAGATGTTTTTGGGCGCAATGACCGCCATCTTGGCAACAGTCATGTGGCTTGGGATTCAGGATCTGATGCGTTTTTATGGAATGATCGTGATAAGCATGATTTCTGTCTCGATATTAGGCAAAGTCAGCAACTTTGGATGATTGATTTTGATATACAGTATTTGCTTAAGCGGGATAATTATGATTGGATGCTCGAAGATATCCGCCAAGGCTTAAGCGAAATGAATCTTTTTACGGTGTTGTGGCCGCATTTTCTTTATGAGTCGAACGATGAGGAACTCTTGAAAGTCATCGATGTGTTTCAACAAGCTTATGAAGGCTTGTTGCAGCAGATGTGCAGAGAAGAGGCTTTAGACTGGATTGATCAATGGGCTCAAAATATTTATGGAACCTCCGAAGTCCGTTCGCTCAGACACTCTTTAAGTGATCAAATCGACTATCTCTGTTCGGCATCTTGGAAGAAGTCCCATTACAGGGCTCTTTTGGTTGATTACCGTTATCGCTACACTATTAAACTGATTTTGCAGGATCGTTTAGACCAAGGAAAGCTCGCTGGGGAATTCTTGCGTTATGTGGTGGCTCCCGAGTTGAGGGGAGCGGCGTTGCATTTGGAGGCTTTTCGAGGGGTCAGTGGACACTCTTTTTTAGATCAGGCTTCATTGCAGGAAAGGATGAGCTGGGAAGTTCTGGAAGGAGAATTAGAGGTGTTCTTAGGACAAGAGTGTTGGCTAGAGGTGCAAAGGAAAAAACAAGGCTTCGAAGAACAATTTGCAAGGATGTTTTAAATGAAGGTCAAAATATGTGGTTTAACACGTTTAGAGGATGCTAGCCTGGCGGTGGAGTTGGGTGCTGATTATTTGGGCTTTATTTTTTATCCGCCCAGTCCACGTTATATGAAGCCCAAACAAGTTAAGGAGATTTTAGCCGTTTTACCTGCAGGAACTTATCGGTCCGTGGGTGTGTTTGTTAATGCGTCGTTGCAGGATATTCAGGATATTAAAGCTCAAAGTGGTATCGATATGGTTCAGCTTCACGGTGAAGAGAGGCCCTCATTTGTCGCTGAACTGGATCCGGATTCTGTGATTAAGGTTTTAAGGGCTCAATCGACTTCTGATATGGACATTTGGCTTAAGCAACCGTACCTATTGATTGATGGTGATGCCAGAGAAGAATATGGTGGTCGCGGGGTCCAAGCCAACTGGGCCGTTGCGGCTCAATGTAAAACCGTATATAATGGTATTTTGCTATTGGCAGGTGGTTTGACACAAGATAATGTGCTGCTTGCTATGGAAAGGGTTCAACCAGATGGGGTGGATGTGTCCAGTGGCGTGGAAAGTGCCCCAGGCATTAAAGATCCCCAGAAAATGAGTCAGTTTATCAATCGGGCGAAACGGAGTGAATAGGAATGTCTAAACGAAAACAAGGTTACTTTGGTGAGTATGGAGGATGTTTTATTCCTGAAATTTTACATCCAGCCTTGGAAAATCTTGCAAAAATATACAAAACATTTAAGAGTGACAAAGAGTTTAAGCAGGAGTTTCAGGAATTGCTAGAAAATTATGTCGGGCGTCCTACGCCCCTATATCTCGCTAAAAATCTTTCGGATGTGGTGGGGTGTAAAATTTACTTGAAGCGTGAAGATCTTAATCACACTGGGGCCCATAAAATCAATAACACAATTGGACAAGCGTTGCTCACCAAACGGATGGGGAAAACACGTGTGATTGCCGAGACAGGGGCAGGGCAACATGGTGTGGCTACGGCCACGGTGTGTGCTCTTTTGAATCTCGATTGTGTGATTTATATGGGAGAAGAAGATATTTATCGTCAGGAACTTAATGTGTTTCGGATGGAGATTATGGGGGCTAACGTGGTGACAGTTGCGTCGGGTAGTAAAACACTGAAAGATGCGACCAATGAAGCTTTGCGTGACTGGGCTTCTTCGGTTGAGAATACTCACTACATTATTGGATCGGTAGTTGGACCGCATCCTTTTCCTACAATTGTGCGTGATTTTCAGTCGGTGATCGGACGAGAAGCACGCAAGCAAATTCTTAAAGCCGAAGGGCGTTTACCAGATTATTTGTTAGCCTGTGTGGGTGGGGGAAGTAACGCCATGGGCTTGTTTCATCCCTTTTACAAAGAGGCTGTTCACCTGATAGGTGTTGAGGCTGGAGGTCATGGATTGACTTCAGATGCTCATTGCGCGACTTTGCTTAAAGGAAAGCCTGGTGTGATACATGGATGTCGCAGTTATTTGTTGCAAGATAAATATGGACAGGTGAAAAAAACACACTCTGTGTCAGCTGGTTTAGATTATCCGGGTGTAGGGCCTGAACATAGTTTTTATCGTGATACGGAGCGAGCGGAGTATCATGTGATCAATGATAAAGAGGCGTTGAAGGCTTTTCAGATTTTATCGGAAACAGAGGGAATTATTCCAGCCCTTGAGACCTCGCATGCGATTGGTTATTTGTTAAAAAACAAAGATCGCTTTAAAGAGGAGGATATTGTTGTGATCAACTTATCGGGACGTGGTGATAAGGATGTGACCCAAGTGAAAGAGATTTTAGGAAATTAGGAGTTGTTCATATGAATCGAGTGCGAGAGGCTTTTTCTAAGGGGCCTATATTTGTTCCTTTTTTGACTGCGGGCTATCCCGATTCGGAGACTTTTATCGATTTGGTTGTTTTATTGGCCGAAGAGGGAGCTGGTTTGATTGAAATTGGCTTGCCGTTTTCTGATCCTGTGGCTGATGGAAAAGTGATTCAAGTGGCTTCGCAAAAAGTTTTGGATGCTGGCATGAATGTGTATAAGGCATTTGAACTGATTCAACAGATTCGCGAGCGTACCGATGTGCCTATTGCTGTGATGACATATTATAACATTGTGATGCACAAAGGTGTGAAGAGCTTTGTGAAGCAATGTGTCGATCATGGTGTTGATGGCTTGATTGTTCCCGATTTGATTGTTGAAGAGGCTGATGAGTTAATCAAGGAGTTGCGCAACCAATTGGCTTTAACGTTCTTTTTGTGTCCAACAACGCCAGAACATCGTGTGGCGACGATTGTTAAAAAAACAAGTGGATTTCTCTATTATGTGTCACGAATGGGTGTGACTGGTGTGGGAGGTTTAGATTTTCAAAAAATCAAAGACCGCCTGACGACTATTAAGGAGCAAACCGATATTCCAGTGGCCCTTGGTTTTGGAATTTCGCAGCCTAAAGAAGCCAAAGAATTTGCCTCGTATGTGGACGGTATTATTATGGGAAGTGCCTTGATTCAAAAAATAGATGCGGTGCGTGACGAAGAAGATTTCTTTAAATATGTGCGAGAATTTGTGAGACCCTTCATTTGGTAGTGACTATGACCTCGCGCTTGATTCTTGCTTCGGCTTCACCTCAACGTTCGGATATATTACAAAAATGTTGCTTGCATTTTGTAGTGGTTCCCGCTGCGATTGAGGAATGGGAGGATGAGCAAGCTGATCCGGTTGAGTTGAGCCAAAAAAATGCTGAAATGAAAGCTCAGGCGGTCGCCGAGGCTTATCCTGATGATGTGGTTGTGGCCGCCGATACAATTGTTTTGTCTCGAGGTAAAGTTCTCAGTAAACCCCAAAATTTTGACCATGCCCTACAAATGTTTGAAAGCTATCAAAATCAAGTTGTGTCGGTTTTTTCTGGTGTGGCAGTGCATTATCAAGATCGTCTTGTTAGCAGGGTTGATGAGACGAAGATTCGGATGCGTTCTTATTCTCAAGAGCAGTATTTGAAAATGGCTCAGAAACTTTTTTCTTTGGATAAGTCTGGAGGTTTTACGATTGAAGGCATGGGGGCTGTCTTGTTTGATGCTTTGGAAGGTTCGTTTTACAACGTTTTAGGTTTACCCGTTCATCTGCTCCATGACCTTATGGCTGATGTGGGGTTAAGTTTGTGGGACTTTCGCGAGGTTGACAATGCATGATGTGATTCAAATGCTTGTAGATAAGAAAGTAAGCTTATCTCCTTTGGCTGGTGTTTCGGATATGGCCTTTCGCCTTATGTGTCGCAAATTTGGCTGTCCGTATGCGTTCACCGAGATGATTGATGCACGTGCCATTTTGAGTGCCAGACAAAGTACTTTTCTCATGATGGCGACCAACGATGAAGATACTCCTTTGGGGGTGCAGATTGTGGGTGACAAGATTGATGATATTGTTGAGGCGGCTAAAGTGTGTCGCGATCGTGGCATTGATATGATTAATATCAATGCGGCTTGCCCTGTTCCAAAAATTAAGCGCAAGGGCAAGGGTGTGGCCATGATGAATGAGCCTGATAAAATTGGGGTGATGCTGCGACGATTGGTTCAGGCGACGGAATTACCTGTGGTTTTAAAGATACGCAGTGGCTTTAACCAAGATTCATTGAACTACATGGAGGTGAGTCAACGTGCCGAAGACGAAGGGGCTGCGGCTATTTTTATTCATCCTCGCCATGCCGAAGCTAAATATGCGGGACCTTTATCTAAGGAGCACATTGTCGAGATGAAACAGAAACTTAAGATTCCTGTTTTTGCCAGTGGCAATCTTCTTAAAGCTCAAGATGTGATCAATATGTTGAATGACACTGGCTGTGATGGTGTGTCCATTGCACGAGGTTCGATGGGACAGCCGTGGATTTTTGCGCAGAGTTTGGCCTTACTTGAAGGGCGAAAACCGATGGAGAAACCATCTTTGGACGAAATTAAAGCAATGGTGAAAGAACATTTTGCATTGATGTGCCAAGTGCATCCTTTTGATCGTGCCTTGCCACGGATGTATAAGCATTTGACTTGGTATTTCACCAAGCATAAGCGTTTGGATGAGTTGATGCGCCGTTTGCGTGCTGATGTGGGCAGTGAAGAGCAGTTTGCGACTTTTGTGGAGCAGTTTTGATCAATTGCATCGCCGTTTTAACCCCAATGTTTTTGAGTTATTTGGTTAACTGTTGAGCCTTAATGGTTTGTTCGATATTCATAAAAACTATTCTATCATAGCTAGAACATGATAAAATGGAGCCCGTTGGTAGAAATCCTCAGCTCCATGGGGATGACAGTAACTTATGAGGCCTGTCTTAAGACAAAGGATAGACGAGGGAATTTCGATGAGTACAAAATTATTCAATATTATATTATTAACGGGTATTGTGGTCTCTGCAAATATACCTCAAGCAGATGCTTACTGGATTTGGACGCCCAAATCGAAAAAATGGATCAATCCCAGATATTCGGCAAAGGATAACCCTGAAGAGCAATTTGAATGGGCTCAAAACTTTTACAAAGAAGGCAACTTTAAACGTGCCCTCAAAGAGTTTCGTAAGATTGTGCAGGAGTATCCAAAATCGAGCTATGCCCCTGAGGCTCTTTTCTTTTCGGGTAATTGTTTTATGAAGCTTCGTAAATATTACGATGCTTATTTGGAATTTCAAAAAATCCTAGAAAAGTATCCAGGTTCAAGTCGCGTTCAAGATGTTGTTAAGAAGCAAGTGCAAATAGCAAATCATTATTTTTATCGGGAAGATTTAAAGATTTTGGGCTCTAAAATTCCTCGGACTTACGAATATCCGATTGAAATTTATTCACAAATTGTTAAGAACTCTCCTTATGGCAAATATGCAGACTATGCTCAGTTCTATTTTGCGGAATCGTACCGTTTGGCTAACAAGTTTGACGAAGCGATTGAAGCCTATGAAACCTTGGTCAATCGGTTCCCTCAAAGTGAATATGTGCCCGAAAGTCGCTACAAGATTGCTTTGAGCTCAACGGTATCTTCGTCGACAGAAGTGGCTTACACCGAACGGGAGAGAGAGAAGGCTATTTCTGAATTTGAAGCCTATATGCAAAAGAATGATCAGATGCCACGGGTTAATATTGCGCGTCAAGAAATGGAAAAACTTAAAAAGAAGAATGCTGAAAAAATCTTGGGCATTGCTCGTTTGTATGAAAAGCGTCGCAAGTACAAGGCTGCGTTGATGTATTACAAAGATTTTTATCGAAAATATGCTGACCATGAAAAAGGTGGTATGGTGAAAAATAAAATTGATGAACTTTCTCAGAAGATTGATTCATAAATGTGTATGGGGGGATCTATGACAAAATATTGGGTCTTGCTGGTGTTATTGCTGGGGAGTGGAGCAGGCTGTGGGTACACCACTCAGGGGATGTTACCTCCAGATGTGCAACGTATTTCCATACCCATGTTCAAAAATGAAACCTTTCGGTTAAGTAAAACAAAATATACGTTTAAACGTGATGTTGAACAAATGGTGACTGATGCGCTAATTCAGGACTTCTTAGAGGATGGCCAATTGCGAGTTGTCGATTCGTCTCAAGCTCAATGGATGCTGGAAGGTAGTATAACGGGCTACGAAACAGAAGCTTTGCGCTATAGTCGTTTTGATTTGAACCTTCTTGAGGAAATTCGGGTTGTGATGACGGTATCGATAACCCTCAAAGATATTGAATTGGATAAAATCTTGTGGCACAACGAAGAGATTCGTCGCGAAGAAGATTTTTATGTTGCAGGATCTATTTTGGATGAAGAAGAAAGTGCTGTTCGTCAGGCGTCGGAGCGTATGGCCAAAGATATTATGATTCAAGTTCTCGAGAGATGGTATTAATCCATGTTGGTCGAGGTGGCGCAATTATCTTTAGACGAATTGGCTCCTGTCTATGTTTTTGCGGGTCAAGATGCCTATATGAAACAAAAAGTGACGCAGGCCTTTCAATCGAAAGTATCTGAGGCTGGTCGTCTGCCAGATTTTGACTATTTTTATTTTAAATCTGAAGATCTCAATATTTTTCAAGTCATGGAATCATGTTTGTCGATGCCGTTTATGCAGAGCAAAGTGCTTGTATTGTGTGATGGGGCGGATGTCTTGGCGAAAAATATTGAGCTATTGGACTATTTGAAAAATCCCTCGGAAACAACCTGTTTGGTGTTATTTTTTCAAGATAAACGGAAGCTTAGCAAAGCCATCAAAACGGTAGCACGGGTTGGGTCTTTGGATGCTTTGGACCACAAGGGTTTTGCTGTTTGGATGCAAGATTATATGAAAACGCATGGTGTTCAGCTTGAGTGTTTAGCTAAATCTTTGATTCAAGCTCAATACAAAGGTAATTTGCTAGCGATGGAGCGTGAGGTCGAAAAATTGGTAACCTTTGCTGGGCCCAATGCAATCATTACAGCTGAGTCTGTGAAACAGCTGTTGGTGACTGTGGAGGCCGCGGGTGTTTTTGAACTGATAGAGGCGATGACGTCCCAGAAGTATGGATTGTTCATGAATAGATTGCAGGCTATGTTGCATGCGGAGACAAGTGGTCATGAAGTGATTGGGGTTTTGGTCTGGCATTTTAAGCGCTTATGGAGCGTGCGACAGTTTTTGAACCAAGGACTTAGTCCTTGGGAGATGGCTCAACGTTTGCATATGAAAGAGTGGGCACTTAATAAGGTTTTGCCTCAAGTGAAGCGTCTGAAGAAGAATGACTTCGAGCAGATTTTTTCACGTCTGTATCATTTAGATGTGGCTCTCAAAAATAATCGTCTACCTTCTAAAGTTTTGTTGCAAGCATTTGCTTTGGCCTAAAAGACAAAAAACTCCTAACACAAGCTTTATTAGGAGTTTCCTTATTATTCTAAGAAATCAATTAAGACAGGAGAGCTGAAAGCTTTTCTGCTAATTTGGTTTTGTGACGATTGGCATAGTTTTTATGCACAAGGCCTTTCTGAGCCGCACGATCAAGATGAGAAAATGCTTTTTTGATATATAAGCTAGCGTTTTCTTGATCGCCAGCTGCAATGCTTTGATCGGTTTTCTTAACAAATGTTCTCATAGTGGATTTAACCCCATTATTACGCAAACGTTTGATAGCATCTGTTTTAACGCGTTTTTTAGCAGACTTTAAATTTGGCACGTGTACACCTCTAAATCATCAAAAATTAGACAAAATCCTAAGTAACTATATTAATCAACTATGTTAACTTTGTCAATATTCATTTTTCTGCTCCTTTAAGGCTTATTGAAGAGATTTGCTGAGGGGCGTTCTTGGGGATAAATCCGAGATTATGAGCATTTGGCTACTTTGGGATCAATGTGAAATTTAGCTAGGCGGCGGGGATTATATCTCTAAGAATAATGAAAAATGTGTCTAAAAATCGCATGTGGGGTGGGACCTATTAGTGAATTTATTAAGGGTGTTGTCGCTCTGGACTTAAAGGATATGTCATGCTGAAAAGGCTTAACTGGACATCTTAGCTAAAGGTTTGCTTGACATGGTTAGGACTCAGGGTTAAATTTAAAATTTTGGGGGAGTCTGTCCTTCTCACTACAACCTATGTCAACATTAACCATCTCATGGCGAAGGTTAGCTTGTAACAAGGCTTCCCTGAAATTTTTTTATAGCTCTCATTGTTAAGTGTACTAGGAATTACGGCTTGACACAAAATCAATCTAGATGGCTAAGCTTTAGCAGTAAGGTTGAATTTGATAAAGCCAGCCGTTACAAGATGATCGAAAGTGGACGTGCCAGCATAAGAGATAGCACGTCTTCGAGCTCGAAAGAGCGTTTTTTGTTCGCTAAAAAACTCGATGAGCAGCACCATTACACCGAACTCAGATTACAATCACTTGGATAAGCAGTATGAAGTTTTACTCTCCAGAGTTCTTGATAAAGCAGTTAGAGATGCTGGTGCTAAATTCATGAAAAAGTATGGCATGGTTGATGCCCGTGTATTTCGCATCATTTCTGAAAAAGAAATTATGGTCAACAGCTGTTCCGATTTTGGCGTTAATCTTGGTGACCGTCTGACCGTTTGGGAGGAAGGATCGGCTTTAACTGATCCTCATACGGGATTGAAAATTTCACCTCGTGTCAAAAAAAAGGTATTCTTAAGATCACTCAAGTCTCTTCGGGGCTCGCTTCGGTGGCCAAAGGTAGCAAAAAGGTTGTTCGTACCATCCGTCAGGGGGACTAGGTTACCGTTTAGTGGCTTGTTGAGATCTGTTGTATAGGATTTAGTGAGTATAGAAGTAATCTTCAGAATGCGGTATAATACTTTTCTTATGAAAAACACGGAACAAAACCAACAAAAGGCTGTATTAGCTGGCATTTATACATCTAATGAGTCGGAAGCTTATGCGTCAATGGATGAATTGGCGGCTTTGGCGCTGGCTGATGATATTGAGGTGTGTGGGTCTCTTTTGCAACAGCGCAAATCTCCGGATGTTGCCTTTTATATTGGTAAAGGTAAGGTAGATGAGCTTGAAGAGCAGGTGAAGTCTTCAGGCTGTAACTTAGTCATTTTTGATAATGAATTACGTTCTTCGCACGTGAGAAATTTGAGCAAACGTCTCAAATGTTGTGTGATTGATCGCAGTGAACTAATTTTGGATATTTTCGCCTCTCGGGCACGAACCAAGCAGGCCACGCTTCAAGTGGAAGTGGCACGTTTTAAATATGAAATGTCACGTTTACGTAAGCTATGGACCCATTTTGGTCGGATTGAAGGGGGGATTGGTTCGCGGGGCATGGGGGAAACGCAGCTCGAGGTTGATCGTCGTCGAACACGTGATCGTGTGTATGTACTCGAAAAAGAGCTCAAAAATTTGCTTAAAAACAAAGCCGTCAGTAGCAAACAACGCAACAATGTCTTTAAAGTCGCCTTAGTTGGATACACCAACGCAGGCAAATCAACCCTTTTAAACACCCTGACCGATGCCGAAGTGTTTGTCAAAGATTTGTTGTTTGCTACACTCGACACCACCACACGTAAAGTAGATTTAGATAAATCTCATAACTTTATCTTAAGTGATACGGTAGGATTTGTTCGTAAACTTCCGCATCATTTGGTTGCTTCTTTTCATGCCACTTTGTCAGAGGTTAAAGATGCGGACTTATTGTTGCATGTGGTGGATATTTCTGACCCAGAACATCAAGATTATATCCGAACCGTCGATGATGTGTTGGAGCAGATAGGGGCCAAGAATAAAGATATTTTATTGCTGTTTAATAAAACCGATTGCGTGGATCATATCCAACAATTTGATGAACGGATGAAAGAGAAATATGGTGAGCGCAGTGGGTTTGTGTTTATTTCGGCCAAAGGTGGTATTGGCTTGGAGCGCCTTAAGAAAGAGATTAGACTTCGTATGGATAAGCAGATGATCCAAGCGATGGTGGCCATTCCTTGGGTTAATGGGAAAGCAATGGCGTTTCTGCGTAAGCATGGCCAAATTATGAGCGAAGAGTGCATCGAAGATAAACAAGTCTTTAAAGTGAAAATCGATAAGGATGCATTGGGGCGCTTGCGTACCATGATGGGGTAAGACATGAAAGAACTTCTTTTTGTTCTGGTTGTGATTGCGGCGGTTTTGCTGGTCACAATGATCCAGGTGCTTAAATGGCGTTGGGATTTTCGTCAGAGAAGTGATGTGTTTGAAGGTGAGGAGAATGACGAATGCAGTTTTGAGTCGGCATAGCTATTGGGAAGACACTCTCAGTCATATCTGTAAGGAATTTCCCTTTCAAGAAAAAATATGGATCACCAATCGTTACATTGCTGCCAAGCGTTTTTTGCAATCGATGACATTACGAGGGCATTCCTGGCTGAACGTGAGAGTGATATCACCATCTGCACTGGCTCAAAGTATCTTACAGTCTTATCGACCAGAATATCGTTGCCTTTCTTATGATAATCAATGTTTTGTGATTGAAGACCTTTTGCGAGAGGCTCAGTTAGCCCAAAAACTTAGCTATTTAGGACATTTGGATCAGTCCAAAAGTTTGGGAAGGTTGTTGATTAATGGTTTTACTTTTTTAAGAGCGTCTCAAAAAGGGATCACTGATCTTGACCCGAATCTTTTTTTTCAACCAGAGAAAGGTCAAGATATACAACTTTTGGGACAGCTGTATCAAACGTTTTTGGATGAGCATAAACTTTATGATCAGAACACCTGTTACGCTTTGGCCGAAGAGGCTTTGCAAAAACAGCTCCATTGGGATCGTCCGACATGCTTATTTTATGATGATGAAGAGACCTTGGCCTTAAGTGCACAGTCGTTGATAAAAACCTTTGCTAGTAATAGCTTAAGGGGTATGCGTATGCCTCAGGTGAATTGGTCGGTGTCATCGAATACACATTTCTCTTTGTCCTACAGTCCTTGGTGTGAGGTGAGAGATTGTTTAGAAGCCTTGGTTGCAAAAAACATTTCTTGGGATCAGGTCGAAATGGTAGTTCCCGATATGCATCTCTATGGTCCTTTGGTGATGCATGTTACTCAGTCCAAAGGCATTCCTGTGACATACGAAGAAGGAGAATACTTAAGTCAATCACGTTTGCTTCAGTTGCTCAAAGGTGTTGTGGAACTTTGTGTTCAAGATTGGGATCAAGCTATTGTACTTCGCTTGTATCGTGATGGCTTGTTGCCTTTGCCAGAGTCGTTATGCGAAAGTGCTTTTGAAGAGTATTTGGCTGCCTTAAAAGTGGGGTGGGGTCTTAAGCGTTGGAAACATTACCTCGATGCTCCTACGACGGTCTTAACAAAAGAAGGGGTGTTTTTAAAACAGTTTATTCAGTCTGTGATCACTTTGGTGGAGCCATTAACCGAAAAGCCTTTAACTTTGCAAACTCTTACAGAAAGGATACGTGTATTTTTAAAAGAGAGTATGCTGAGTTCAAGTGAGCGGGATGTTCATGACTTTGATGAACTTGCTCGCAAGCTAAGTGCTATGGCGGCCATTGATGTGAAACGAAATCGGCTTTATCAAACACTTAAAGATGTGATTTTATTGTTGGACAAAATGCGTGTGAATAAATCGGGTCCAAAACCAGGTGCTATTCATGTTCGCTCGGCCAAGACACATGTTTATGAAGAGCGACCTTACTTGATTATTTTAGGCCTTAATGATCTATGGATTCCTGGACAACCTGCAATTGACCCCTTATTGATACCGCAAGAACGTGCACGCATTTTAGGGCACGAGACTCTTCCGCATGATGACTCGGAGCAGATTATTCGGCAAATGAAACATTTGATAGGCATGCATCAAGGTCCTCTTTGGCTCAGTTGCGTTAAGGTGGTTCCGTTGCAAACCAATTATGGTCTTATGCCTTCGCCAGTCATATTATGGGCTTATAGGCAGGCTCATAGCGATGAAACAATTAGTTATGAATCGATGTTGCGGGCTGTCGATGATCAAAGTGCATATGCTTCAGCAAATCGTACATTTGCTTTATGGACTTGGGAGGAGTTGTCCGATAGCCAAATATTTGCCCCCAAATCATTGCAGGCTTTTGAAGCTCGCCAAAGTGATCAGATAACAGAATTTGATGGAAAGCCCGTTATTTCTCAAAACATTTTGACGGTGGTTAATCGTGAGAATCATTCGGTTTCTGCAACGTCTTTGCAGACTATGGCCAGTTGTCCGTTTCGTTATTATGTTTATTATGTTTTGCAATTGAAAGAACGAAAGGTTCGCCAACGAGATATGTCTCAGTGGTTAGATGTTGCTGATTGGGGGAGCATGGTTCATGCTGCTTTGTTCGATATGATGCATGTTTGGATGAATAATCCCGAGATGGAGGTTTCTCTGTTTAAGCAACTAGGTTTTGAGATTGCACGGCATTATTTGCAAGAGTATAGTCAGCGTTATGGGGTGGCTAATGTTAAGGCTTATGCAAATCAGGAACGTTTGTTTTATAAAGTCGTGGATAATTTTGCAGAGCATGAAGTTCTACGCCAAGGTCGGAAAGCCGCGTACTTAGAAATTGCTTTTGGACGCTCTAAGGTTCAGCAACAGGGCTCTTTGCAGCATGTCGATCCAGTTCCTTTTCGTTTAGGGCAAGGGCGTTTTATTTATCTTTCAGGAAGTATTGACCGGGTAGATCGTTGTTCCGATGATTCTTATGTGATTTTAGACTATAAAACTAGTGCTTCTGGCTGGCTTAAACCCGATGATCGATTTTGTCAGGGACGGCATTTGCAACCATTTCTATATGCCTATGTTCTTGATAATATTTTGGAGGAATATGTGAAGGTTAAAGCGACAGGCTACTTTTATGCTACACCCAAAGGACGTTTTCAGGAGCATGTGTATGCGGACATAGATTTTAAGGAGCTAAAGGGTGTGGTTGGCTTGCTTGTGCAGGCGATTGAGCAGGGAACCTTTGTGGTGATGAAAGGACTGCGTGGAACCTCGGGACCATGCATGACCTGTTCGGGACGCTGGGCCTGTCAGGTTTATCGCGATGATGAAGCCGATAAGAAGTTTGCAAACAATCAAGACGAACAACTGGTAGCTTTGCAAGAATTGCAGGGAATGAAATAAATGCAAAAGATCAGACTTAACGATCAAGAACAGAGAGATGCCATTCTTGAACAATTGGATTGTAATTTTTTTGTCGAAGCGGGAGCTGGGTCGGGAAAAACAACGGCTATGATTGGGCGCATGATTGCTTTGTTAGAATCCAAAGATTGGGAACCTTCCATGATTGCAGCGATTACCTTCACCAATCAAGCTGCGACGCATATGAAACAAAAATTTCAGGAAACTTTAGAGCAAAGAATTCAAGTTCTACAAAGCAAAGGGCCTTCGATAGGGTTGTCACGACTGCAAAAAGCTTATGCTCAAATGAACATTTTATTTGTAGGAACAATTCATAGTTTTTGTCAAAACTTGCTGAAAGAAATGCCTTTAGAGGCTGGTTTGGATAGCTCTTTTAGCCTAATGGATGAGCGAGAAGAAACGGAAGATCGACAAAACTTTTGGGATCAATATAAGTATGATCGCCTTGATCGAGATCCCGATCTTTTTGAAAGATGGCATGCTCTTGGAATCACATTGGAGCTGCTGGATCATGTGTTTGCTTTTATGTGTCGCTATGAAGATGTTGCTTTTGATGTTTCCAAGGTTGAGGTTCCTGATGTGGACACAGCTTTTGTAAAGTTGTGTGAATGGATGGAGCCCTTTCAGGTTTATCTCCCCAGCCCGCAGGAGCGTTGTGATGTTATGAGTCAAATGTGGCATACCCTTGAGCAAGACCTCAATCATTATGGAGGTGTCTTACCTTTGGATCGTAAGGTGCATTATCTGATTCAAATGAGTGCATGGGGCAATTTGAAAGTCACTCAAAAATTGTGGAGTGATCCTAAGCTAGCAAAAATATTTGTCCATGAAAAATGGCCTGCGATGCGAGAAGCCTGGTTAGATTCTTGGGTTCAGATCTGGATGGCCCATATCTATTATCAAGTGATGCCCTGGATGCTCGAAGGCGTTAAGGCCTATCAAGATCATCGGCAAAGCCAACATCGCTTGAGCATGATGGATCTTTTGTTGCGATCGGTACAAATGCTTCAAAAAAATCCAGCAGTGAGACGTTACTGGAAGGATCGTTTTCGAACTTTATTGGTAGATGAATTTCAAGATACCGATCCTCTGCAAAGTGAGTTGATTTTCTATTTGTCAGGAGACGATGTTGAGCAAACGGATTGGCAAAAGCTTAAGCCAGAGCCAGGGCGATTGTTTGTGGTGGGAGATTCCAAACAATCGATTTATCGTTTTCGACGAGCCGATATGCGTTTGTATTATCAAATCAAACAGTTGTTTCAAGAAACAGGTGGATACATTTGCTATTTGACGAGTAACTTTCGTTCGACCCAAATCCTAGGAGATTGGGTGAATAAGGTTTTTGATCGTTCTTCAGCGTTCCCTGCCGAAAAGACTGATTACCAGGCTCAGTTTATGCCACTGCGTTGTGTGAAAGATGGGGATGAATCTTCTTCGTGTATTTGGGCCTTGCGTTCGACAGCTAAAAATGTGGTGCAAAAGGCTTGGGACGAAGCTGATCAGATTGCTCGTTGGATTGCGCACCAAGGAGCTTCCTATCGTGATTACATGATTATCAGTTATAATACGGCACGTCTGCCTATTTATCAACATGTGTGTCAATCGTATGGTATCCCTACCTTTTTGGCGGTCAAAGAACGAAAAGATGTCAGTTTATTGCTTCGAGATATCCATCGGCTGTTGCTGTGGATGGCGCAACCCGAGAATGAGTTTTTGGCCTATGGGGTTTTGCGTAGTTTACTGTTTGGTTTGAGTGATACCGAATTAGCTGAATACCGATTGCAAGGCAAAGGGTCGTTTGAGCTTAAGCCTATACAGGGCGATTCGCTGGTGACCCAAGTTTTTCGGATGGTTTGCGATTGGAAAAAGTCGCTTAAGCGTATGTCGGCTATTCAGCTTGTGATGTGTGTGTATGAAGATTTGAGTTTGTTTGGCCTTGCTCAACAGTTATCGCAGGGTGATTTTGAGGCCAACCAATTGGCACTTTTTTTGGATTACCTGAGTATGCAGAATCCTGGTTCGGTTCAAACCTTATCTGGTTTGTTAGAGGTGTTTGATTGTTTTCAATCGACACAGCAAAAGTCCTTGCATGGTTTTGTTCAAGATGCGCACCAAGTGGTGAGAATTATGAACTTGCATCAGTCGAAAGGTCTCGAAGCCAAAACAGTTTTTTTGGTTGACCCAGCCAGCTTGCGTCGTCGAAATCCCGAGTTTCATTTGGATCGCACAAAACCATTGGTGCAGGCGTATGCTTCATTATTAGCCTTTAGCAAGAATGCTTCTGCTAAGAAAGTCTTTGCACAAGCTCTGGATTGGAACCGTTGTCATACAGAAGAAACTTTGGCAGATGAAGCGGAGCGTCAGAGGTTGCTTTATGTGGCTGCGACACGCGCTAAGGAGAGGTTGGTGGTTAGTGATAGCGCTAAAAGTGTTTGGGGTGATTTTTCGGAGTTTCTTGACGGCTGTGCCACCTTGCCATATCGGGAGTTTGATTTGAAGACTCATCTGGAGAGAGCTCAAGAGAAAGCGGCGAAAATTTCTCTAGAAGACTATTTAGCTCAAATGCGTCAACCGTCGTTTCGCTCTGAAAGTGTTACTTCTACCAAAGGGGTTCGCCCAAATACAGGTGAAGAAGGTTTGGGTGCTAATTTTGGTACGATGCTGCATAGAGTGTTTGAGGAATTAGTGCGACGGCGATATGATGCTGATTGGGATGTTGAAACCTGGTTAAGGTCTACGGTGGAGCAGGAACATTGTGATAGAGTACTTGAGCAAGTGTTGGCCTTCCAACAAAGCTCTTTGTGGCAACGTATTGCGACTAGTTTTCATGTTTATGTCGAAGTGCCTTTTTCGCAAGCCAAAGAGGGGGGGGAACAATGTTTGCAGACAGGTGTGATTGACCTGGTGTTTCATGAAGAAGATGGTTGGGTGATCGTTGATTATAAGTCAAATATGGTTCAGAAGAATTTTGAGGCTTTGGTCGACTATTATAAGCCACAGATGAAAGGATATGCCCAAGCTTGGGCTCATATCACAGGTGAAAAAGTGAAAGAAAGTTTGCTTTACTTTTCTTCGCATCATAAAATAATAAGCTTAGATTAAATAAATTACACCAAGATTGATAGGTGAACATGACACTTGAGTATACGTTTAAATATGATGCGTTTCAAAAAGAGGCCATGCAGCATATTGACCAAAAACATTCATTGATTGTTTCGGCACCGACAGGCGCGGGTAAGACGGTTATTGCTGAATACGTGATTGATCAATGTATCGAAGAAGGCGTTGGGGCTATTTACACTGCGCCGATTAAGGCTTTAAGCAATCAAAAATACTGCGATTTTTGCAAACGTTACGGATCTGAGAATGTGGGTATTGTGACTGGCGATGTCTCGATCAATCCTTTTGCTCCAGTTGTGATTATGACGACTGAAATTTTTCGCAATGCTTTGTTTGATGAAAAAGACCGCTTCAAAGAGCAACAATGGGTCATTTTTGATGAAATTCATTACATCGATGATTTAGAACGCGGAACTGTCTGGGAAGAGTCAATCATGTTTTTTCCCAAACATATGCGAATGTTGTGTTTGAGTGCCACTGTGCCCAACTTAGATGAATTTGTTCAATGGATTCAGAATGTTCATGAGTATCCTTTTCATAAAGTGATTGAGCTACATCGTCCAGTTCCGCTTAAAACCTACTTTCAATGTCAGTCCTATATTGGGGCTTCGTGGGGGCGTTTGAAAAAGGTTTATGACCAAACTTTTCTGCATCGTTCTTCGGATAAAGATGCCTTGAATACCCCTTTTCCTCTCCTTCAATCGATAGCGGAATATAAGCATCTGCCGATGATCTATTTTGTATTTGCGCGCAAACGTACCGAAGAACTTGCTCAACTGTGTGCCAGAATTGATCTTCTTAATGATGAGGAAAAAAACCAAATACAAGGTCTGTTTGTGAGCCTTTTGCAGAAATACAATATTGAGAAGGAGTCTTCGGTTCAGAGGATTGCGCCTCTCATTGCGCGTGGAATTGCTTATCACCACGCGGGTATGTTGCCAAGTTTAAAGGAAGTGGTGGAACATCTTTTTGCCTCTCGTTTGATAAAGATGATTTTTACCACCGAAACATTTGCGCTAGGGATTAATATGCCAGCACGTTCTGTGGTTTTTGATGAGCTTCGCAAATTTTATGGGATTCATTTTGATAGCTTGCGAACGCGTGATTATTACCAAATGGCTGGTCGGGCAGGTCGACGAGGTTTGGACAGCGAAGGTTATGTGTACGCCCGCGTGAATCCTTACCGCGTACGTTTTTCGAGTGTGAAAAAGATTATTCAGGGTGACTATGAGCCTGTGATGAGTCAGTTCAATAGCTCATATGCAACCTTAATGCATCTCTATGATAAATTTGGAGAAGAACTGTATGACATTTATGTGACATCGTTTCACTGTTTTCAATCAAACAAACGCGAGCGTAAAGACGCTCGGCGTGATTTACGTGAAAAGGTGTCCATGCTAAGAGACTTTGATTATATTCACGAGGAAGAATTAACCGTTAAAGGTCAGTTTGCAGCTCAGATACACGGCTATGAACTTATGTTGGGCGAACTTTTTGCCAATGGCGTGCTTGAAGAGTTGGATGAAGTTTCCTTGAATGTGGTGCTCTCCTCCTTGGTCTATGAACCTCGTAAGCGAGATGTATGTCCGCCTTTAGATGAAGAGGTTAAAGCTCTACGCAAAATGATTCGTAAATACAATCGAAAGATTGTGAAACAAGAACAGAGGCGTGGTTTGAATACATCGACATGCCAAGGTTACTTTCATTTGGCTCCAGTGATGGAGGCATGGTCGCACGGGGAAAATTTTTCAGAGCTCAAAGATATTGCCGATAAAGATGAAGGAGAAATTGTGCGCAACTTTCGTATGGTGATTCAGTTGTTACGTTTGTTGAAGAATTCTTCTTTTGTGACACCTCAGTTTGTTGACAAAGCGAAAGCGTGTTTGGATTTGATTAATCGCGACGCTATTGATGCGGAGCGGCAGTTGAGGATGCAGTAAGGGGGGTAAAATAGAATGACAAAGTGGGTTTTTGCCATTACGGCCGTACTTAGTTTTCTAACGGCAGAAATGCATGCTTCTTATCCTAAGGTGATTAAAGTTCTTATTGAAGAAGCTCCTATGTTAAAGATTGCAGCTACGGGTTCTTTTGATTTGTTTGCCAAGGACAGCGATCAAGCTTATGTAGAAGGTTTTTATTTGCCCCAAACTGATGTGTATAAAGCTGAAAAGAATTGGCTGTTTGTGAAAGGGTTTTCTAAAGGTTTTTGGGGAGGTATTCGCATCGAGGCTCAAGAAGAGTCGTCAATTGTGATCAATGGTGTTCGTTATCGTGGACGTTTGGATATTCAACTAGACCCTAAGACAGGTATGTTGCAAGCTTTTAATTATATTCCTATAGATGATTATTTGCGTGGAGTTGTCGGACGAGAAGTGGCGTATTATTGGCCTCAAGAAGTTCTTAAGGCACAAGCTATTATTGCACGCTCTTACACTTATGATCGGATTCAAAAACAAACTTATGAGGGATATGATTTGAAAGCCACTGCGGAGTCACAGATGTATGGGGGTGTTTCTGCTGAGATGCCTCAGGTGGATTTGGCAGTCAAGGCAACCAAAGGAAAGTTGTTGTTGCATGAGGGCAAGATTTTTCCTACGTTTTATCATTCAACCTGTTCAGGTCATACCGAGGCCTCTCATGATATATGGGATTTTAAAGTAGCTCCCCTTAAAGGGAAAGTGTGTTCGTACTGTGATATTTCTCCGCACAATAAATGGACGAAAACACTGTCTCGCGAGACTATCCAAGAAGCTTTACTGACTTTTTCTGGAGGGCAAGATACTCGTGTAAAGTCGGTTAAAGTCCTCACTCGCTCTAATTCGGGGCGTGTGCGCTGGATGAAAGTGAGTTATGCTAATGGCAAAAAAGTGAGTTTATCAGGTAATACGTTTCGTCTTAAAGTGGGGCCTTCGCGTTTGAAAAGCACCCGTTTTCAGGTTTATAAAAAAGGAAAGAATTTTGTTTTTGAAGGTTCTGGCTGGGGGCATGGTGTTGGCTTATGTCAGTGGGGAGCACGTGGGATGGCGCAATTTAAAAAAACCTCGGCTGACAAAATATTGAGTTATTACTACCCTGGAGCGAGGGTTGTTACTGGGTAGTGTCATACCTGCCATTCTCGCGACTTGCCATGTGTCCTACGCGGTACCTCTGGAAACGGGAAGCTATCAAATATGACTTACAACATTGACGATTACAACTTTAAATTGCCCGAAGAGCTGATTGCTCAATATCCTGCCGAGCAGCGAGATCAATCACGCCTTTTGATTTATCATTCCAAGCAGTCCTTGATTGAGCATGGAACTTTTGCCAACATTGGTGACTATCTTCGTGCAGGTGATGTTTTGGTTATGAACAACACTAAAGTCATTCCTGCGAGGATTCGTGCCAAGCGTGAGACTGGTGGAAAGATCGAAATTTTTTTAGTACGCCCCTATAGCGATCACGAATGGTTGTGCATGGTGAAGCCTTCTAAGAAAATGACCCAGGGTGTTTCATTGTCTTTGTCGGAGAGTCTTGACTGTCGAGTTCTTGAAGAGCTTGAACATGGTTATCGCAAGATTGGGTTTGAAGGTCCTCGTGTGGTGAACGATTTGAAAGCCTTAGGAGACATCCCTTTGCCACCTTACATTAAACGTGACCCCAACGCGGATGATGAAGAGCGCTACCAAACGGTGTTTGCTACTCAAGATGGAGCGGTGGCTGCTCCAACGGCAGGGCTCCATTTTACCGAAGAATTGCTCGAATTTTTATATGCTAAAGGTGTGCAAACTGTTTTTGTGACTTTACATGTTGGACCAGGCACCTTTAAGCCAGTGGTGGTGGAGGATATTCGCGATCATCATGTTGATCAAGAATACTTTGAGATTTCCGAGGGAACCATTGAGATTCTAAAAAAAGCCAAGCAAGAGGGGCGACGCATTATCAGTGTCGGAACGACAACAACACGTGTTTTGGAGTCTCTTAAAGATCCTTGGACTGCGGGCGTAGGCTGGACGGACTTGTACATTTACTCTCCATATCGACCCAAGGTTATCGACGGTCTGATTACTAATTTTCACCTGCCAAAGAGCAGTCTTTTGCTCCTAGTAGCCGCGTTTATCGGCCATGATGATTTGATGTTGCTATACAGACAAGCGGTTGCGCATAAATATCGCTTTTACAGCTATGGCGATGCATCTCTTCTATTGCGTTCTTAACAGTCAATCAACATGGAAAATCTCATTTGCATTTCATCCTATATATGTGTTAAGTTTGTGATGATTTAGGGGAAAGTTATGTGTGCACATGAGTTCAAAACACAAATAGGTGGTGTAAATCCTGTCCCTCTCAAAGAAGGGGGTGGAGATCCTTGCTTGGTGGTTGTTTCTGGGCCGAACTTGGGGGAGGTTTTTCCTTTATCGCAATCTCCTGTCGAAATAGGCCGTAATGAAGACGCTGACATTATTTGCGATGATCCGCTTATTTCGCGCAAACATGCGCAAATTATCAAAAATCTAGAAGCTCAGTGGAGGCTGATCGATATGCATAGCACCAACGGGACCTATTTGAATTTTCAAAGAGTTGAGAGTTTGCCTTTGCACAGTGGTGACAAAATCAGCATTGGCAAAACCATTTTTAAATTTTTAGATCGCGATAGCATCGAAACAACTTTTCATGACGAACTATACACTTTATCGACGATGGATGGACTAACGCAAATTTATCGTAGATCTCGTTTCGAAGAGTTGTTAGAAAAAGCCATGCAAGGGGCACGCAATGGATATGGTCAGTTGGCCCTCTGCATGATAGATATTGATCATTTTAAAAAAATTAACGATACTTATGGGCATCAAGCAGGTGACTATGTTTTACGAAGGATCACCTCGGTGATTAAACAGGTGATTAGACGCGAGGACATTTTTGCACGTTATGGTGGAGAGGAGTTTTGTTTGCTTCTCGTTAATAAAACCCTGCAAGAAGGGGTTTTAGTGGCCCAAAAAGTCCGTCAGACGGTTGAAAACCATGTGTTTGAGTTTGAGGGAGAAACGATTACTGTGACTGTCAGCATTGGTGTATTTTCCTTTGAGTCTCAGCTGGAATCCACAGAAAAGTTTTTGGCACGAGCCGATGAAAAACTCTATCAGGCAAAACATGAAGGGCGTAATTGCGTTTGCTATGAAGAAGAACTGGAATCATGAAAAAATGTCGGATATTGGGTTTTAGGACTTAGGACTTAGGGTATCGGGTTGTGTGGGATCTGCCATGAATCGTGTCGAAGAATTGCCTCAAGAATCATAACGGGGCTCGTGTTTTTTACCTAGGGCCAGGGTAGTGAAGATGCGATTACCGTAGGTGGGGGCAAGGGCTTTATTGCGATTGAGATATTATAAATACACTTCATCTTGGATTATTATTATTTCATTTCTTTGTGTGAGTGTCTTGTGGCGGGTTAAGCTGCTGTATGATAGGCCCCAGATTGCTCCTATGAAGAATCATGATTACAAAACGTGGAAGCACTTGAACACTTATCGTAACAAAACATATCCATTGAACAACGTCACAGAAGATGAATTGTTAGCTATTCCAGGAGTTGGTCCTGTTTTGGTGCATCATATACTTGCTTATAGGGAGCAACAAAGGTTTGCATCGAAAAAAGACCTTTTGAAAGTTAAGGGCATTGGTCCGAAAATATTTGAAAAACTTGCTCCTTATTTTGATGATTTTGTTAAAAGTTGAAAATACAGTTTGCAGACCTCCTATAGATTTGCTAGAATACTAAGGTTCTTGGAGATGTTGAAAATAAATAGTCCTACAAATATGGATTGAGGGTTCTGTTTTTTAGGTTTAAATTTTATTTAGAGATGCATAAGTTAGTAAGGAGAAGCTAATGTTGACAATGAGCAAAAGCGAAATTGTAAAAAAATTTGCCCGAAAAGAGGGAGATACGGGATCTCCAGAAGTTCAAATTGCATTGCTTACAGAAAGAATCAATCATTTGACAGGTCATTTTAAGTTACATCTTAAGGATCATCATTCACGCAGGGGACTCCTATTACTAGTGGGGCAACGTCGTCGACTTTTGGAACATTTGAAAAAGGTTGATGTTGAGAGATATTCAGACCTTATTGGCCGATTAGGAATTAGAAAATAAACGAAAGGGGTTTCGTCTATGGAAACCATTAAATTTAATCTTGGTGGTAAAGAAGTTTCAATAGAAACGGGACGGATTGCAAAACAGGCCAACGGTGCTGTGCTTGTCTGTTCTGGAGAAACGGTTGTGATGGTGACGGCGTGTGCCACGGATGAAGCTAAAGAAGGAGCTAGGTTTTTTCCTCTAACTGTTGATTATCGTGAAAAAACTTATGCTGCTGGGCGTATTCCTGGTGGTTTTTTCAAAAGAGAAGCTCGGCCAACGGAAAAGGAAATTTTGGTCATGCGTCTGACGGATCGACCGTTGCGCCCCATGTTTCCCGAGCACTATTTGAATGAAGTTCAGATTATGTCTCAGGTGTTATCCTATGATGGCAGTGAGACTCCTGATATTTTATCAATCATTGGTGCTTCAGCGGCTTTGACTATTTCGGATATTCCTTTGCAAGAAAGCATTGGAGCCGTGCGTGTTGGTTATGTTGACGGTCAGTATGTAATCAATCCGACAATGGAACAAGTCAAAAAAAGTGAGCTTGATCTGGTTATGGCTGGAACTGCGGATGCTATCACGATGGTCGAAGGTGGATCCAATGAGCTAACGGAAGATCAAATCCTTGAAGGTTTAAGGCTTGGACACGAAGCGATTAAACCGATTGTGGAAGCTCAAAATGAATTGGCATCGCGTTGTGGCAACCCTAAACGCGTGGTCGCTTCTCCTATGTGGGACGATGCCATCTATGAACAAGTCAAAAATCTTTTTGTTCCTAAAGTGGATGAAGCCTTTGAAATTTTTACCAAAAAAGGGCGTGATGAAGTTATTTTCGAAGGTAAGCAAGCCGTTAAAGATAATTTGATTGCCGAAGATGATAAGTCAGATAAAATTGCTATGCTTGGTGAGATGTTTTACAAAATTGAGAAAACCCGTACGCGTGAACTAATGTTCGAAAAGCAACGTCGTGCCGATGGACGTATGTTTGATGAAATCAGACCAATTGCCACCGAGATCTCGGTGTTGCCTCGTACACATGGTTCGGCTTTGTTCACACGTGGTGAGACCCAGGCTCTCGTAACGGTCACTTTAGGTTCTGTGACCGATGAGCAAATGATTGATGGTTTGGATGGATTAACCAAAGAGAAGTTTTTGTTGCATTACAATTTTCCTCCTTTTTCGGTGGGTGAGTGTAAGCCTATTCGCTCGATCAGCCGTCGTGAGATTGGTCATGGTTACTTAGCCAAACGTGCTCTAGAATTTGTGAACGCCGATCACCAAGATTTTCCTTACACCATTCGTATTGTTTCGGAGATCACTGAATCGAATGGCTCTTCTTCGATGGCGTCTGTTTGCGGTGGTTCAATGGCCCTTATGGATGCGGGGGTACCTGTTAAAAGTATGGTCAGTGGTATTGCGATGGGACTGATCAAAAACGATCTAGGTGTGATTGTTCTTTCAGATATTCTTGGATCGGAGGATCACTTGGGTGACATGGATTTTAAAGTTGCAGGAACCTCTAAAGGAATCACTGCTTTTCAAATGGATATTAAAGTCAAAGGTATCAGTTTCGATATTATGCGCACTGCTCTCGAGCAAGCTAATGTGGGACGGAGTCATATTCTTAACAAAATGCAAGAGACAATCCAGGCTCCGAGCCAACAATTATCTAAGTATGCTCCTAAAATTGTTAGCTTGATGATTCCTGTTGATAAAATCAGAGATGTGATTGGTCCAGGAGGCAAGGTGATTAAGGGCATTATTGAACGCACAGGTGTTGCGATGAACGTCGCAGATGACGGCTCTGTTGTGATTGCGAGTTCGGATGAAGCTGCTCTTGATGAAGCTAGTCAATTTGTCCAAAAGTTGGTTGAAATTCCCAAAATTGGTAAAACTTATGAATCGAAAGTGGTTAAAATTATGGATTTTGGTGCTTTTGTTGAGTTTTTGCCTGGCAAAGAAGGTTTAGTCCATATCTCTCAAATTGCTAACAAACGTATTGAGCGTGTCGAAGATGTTCTTTCAGAAGGGGATATCGTCCAAGCTAAGTTGATTGATATTGACAAGATGGGACGCAAATCGCTGAGCATTAAAGTTGCTTTAGAAGACAAATAAGTTTTTCTATGTCCTATCTACAGGCATTAATTTCGGGTTGTTTGCAAGGCATAGCTGAGTTTTTACCTGTCAGTAGTTCGGGTCATTTGATCTTATTACAAAACTATTGGTCTTTAGCAAGTAATCAAGATCACGTTCTGTTTGATCTTTTACTACATCTGGGAACCTTGTGTCCTATTGTGTGTGTGTTTCGCGTTCAACTTCTTCAAGAACTCCGATCTTTGCAATTGCCCCGAATGGTTTTGTGCAGTATGGTGCCCACAATTTTGATTGCTCTTGTTCTCACGCAGTTTCGGGTTTTGTTTACTCAGTCCTGGATGGTGGGTTTGATGCTATGTCTGAATGCATCTATTTTGTGGTTGGGGCATCGCTTGAGTCTTAAAAATCATGAAGAGTCTTTTTCTCTCACAAAGGCACTGCTGATTGGGGTGGCTCAAGGTTTTGCGGTTATTCCTGGATTGTCTCGTTCGGGGATGACGATTTGCATGGCTTTGGGTCTTAAAATGAAACTCCAGCAAACCTTTTTCTATTCGTTTGCTTTGGCGATTCCTACGATTATCTTAGCGTTTAGTTATGAGCTTTTGAAGCACCACGCGACTTTAAGCATGATGGATTATCGTGTTCTGTTGCTTGGCTTTATTTCGTCTGCCTTGGTGGGGTGGGCAAGTTTGGAAGTTTTTAGGCGGCTATTTACCGCTAAACACTTAGATTTTTTTGCGATATACTGTATAGTAATGGGGCTAATAACTTTGGTGCGCTCCTCCTAGCCTAAGGTTCTATGTTAAGTAAAGGGTTGTGTGGATGTTTGATAAAGAACTTTCTTATCGAACGAAAGATATCTTTCGTTTACTGTTTGGAGCTTTTGCACTTTTTGTTTCCTTTAGTTTTCTATCATTTGATGTGAATGATATCCCTTGGTTGACCACCGAGCTCAACCGTCCTTTGCAAAACTACACAGGTGTTGTCGGTGCTTATATGGCTTTTTATGGTCGCTTTTTATTTGGAGATGCGATTTGGGCTATCCCATTGTTGCTCGTGTGTTGGGTGATTAACAGTACAAAAATAAACACTTATGGCGAGATTTATAAAGAATTTTTAGGAGCTTTTTTTGTTTTATTAACATTGTCGGCCATGCTTTCATTGCACGAAGATAGTTTGTCGAGCTTTCTGTTCAAAGGAGGTTTGGTGGGACCTCAAATTGCTGGTTTGTTTATGAGCTCTTTTAGTTATTTGGGATCTATTCTGATTTTGGGTTTGTTTTTGATTTTGTCTTTGGCTTTGGCAACAGAGTTTTTAATGGTCTCGGCTGTTGTGATTGGAGGGTGCTACCTTGTTCAGGGGCTTCATAAAGCTGGAACCTGGTTGGTTTCGAAAATGAAATGGTTGCGTTTGAGGCGCAGAGCCTCTACTGAGGAGGATGAAGAAGAATACGAATACGAGTATAAAGAAGAGAGACATGTGGAGAAAGAATCCGAAGAAGAAAATAAAGAAGAGATTGCCCCGACCGAGAAGCCTTGGTTAAGGATTGTTAAGCCTGTTAAGAAAAAAACGAAACAAAAGCGTAAGCCTCCGAAACTTGAGTTTTACGATGGTGAATTGCCTCCAATTAATTTATTGGAAACAAGCGAGGGGACAACGGATGATGGTCAAAAACGAACTGAGAATATCGAAGAAACGACACGTATTTTGGGAGAAACACTCAAAAGTTTTGATATTGTCGCTGAAGTGGTTGCCGTTAACCAAGGGCCTGTGATCACGGTTTATGAGGTTCAGCCTGCACCTGGAGTGAAGATTAATCGCATCGTTAATTTGTCAAACGATATTGCCTTGTCGCTAAGCGCGCCATCGGTCAGAATTGTAGCACCTATTCCAGGTAAGTCGGTGATAGGGATTGAAATTCCAAATAAATTTCCCGAAAAGGTTTATTTTAGAGATTTGATTGAGTCGGATGAATTTCAAGACGCTACCAGCAAGTTGTCAATTGTTTTGGGCAAAGATGTGGCGGGTGATCCTATGGTGAATGCTCTGGAGACAATGCCACATCTCTTGATAGCGGGTTCGACAGGTTCGGGAAAAACAGTGTGTCTGAATGCTTTGATTATGAGTGTGTTGTACAAGTCCTCTCCCGACGAAGTTAAAATGATTATGGTTGACCCTAAAATGGTCGAGATGACATTTTACAATGGCATTCCGCATTTGTTGACACCTGTGATTACTAACCCTCGCAAAGCCGCTGACGCACTTATTTGGGTGGTTTCGGAGATGGAACGTCGCTATGAGCATTTTTCTGATGTTGGTGTTCGCAATATTACGGGTTATCACAAGCGCTTTGAAAATTCAAAAGATAAAACTTATAAGTCTAAAAATGGTGAAGAAAAATCTTTGGAAAAAATGCCTTACATTGTCGTGTTCATTGATGAGTTGGCGGATTTAATGATGACTGTTGCTCAAGATGTGGAAACATCGATTTGTCGTTTGGCGCAGTTATCAAGAGCGGTGGGGATTCATTTGATTATTGCAACCCAACGTCCTTCGGTGAATGTGTTAACAGGTTTGATCAAATCGAACTTACCTTGCCGTATTTCGTTTCGAGTGGCCTCAAGTATTGATTCTCGCACCATTTTAGATTCCAAGGGAGCTGAGAAGCTTATTGGTAAAGGGGATATGTTGTTTATTCCTCCAGGTTTGTCCTCTATGTTGAGGGCACAAGGTTGCTTTTTGGCCGATGAAGAAATTCGGGATGTGGTTGATTTTCTTAAAAAGCAGCGAGAGCCAGAGTTTGTTAATATCTTTGCTTCGGCCAAAGCTGTGATTGAATCGAGTGATCGCGATGACTTGTACGAAAAGGCCGTTAGGCTTGTAATTGAATCGGAGCAAGCTTCGGCGTCTTTTTTACAACGACGCATGCGAATAGGCTATAATAGAGCGTCTCGTCTGATTGATGCGATGGAGGAAGAAGGTATTATTAGTGCTTCGTGCGGAAGCAAATCTCGGAAAGTTTTGGTTGACTCATATGATTTTTCCGTTGACAACTTTTTGAAGTCCGCTGAAGCCGACTATGATGCTTATGACAATGATCCTGGAAAAACTGACGAGGAAAAGCCTGAGTATGAAAAATAATATAGGGTTAAAAATAGAATGGTAGGGATAGGTGAGAAACTTCGCAAATCGCGAGAAGCTCAAGAGTTGTCCTTAGAGCTTATTAGCCGTAAAACTAACCTTAAAAAAGATTTTATTTTAGCTTTAGAAGACGAGGATTTTTCTCAATTACCCACGATGATTCATGCCAAAGGTTTTCTAAAGACTTACGTTCAATTCCTTAATTTGAATGCAGATGATATTCTTAAATCTTTTGATGATCTGGTGGAGCAATCTTTTCGCACAGAGCTTGCGTCAAAAATTCGTTTATCCAGCGAGGCTAGACCTAAGTTAACCTGGATTGATGTGAGAAACGAGTTTTTTCAGTATTTGTCGTACAGTCAAGACAAAATTAAATTTTTTATTGTGGGGACTATTGTTTTGATTGTGGCTTATTATGGATTGTCGTGGGGATACCAAAAGGCTAGACCCTTTGTCAACTCTTGGGGGGGGTGGGTCAGTTCTTTGTGGACTTCCTCCAAGAATGCAGAACCATCGGAACAAGCTAATGTATCTGAGGTAGTGGATCAAGAAGTTCCTCAAACGCAGCCTGTTTTGGAGCAATTGTTGTTGCAGGTTGATGTGAAAAAGTCCGTTTGGATGTCGTTAACAGCGGATGGCAATGTTTTGTATGAAGGTGTTATGCAAAAAGGCATGAATGAAATCTGGAAAGCTGAGGATGAGATTGTCATTCGAATCGGTGATGCCAAAGGTGTGGACTTTTTATTGAATGGACAGGCGATAGAAGAGCTTGAAGAGATGGAGCAAAAAGTATCACGGATTCGTATAACCCCAAAGGGAATTGAATTTCGATGAACGGCCCCAATGTTTTGTCTTTGTTAAGAATTGTGATGGCCTTTATTTTTATGGTTTGTGTGCTTATTCCGCAAACATACGCAGCTCTTATGGCTTTACTTATGTTTGTTTTGGCCTGTGCCACTGATTTTATTGATGGATACTGGGCACGGTCGGCAAAGATCGAGACGAGTTTAGGAGCTTTGTTGGATCCCTTGGCTGATAAGGTTCTGATTACAGCGGCTCTTGTGACATTTGTAGACTTGGGTTATGTTGTTTCCTGGGTGGTTGTGCTGGTTTTAGCTCGTGAATTTTGTGTGACTGGCTTAAGGTTGATGGCGATTAAGCAAGGGATTGTTGTTGCGGCATCTGTGTGGGGGAAAATGAAGACCGTTATGCAAATGATGGCTGTGCTGGTAATTTTATTGTTTCATCTTCAGATCATTTATCAGGCAGAATGGTTGGCTTTTTATCATTTTCGAATGATTATTTACATTGTCACATGGGCAATGTTGCTGGTAACAGTACTGTCTGGTTGGACGTATGCTGTTGGTTGTAAAAGCTTGTGGACTAAGGAGCTTCGATGAAACAAAAATTTGAACATTGTTTGGCATCGTGGTTTGGCTTAGGTCATGCTCCCGTAGCTTCTGGCACGATTGGCACGCTTGGTGCTGTGCCCCTCTATTGGCTCTATAGTTCGCACACTTTAACCATGTTGATGTTGCTTGTTATTTTGATCCCTTTAGGGGTGGTGATCTCGAACCGTGTCGTTGACCGTATGGGGGATAAAGATCCATCGATGATTGTGATCGATGAAGTGGCAGGATTTTTGCTCGCGGTGATTTTCTTTCCCTTCACATGGGTGAACCTTGTTGCTTTGTTTCTTTTATTTCGATTCTTTGATATTGCAAAGTTTTGGCCCATGAGTGCTTTGGAGCGCTTGCCTCGCGGCTGGGGAGTAATGGCCGATGATTTGGCTGCGGGTATTTTGGCAGCCTTGCTATGGCAGGGAATCATTTATGCTTATATCCTTTTGTTCTGATCTGATATGGTGCTGTTACTGTGCAGATAGCCGAGGTAAAATGGTTCGGGGTTTATAGAAGTTGACTCAAGCCAATCATGTGTGGCTGTGACGGGCATTGTTGGAATCTGGGGGTGGTTCGATTGAGAAGCTGCTAGGAATGGTCACGTTGATGTGATTTGTTTGCGGTCCAAGGGTGGGAAAAAGCAAATCAAACAGTTAACATGTAATAATATATTGTATATTATTAGAAATTTATTAAAAAATATTGAATAATATTTTATTACATGCTATTATTAAGGGTTGGCGAGGGGTTGTTAGGACAACTAATAAGGTCAAAAGGAGTAGTTTATGAGATCCCTTTTTTCGAGATGGTGGGTGATACTTTTTAGTGCAATGTCACTTTTTGTGGTCACGCCAACCTCTCAGGTTCATGCCAGTTTCTGGTCGGACGTAGGCGACTTTTTTACCCAGGATATTCCTGATTTTTTTAAAAACATTTTTATACCTTCGACAACTTCTAATGGTCAAAACAATACTTTCCTGTTTCCTGATATTATTGATGAGGCTTCGGGGCCAGATGGATTTCATGTGGTGAATTTATCGGGCGATCGTGATCGCGATGGTATTGTTCATTTGAAGTGGAACACCAAAAAATTTAGTGGTACGCGTGCTAAGTGTTACCAAATTGTTGTGCTTGGGCGTCATAACCTCTTGATCAATAGTCCAATTAGTATCGAACAAGATTATTTTATTAAGCCGATCGAGGTTAACGACGATCCTTCAAGCCAAATTCAAGAGGTTATCATTGATATTCCAGCCTTGCTTGGACCTGGTTTGAAAGAGGATTTAGGGAACTTTGTCGATTTGCCTCGCGACTTTTTGAATGGTCGCAACACAACGCTTTATTTTGCTGTGAAAGCTTCGAAAAATAAAGATCTAGTTGATCCAGATAACTTTGTTTCCGATTTAGATCCCCAGGATAATCGTCAGCGATTAGACAGTAATGGGAATCCTAAAGTTCTCACTGTTCCGAACTACACTTTTCTGGGTTCTAAGTTTTCGAATGTCTTGCCTGTTTCATTTGAACTTGATTCTCCTCCTGATAAGCTCAAATTGCTTTTGGTGAAAAAAACAACTCCTCTTGAAGGACACTGTATTTACACTCCACAGCAGCAGTTGCAAAATTTGACTGTGACTGTGGGAGATGCCTCCAATTCTCGTGAGCTCAACTTGAATTTAGATGATGAAATTGAGTCGGTTTATATCGATCGAGATGGTATTCTTGATATATGGTTTGTTAAGGAAAAAGATAATTTGATTCCATCCTTTCCTCAATATCAAATTCAATTTAGTAAATGGCCTAAGTTTACGTTCAATAGGGAGACTGATTTTGATCGTGCAGTCGTCAATCGTTATTTTATCCAGGGCGAGAAAACCCACTTTTTATACAATAATTTTGACGATTTTTTCTCTCCAAGTGCTGGGGCTGGCGAGCTTAAATCTTTGACAAGTGACCGCTATTTCGAGAATGGTCACTTGATTCGTCCATTTCATTCTAAAAATTTGGCTGTGAATGGTTTTGAAAGAGATTCTCAAGGCAGTTTAGATTTTGGACGTCCGACTTATTTTCAGGACAGCGAGTACGGAGCCGTAAATGGCGTTTACTATATTCGTGCCCGTGCCTTAGGTTTACCTAGTCGTGAACTTCGTTTGAATCACGATAATCGTTATGGTGACTGGAGTCGCATCGTAGCCGTTAAGGTTGAGCAAAATCCACGCTTGATGGGCATTCATTTCACTGAATCTCCTTTTCAAATTGATCAACGTCGTGCGGAAGCAAAGCGTTTGATTCCGGCAGGTTTGGTTCCAGTCAATTTCCGTTTAGACAACAAGCAAAATTCACGCAATGCTAGTCAATTGATCTATCAAATTGCGGTTTCTCCTCATGCGGATTTGATTGTGAATCTTGAATCATTCAAAGTGGGGGCCAAAGAAGGACGTAATTTTGGAGATGAGGTCGTTGCGAATCGTTCGGATTATTTTTTAGACTATGTTTTGCCTGATGCTGTTGCATTGGCACCTAATCCGAATTATACAGTGAATATGTTATTCAATTCGGGTGTTGTTCCAGCGGGACGCTACTATCTTTGGATTAGAACTGTGTTGAATGAGCCTGATGCTATTCCTTCTTTGTGGAGTGCTCCAGTTTCGGTGGATTTGCCACGATTTGAGCAACTGCTGTCGCCAAGACCTGATTTGAAGCCTATCATTGCTAGCATATCT
Source organism: uncultured bacterium (assembly GCA_964565945.1). GTDB lineage: Bacteria > CAZMGY01. The sequence goes on from CAZMGY010000012.1 coordinate 104,691, forward strand.
GATCTCAATAAAGGTTTTGTTCCTTTATCGTGGTCGTTACACGACGTTCAGCCCATAGATCCCCGAAATAGTCAATACACCAACAATCAAGATGGCAATAATATTCACTTCATTCCATCTTACCAGGTTTTGGTTTATAACCGCGAAGATGTTAACCCTGTCGGAGATGGCGGATATATCAAATTTTGTGATGACAATAGTAATGGCATCAATGACTGGGTCGAAATTCAGTGCGAAGGTGGTGCTGGGAAGGCCTATTCGACGTACACTGTGACGCCTCAGCAGTTTGAACAAGCATCTGTGGCCGAAAATCAGCGCGATGTTTTGTACCGTGTTCCCCTTTTAACGATTCCAGTTGTTCCTGACAAGGACAGTCAAAGCATGTTTGAACAAAGAATTCAGGTGATTGAACCAGGCTTATATGATTTTTATGTGATTTCCAATAGAATAACTGGTCATCAAAGCTTGGTGAGTCAGGGGCAGAGCCTTTCAATTTCAACTCGCATTGAACCTAGGCCATTACCTCCAAGAACTCAAATAGGGGATGTTGATTTAGGAGATCTTAAAGTGACACATGGACAAATTCCTTTGAATTGGACAATGCAAGCGACACCGAGTGATCCAAGAAATGCTGTTTATCGTGAAAAAAGTCTGGAAGAAGGATCTTTACAACGACACATTCCTTTTTATCAGCTACTTATTTATCGCACTGATTTTGGACAGAACTTATCCGATGACCAATTGCCTTATGCACGTCGTCGAGTGATTGTGGCTGACTTTGAAGGTGTTGTGCGCCAGCACACGATGCTCTACAATGATTTGATTTCGCGTGGCTATATTTCTGCGCAGGGGGATGTGTTACCAGCTTTTAGTAATTTAACCTCGACCAATCAGTTTGTGGTGAGTGCCAGTTTTATGCCTCAAAAGCAACGAATTTACAATATCTTGTGTGTAGCTTATTTTGCTTTGAAAGAGGTGGATGTTAATAAGGACGAGGTGAATAATTTTACCGAAGTTGGATGCGGAGCGTATGCCACGTATATGATTCAAGATAAGGATATTTTGCCAGTACCTACGTCAAAAGAAACCGCGGCAGGTGCTAGAAATGTTCTCTATTACATTCCTTTGTTAAAAATTTTTAAATCTACGTGCGATGCTGCTGGAAACATTATTCTCGAAAGAAAGATCAAAGCGATTGAACGAGGAAGTTACCACATGTTTCTTAGGGCGTTCAATGCTTCGGAAGAGCCTGGGGTATTGAGCCATGTGAGACGTGTCGATATTTCTAATCGGATTGTTCCGATCATTCCACCTAAGCCTAACTTAGTACGACCCAATGCGACAGATCGCAATAGCCTTAATGTGAAGGAAAAAGCTCTGATTCCTGTGTCGTGGACTCTTGGAGCTCAACAACAATCGCCTCTTGCAAATGCTTATTCTAACAGGGCTCAGTCAACCTATATTCCCTTTTATCGGGTTCTCTTTTACCAGGATCTTCCTGCTGGGCAGTCTCCGTGCGATGCACAGGGAAATCTTGTCTTCTTGGATGTTGATAAAAATGGGGTGAATGACTGGTTGGAACGTCCTTCGGAAAGTCTCTCAGGTCGCTTGTTCACAACCTTTTTGGTGACCACTAAACAGCTGGAAAAGATTGCTCAAGAGGAGTTGTTAAAAGCAGAAAATTCTGATGAAACACGCACCACGGTCGACTTGCCGTCCTTTTTGGAAATTGACACATTTTACAAACCTAAATTAGCTGCTGATGGGACGCCTTTGATCAATGATGCGGGAAAACTTCAGTTTGAAGCTGATTTCCATGAAGTTCCTATTGGTACGTACAGTGTGTTTGTTTTTCCGATTAACCTTATGGAACTCGAAGGGCCCTTGAGTGACCCGAAAACTATTCAAATCACTAAACATATCGAAGACATTCAAACGCCGGATCCTTTGCAACTTGATCCTATTACGCCAAATCCTGATCGCAACGGAATTATTGGCTTAAATTGGACTTTAAAAGGGCGTGATCCGACCGAAAGAGATCGATTGGATTTTTTCCCTCTGTATGAAATAAACATTGCCAAACACAATGCAACGTGGCAGCGCAATACCTTTGCCGTTGAATATGTCAAAAGTTTGGGAGACTTTCCTTTAATGGTGCCTGTTTCACCGGGTTCAAAGATTTTTCGTAAAGTGAGTAAATGGCCTTGGGTACGCAACTTGAACGATCCAGATTTTCCTTTGAATTATAGGCGACTGGGTGAAGTCACTCCTGTCTCAATTGGTTTTGAAAATGATGCGATGTATTATATTCGTGTGCGTGCCTTGTCTCATGAAGGGCCTGTTGCCAAACGAGGAGAGTGGAGTAATACTGAAGCCGTTCGTGTTGATTTACGCAGCGATATGCTGCATCCTCCGATTGTTTCTCGGACACAAGGGCCCGAAAGAAATTGGAACTATCAAGATCCTTCTGAGCAAATTATTGTCAACGATCTATTCCTTAAAATTTACGCGATGTACTATCAGTTTAATCCGCAATTAACGGCTCTGCAAAAACAAGAGTCTCAGATGATTGAAATTTATGAAAGTGAGTCCTCTTTGTTTGAAACGATTCGCGAAGTGTTTTATTTGGATACCAATCGTACGGAAGCCTTTTCGATTAATGGAGATGAGGTGTTCACTCTTAAACGATCTCCGTTCACAACGGTGGATTCCAAGCCTGAGTTTGAGGTGCAACGACCTCTTTGGGGCCAAACCTACTATTACAAAGCGCGCTTTATTGGCTTTAATGAAAATTCTCCCGACCGCATGAACGACTTGCCTCGAGGACGTTTTGGCAAGACTGTTAGGGTTAATGTCCCCACTGAGGAACCCTCTGGTGCGTCTCCTGGATCTGAAGATCCGCACGATCCTCGTCAGAAAACCTGGCGCCTCTAAAAATCGACAGGCATCTATGACATAAAGGACATGGTTGAAGCTAACTGTGTGTGTGGCGAAGTCTATGTTAGAATAAAGTTTTTATCACTTGATTGTGGAGATGGATTATGCAGTTAGGTCAACGAGGTGTGTCGCTTGTGTCAATATTAGTGACTTTGTCAATTATCCTGATTCTAACTGGAATAAGCACATACATGTTTCAATATGCTACGAAAACAGCCAAAAGAGCTTGGTGTGCCAACAACTTAAGACAAATTTATCAGTATTGGCTCTTGTATCTCGATGAAAATCATGATCGAATCAGGCGTATTCGTGACTTGCAAGATAGTTCTTTGCCCGAGAAGGGCAGTGGTGTTTATCTTAAAAATGTTTTGGAGCAGTTTTTGTCACAAAGGGAAAAGCGCCCTATTGATCTAACAGCTATTTTTTCTTGTCCTGCAGACCCTCTACATAACGAGTACGAGCTTAAACATAGCGGAAGCTATGACAATCGCGATGAGATGTCACGAAGCTATCGCCCCTATGTTTTTTCGGATATTCCCAATCCACAAGATAAAATCCTGATGGGTGATTATCGTTCTGGCTGGCATGCTATTCCTTTTTTCGGTTTATTTGGTTATGATAGTCAATCAGATAAGGAGCGACGCATTAATGTGCTGTTTGCTGATGGACGTGTTGAATGGTTGACCGAAAAGGAATGGCAGGATCAGTTACGGCTGCCTTTTTGGGACTAAAAAAGATGTGGAGTGAGCAATGAAACGTATAGCATTGATGACAAGTGGTGGTGATGCTCCAGGAATGAATGCGGCTATTCGGTCGATTGTCCGAATCTCTTTGGCTAAAGAGATTGAACCTTGGGGTGTGTATCGTGCCTATAATGGTCTAATTGATAACAAAATCGAACTTTTACGACATTCTTCGGTATCCAACATTATTCAGCGTGGAGGAACGATGCTTAAAACATTACGTAGCGAACGTTTTCACACCGCTGAAGGTATTGAGCAAGCAGTTAAGAATTTAAAGGAACGCCAGATTGATGCACTGATTGCTGTAGGGGGAGATGGCACAATTCGTGGTTTGTTGGAGTTGCAAAACCACTGGGATGGTCGCGTGATTGCTTTGCCAGGCACCATTGATAATGATTTGTATGGGACGGATGAAACGATTGGTTATGACACGGCTGTGAACACAGCTGTTGAAGCAATCGATAAAATTCGCGATACAGCCGATGCGCATGAACGCAATTTTATTGTCGAAGTGATGGGGCATCATTCTGGTCATATTGCTTTGCATGCTGGTGTGGCGGGTGGTGTTGAGGAAATTATGATCCCCGAAGTAAAAACTGTAGTTGAGCATGTGTGTGCCAATATGGTTTATTTTTTGGAACGGGGCAAGTCGAGTTATATTTTGGTGGTGGCTGAGGGGGATGATGCGGGATCGGCGTTTCAGTTGGCAGAAAAACTTCAAAACCAGTGCGATGCAAAATATAAGGTAACCATTTTGGGCCACCTACAGCGTGGTGGATCTCCGACAGCGCGAGATCGTATTTTGGCTTCTAAATTAGGTGGTTACGCTATCGATCTTTTGGATACACAAGTGAATGGTGTTATGGTGGGAGAGGTCAAAGGGGAGCTGGTGCACACGCCTCTTAAAGAGACTGTGACCGTTAAAAAAGGACATGATCATTTTCTTTATGAATTGGCAAAGGTGTTGCGCTAATGAATGTCATTAATGTGCTTGTGGGGGTTGTTTTCTTACTGACTGCTTGTGGCCAAAACTCTATATCTAGGGATGCAGTTGATAATGCCAAGAAAGAACCTTCTACTCAAGAAGTAACCTGGATCAGAGATGAAGACCGTGTGACAATGTCGTTTATTCCAACAACTGTTGATGTTTTGGTTGAGGTGATTTATGGTTTGGTTTAGGCCTTTTGTGGTTTTAGGGCTTATGGGGTACTTAGGGATAACAGCAGAGCCTCTTTGGGCTCGAAGAGGACTACTATTGAATTCAAAGTTGGATAAGTCGCGACATAAGCCTGCCAGAACTGTTTTAAAACGATCACATCGACATGCTCAAGCCAAAGTTTTTTATTTGCAAGGACAATACGAACGGTCGCTCAAAATATTTCAACAGTTTTTGATGAATCACAGGAAGCACTGTGACTTAGATGAGGCGTATTTGTATGCTGGGCTTTGTTACGATGCCTTGGGCGATGGGGATAACGCTGTGATTTGCTGGGATCGTTTGATTTATCAAAAAAGTGATGCACTTATGAAGCGAAGAGCGCTGATGGTGAAAGCTCGTTTTAAAGATCGCGAAGGACAAACCTTTGAAGCGATGCGTTTGTATGAACTGATTTTGCAGGTAGCTCCTTTAGATGAGTATCCTGTTGCGAGTGTTCATCGCCTCATTGAGCTCTATCGTAAGTATGATAGGGCGTCTGAAGCGGGTCGGCTAGATAAGAAAGCACGTGCGCTTATGCCTATTTCACAAGGTATGGCATTTTTTGTAAAGTCGGCGATGAGTCGAAGAAAATATTTTTCTGTACAGGTTGGGGCTTTTAAGACTTTCAAAAATGCAAATCAACTGAAACGACACCTCAAGAAAAAAGGTTTTGATGTTTTTATTGTTCGCGATGCTGTGTCTAAGCATTCGCTATATAAGGTTCGTGTAGGTCAACTTAAAGCACATTCTCAGGTGAGAACTTTGCAGCGAGATATGTGGTCCCAAGAAAAACTAAAAGGTTCGGTTGTGTTTGAACTGATTCCTTTATGAGTGCAATGAGATCGGAAGTTATTTTTATTCTTGGAGCCACCGCTAGTGGCAAGTCAGATTACGCGGTTGATTTAGCTGAATCGTTAGGGTGTTCGATTGTTTCGGCCGACGCTTATCAAGTTTATCGTGGTATGGATATTGGCACAGCCAAGCCGAGCCATACGATGCTTCAACGTGTTCCTCATCACCTTATCGATTGTGTGAATCTTTTCCAGGACTTTGATGTGGCTCAATTTATCAGCGAAGCTTGCGCCAAGATTGACCATGCTATGGCACAAGGCCAGTCGCTTGTGGTCACGGGAGGAACGAATTATTACATTCATACTTTGGTGGAGGGCTTAGCACAAGTGCCCAAAGGAGATCCTCTGGTGCGTTTACAGTGGCAAGCTCAGCTAGAGGAGCACGAAGGTTCTTGGTTGTGGGAGCAACTCCATGCAGTGGATGCACAAACGGCGGAACGCTTGCATCCTAATGATCACAAGCGGGTGATCCGTGCGCTTGAAATTCATCAATTATCGGGGGGGCGCCCCTTGTCGTCTTTCAAAGGCGAAGGTGGCTTGAGAGGGCGTGTGCCTTATCGCAAGATAGGTTTGGCTTGGCCAAAAGAAGAATTATTTATCCGCATCGAGCAAAGGGTCAAACAGATGTTGTCGGAGGGACTAATTGAAGAAGTGGAGCAATTGATTCATAAAGAATTTCGAAATACGATTCCTATGCAAACTGCCGTGGGGTACAAAGAAACGCTTGCGTATCTGGATGGAGAGATCCTGCTAGATGATTTGGAGCAAAGCATTAGCAGCAATACAAAAAAACTCGTTAAAAAGCAATTGACGTGGCTTAAAAGAGATTCCGATATTATGTGGATTGATAAACGACATTGACACGTGTCGGGGATCAGGATAGAATGCCCTTTATGTGTGGTTGATTTTTTCCTAGGAAACATAATGTTACTTTATTTAAACAAACGTCATATTCGTGAATGGATTTCTGGATATCTCTTTATTATGCCCAATTTACTGGGTTTTCTTATGTTCACTTCAATTCCCGTTGTGGCTTCTCTTGTGCTTGCTTTTATGAAGTGGGACTTACTAACGCCTCCCGAATTTGTCGGAATCAACAATTTTATTAAGCTGATTCAGGATCCGTTGTTTTGGAAATACACCAAAAATACGTTTTTTCTGATGATGGGTATTCCTTTTGAAATGGGGGGGGCTCTTTTGATTGCTACATTTATGAATCAAAAAATTAAGGGGATTAAATTTTTTAGAACCATTTACTTTTTGCCAACCATTTGTTCTGGAGTTGCAATTTCGATTTTGTGGATGTGGATGTACAATCCTAATTTTGGTTTATTCAATTACATGTTAGCCAAACTAAGCATTCTTGGACCCAATTGGTTGACTGATGAAGCTTGGGCCAAACCAGCCTTAATGTTAATGGCATTTTGGACAGCTATTGGTGGTCAGAACATGATTCTTTATTTGGCTGGATTGCAAGGGATTCCTCCTGAGCTATACGAAGCTGCTAATATTGATGGTGCTAGCGCATGGCAAAAGTTTCGTCATATTACCTTGCCAATGCTAACCCCAACGACATTTTTCATCTTTATCATGAGCGTAATCGGTGGTTTTCAAGGAGGCTTCGCCTCGGCTTATGTCATGACGGGTGGAGGACCGAATGGATCAACCACTACAATCAGTTATTACATCTATAGTAACGCCTATCAATGGTTCAATATGGGCTATGCGGCTGCGATTGCTTGGGTGTTGTTTGTATTTGTTTTTATTGTCACCATTTTTAATTGGAAATATGGCGGCAAAGCTGTTCGTTATTAAACAAAGGGTTTTGGTTATAGAATGTCTCAGGTTGGAAAAAATCCATTACACAGAGATTATGTTAAGAAAACAGGGATTTACGCCTTTTTAATTTTGTTGGGTGTAACGATGGTTTTGCCATTTATTTGGATGGTGTCCACCTCCTTAAAGGTTCCTGGGGACGTGTTCACTTACCCTCCTGAGTGGATTCCTTCTCCGATTGAATTTGGTAACTACATCAAGGCTTGGTTGGCGGTTCCTTTTGGCCGTGGCTATGTGAATAGTATTATTGTGGCGGTGGCGACCACCTTGGGCCAAGTGTTCACCTGTTCAATGGCTGCGTTTGCGTTTGCACGTTTGCAGTTTCCTGGTCGGGACAAGCTCTTTTTTGGGTATTTGGCTACGATGATGATTCCAGGTGATGTGACAATGATTCCTGTCTTTATTTTGCTTAAAAAATTGCCCGAGTGGTTGAATACGGTGTTTAGTCCTGTTAATCAGTGGTGGTCACAAGACATGTATCTATTTGGTGAGTTTTTTGTTGGCAAACCGATTGGGATTGATTCTTACTTTGCTTTGATTGCTCCAGGTTTGTTCACCGCTTATGGAACATTCATGTTGCGTCAATTTTTCATGAATATTCCTCGCGATTTGGAAGATGCTGCTAAAATTGATGGTTGTAGTTTATTCGGGATTTATTGGCGTGTGATTTTGCCTCTATCCAAAGCGGCTTTGGCGACATTGATCACCTTTACGTTCATGGGCTCTTGGAAGAGCTTTATCTGGCCTTTGATTGTGACAAATAGCATTGAGTTAAAAGTCTTACCAGTGATGTTGCAAGCGTTTCAGGGATCTTATAACACTGAGTGGACCTTACTGATGGCAGGTAATATCATCATGTTGATGCCGATCATTTTGGTGTTTATCTTTAATCAGCGTTTCTTTGTCGAAGGGATTCAGCTCGGTGCCGTTAAAGGATAATCACCCCTCTCAAGGCGAGCTTCTGCAACGAATTGTTCAACGGACCTTTTGGTTGTTTTATGATCATATCTGGCTTTGGTGTGGAGTTGGTTTGATTGCCTATAGTTTGTCGTTCACATTAATTTTGATGCCCTTAGTGATAGCTCCTCTGTTTCAGATGGCTAGTTTTGCTCTCAAACAAAACTATACCCAACTGAATGTGAAGCGTTTTCTTAAGTTAATCCTTCATCCTAATCTAAAAGCTTTAGCTTATATGATTGGAATTTTGGTGCTTATTCTCGCTTTTATAGCCACTTTTCAGTTTTATATGCGTTTGCCCCAGAATATGATTTGGCTCAAGATATTGAGCTCTAGTGTGGTTTTTTGGGTGGTGGTTACGATCGCTATGATGATTCCAACTTTATTAAGTCTTTGGTCCACCGAAACCGATCTTGGTTGGTGGACGACCTGGAAATATGCCTTTTTTGGTTTAATGGCTTATCCTTTATTGTCGATAGGAACTTTGGGCTTTTTCTGCATTCTAACCTTGTTTTGTGCGGTCTCTTTGGTGGGTTTGGTGGTGATCTGGATGCCACTTAGCGTTCTTTTGTGGTACAATTTATTCTATGTGGTCTTTGTTGATTCGAAGAATGATTTCGAAGAAACAATTGAAGGTCTTGATGATCGTTTTTGGTGCGAACTTTTCTCGGTTTCTTAACAACACACGCGATTGCGGCCGCTTTCTTTTGCATGATAAAGGCATTGATCGCTAATGTCGATCAAGCCTTGAACACTTTGAGCTTGATCTGGATAACTAGCGAGTCCCAGGCTGATCGTCATTTGAAGCTCTTTGCCGTAGGCTTGAAAGGTGCGTTGCTCGACATCGACACGTAATCGCTCGGCAATCACCTGGGTATCTTCGAGGGAGGCTTCGGGAAGAAGGACGCAGAATTCTTCACCACCATAACGGCAGATCAAGTCCATTTCGCGTACGTTAGCACGAATCAGGGACGTTAACTCTTTAAGAACCACATCGCCCACTAAGTGCCCATAATTATCGTTGTAGGATTTGAAATGGTCGATATCGATCATCAAACAAGAGAGAGGAAGTTTGTGATTGATCGAGCGTTGCAACTCCTCCTGAAAGCGAGTCATAAAATGGCGACGCAAATAAGCCTGAGTGAGGCTGTCTGTGATCGATAAACGCTCAACTTGCTCGTAAAGTTGATTCTTGTGGATATCAAGAGCGAGCTGAGAGCCAATGATGCGTGCTTTTTCGATGTCGCGGGGATCAATGTTTTCTAAGGTCATAACGGCAATGGCCTCTTCTTTAACTCGTAAGGGAATGGCCATAAAAGAACTTACATGCGGATCTAACTCCATATTGGAGGCCATAAAATTGGTTTTGGTGTCGAAAATAAGAATTTCGGTCATATTGTTTTCCTGCATGGTGTTGCATATTTTGTAGTCTTGTTCTTGCGGCTTTAGGTAAAGGGCCGCATTTTCATCATGAACCGTTTCGCTACTAATTTCAATGATTTTATGTAGGGTCAAACTTTCGAATTTTTTAGAGTCAGTTTGTAATAAGATCACTTTGATCCGGCGGCAATGCAAAATATTCCAAATTTTATTTTTAAGTAGAGGTGCTTTTTCGCGAAACTTCAAAGACGCACTTAAATCTTTAGAGATTTCATAAAGGCTGGCCGTTGACTGATGTAGCTGTTCGAGATGATGATTTTTAGCAAGAATGGTGTCGTTATGCTGTCGAAGCTTATCGAGCTCTTCTTTGCCTTTGCGCATTTGAATAAGGAGTTCCTCTTCTTCTTCTTGAACTTTAAAGAGATAAATTAAAAATAACTTTACCCCCAAAAAGATAGCGACGGCTGTGAGAATAATATGAATCACATACAACATATTTGATTACGTCCTTCAGCTTTGGCTTGATAAAGCCCCTTGTCGGCCAAATTAATCAATTCTCTGGGCAGCATAGCATCCTGAGGGAAGGTGGCAATACCTCCACTGATACTGATTTGTGTTTCTACTTGCCTTAAAACGATAGTGGCTGATTCCACTTTGATGCGCACATTCTCCAGAACCTTTTGAGCCTGTTCTTTGGTGTGTTCGGGCAGAAGTATAGCAAATTCCTCTCCACCATAACGAGCCACAATTCCTACTTCGGAAAGTTCTTTTTTAAGCAAATTGGCTAGGAAAATGAGAACCTTATCTCCAGAAGAATGACCATACTGATCATTATATTTTTTGAAGAAGTCAATATCAATGAGGGCAATTGAAAGGGCTGTTTGGGAATGTATGCTACGGCTTAGTTCTTTGTCAAATTGTTCGGAAAAGTACTTGCGTACATAGAGTCCTGTCAGACTATCCTTGATAGCTAAATCCAATGTTTGTTGGTAAAGACGCGCGTTGGTGATGGCTTTGTTGGTCAAATAGGCCAAAATATTTAAAAGCCTTAAATCATCCATCGCAAAGGTGGTTTTTTCCTGGGATTGTATGCGAAGCAGGCCAATGCACTGATTTTCCGAGATAAGTGGTGATGAAATAAGAGACTGGAAGGGTAAATCATTTCGATCCGAAAGCCCTTGAAAACGAAAGTCTTTGTGAACATCTGTGACCAAAAGAGGGATTTTGTGTTTTAGCACCCAGCCATCATAGGCATCGCCTTCTTTGTAGAAGGATTCTTGGTGATGGTCGTTTGAGCTCCAGCGAAGTTGAATTTTGCGGGAGTTTGGTTGATTCAAATAAAACAGAATGTAATCCCTTTTGTTAATAATGCTTTTGTTGGTGATAAGGTTAATGATTTGTTCTTCGTTGAGCGATGTGTTGAGTGTGTTGAGTACCTTGTGGAGCAGTGAATAACGTTGAATCAACTCGTTGAGACTAGATGTTTCTAGCTGGTTTTTTTCGAAAAACTTGCTAAGTTCATTGTAATTTTCTTTAGTGCTTTGGATCGATTGTGTGTAGGTGTAGGTGCTTAGATCGTCTTTGCGTTTGAGTAGGGAAATGCTCATGATCATCATGACATGAAGGGGGATGTGCCAATAAAAAAAGTTAAGCTCAAACGGGAAGGCTACGGCTAATAAAAATAACGAAAGAATGGCCCATATGACCCAAGCCATAGTGACATAGCCGAGTAAGATCACTGGCCAATAGATGAAAGAAGCGATCAATAGCAATAGGTTGCTCATCACTAAAATGAGTGAAGGGCGTGTTGTTAGTGTTTGATGAAAGAGAATCGATAGGACAATGTAAAAAATAACATACAATATCCCAAAGAAAACAAGTTGATTACTAACCTTTATCTGGCGCTCTTGAGACATAGGCTCTGGACCCCCAAATAGTTTTTTTATCTATGTTTGTGTTACACAATGAGATTTTTTGAATCAATATCGAAGAAGTGAATCTTGCTCATATCTAAGACAAATTCAATTTCTTGATTGATAGATACTTGGCTATTGGAATTCACTTTGGCAATCACAGTTTCTCCCAACACTTTCAAATAAAGAAAAATCTCTGCACCCATAGGTTCAATCATCTCGACGCGTGCTTTAAAAATGTTGTCGGTTGGGTTGTCTGTGACGAAGAGTTTGTCGTAAATATCCTCAGGACGCACACCAAAGGTAACTTTTCTATTGGCATAAGGTGTCAGTTTTTCTTCCATGTCTTTAATGATGCGAACTTTAAAGTTATCTTGCAAGCCCTGGAAGTAAAGACCCTTTTTATCTTTCACAACAAGACCTGCTAAAAAGTTCATGGGTGGGGTGCCGATAAAGCTGGCAACAAATTTATTGGAAGGGTTTTGATAGAGGGGAATAGGAGCATCAACCTGTTGAATGATACCATCCTTCATAACAACGATACGATCACCCATTGTCATGGCCTCAGCCTGATCGTGAGTTACGTAGATCATTGTGGCTTTAAGACGAGTATGAAGTTTGCTCAATTCGCTACGCATTTCGGTTCTCATTTTAGCATCCAAGTTACTCAAAGGTTCATCGAACAAGAAGACTTTGGGTTTACGCACAATGGCACGACCTACCGCGACGCGCTGGCGTTGACCACCAGACAATTGGCGAGGTTTGCGATGCAACAATTCGGTGATATTAAGAATTTCAGAGGCTTCTTGCACACGATGGTGAATTTCGGTTTTGGGATAGTTGCGTAGTTTGAGACCAAAAGCCATGTTATCAAAAACAGTCATGTGTGGGTAAAGGGCATAATTTTGAAAAACCATAGCAATATCGCGATTTTTAGGCGAAACATGGTTGATCAGGGTATCCTCGATGAACATTTCGCCCGAAGAGATATCTTCTAGTCCAGCCACCATGCGAAGGGTTGTAGATTTTCCACAGCCCGAAGGTCCGACCAAAACTACAAATTCTTCATCTTTGATTTCCAAATTTACATTTTTGACAGCATGAAAATCATCGTAAAACTTATCGACATTATTGAGCAATACGCGAGCCATGGGGGGGGGCTTCTCCTCTTCACCAAAAGTCACACACCTAAATAATTTAAATATACCCAACTATTATAATCAATTGTTAATTTTTAGTCAAATATGATTTCCTATTCATGCTGGAGTGAGTCGTTTTTAAGTCAGTCCAGGACAGAGCCGATCAACCCCTAATTTAGGGATCAATGAGTAGATCCCGTGGTTAAGCCAGGGGATGAGGAAGTTTGATAGCATAGGTGTTTTCTTTAGCCTTGCCGTTTTTTCTTTTTGCGCTCATTTTCATCCAGAATGGCTTTGCGTAAACGAATATTCTCAGGAGTCACTTCCACCAATTCATCATCATTTATAAAAGCAATGCATTGTTCCAAAGACATAAGGGGTGGAGGAGTTAGTGTGATATTGTCGTCTGAGCCTGATGCACGTACGTTGGTCAACTTTTTACCTTTGGAGGGATTCACCACCATATCTTCTTCACGGGAGTTTTCTCCAATAATTTGACCTTTGTAGACATTGATGGCTGGACCTAAAAAGAGCTTGGCCCGATCTTGCAAATTGGACAGTGCGTAGCTATTGGTGGTTCCATTTTCCATCACGATGATAGCCCCATTTTTACGATTTTTGATGTCACCAGCATAGGGACCGTATTCACTAAAAACGTAGTTCATTTGTCCCATCCCTTTGGTGTCTGTCATAAACTCGGACTTGAAACCAAGTAGTCCACGGGTTGGAATTTTGTACTTAATGCGTGTTAGGTCACGGTCTTGCTCCATTGAAAGCAAGTGCCCTTTACGTGTGCCAAGGTTTTCGATCACTTTGCCGCTGTATTCGTCATCGACATCAACGGTGAGCTCTTCGTAGGGTTCGAGGCGTTGACCTTCTTCTTCCTTAAAAATTACTTTGGGGCGTGTGACTTGAAATTCGTAACCTTCACGTCGCATTTTTTCGATCAGTACAGATAAATGCAATTCTCCACGTCCAGCCACTTCAAAACCAACTGTCTCTTTAAGCTCGGTCACTTTAAGCGCAATGTCGGTGAGTGTCTCTTTCTCCAAACGATCTTTGATATGGCGAGAAGTGACATAATCGCCTTCACGACCAGAAAAAGGCGAATCATTCGGAATAAAATGCATCGTCAGCGTGGGGGGATCAATGAGAACCGCAGGAAGTGGTTGAGGGTTTTGCGGGTCTGTTACCGTTTGACCTACGGTGATGGATTCTACTCCAGCAATAGCAACAACATCACCAGCTTGTGCGTTATCAATCTCTTTCATGTCGTTGCCCTTGAAGTGATAAATTTTAGTGATGCGACAGGCTGTTCTCGCTTCATCATCACCGCTTGTTACTAAAATTTCTTGATTTATTTTGAGGGTGCCTTGGAAAATACGCCCAATAGCTAAGCGACCCAGAAAGGAAGAATAACTGATTGAACTGATCAAAAGTTGCAAGGGTTGATCAAGAGCTCCTTGAGGTGCCAGAACTTCTTTGACAATAGTATCAAAGAGGGGTTCCATGTTAACGTTTTCGTCTTCGAGTCTGTATTTGGCATAACCATCGCGAGCCGAAGCATACATGAGCGGAAAGTCTAAAAGTTCATCTGGAGCGTCCAGTTGAACCATAAGGTCGAAAACTTGATCGTGGACCCAGTCGCAACGCGACGCTGGCTTATCTATCTTATTGATCACAACGATTACTTTAAGTTTGAGTGCTAAGGCCTTTTTTAAAACAAAATAGGTTTGAGGCATCGGGCCTTCGGCCGCATCCACCAAAAGAAGAACTGCATCGGCCATTTGCAAAACGCGCTCGACTTGTCCACCAAAATCGGCGTGGCCCGGGGTGTCGATGATATTGATGCGGTGCCCTTTGTAATCAAAGGAGCCATTTTTGGCTGTGATCGTGATTCCGCGTTCACGCTCTTGATCCATGGAGTCCATCATGCGTTCAGCAACATTTTGATTGTTGCGGAACAGACCACTTTGGCGAAAAAGCTGATCCACAAGTGTTGTTTTACCGTGGTCAACGTGGGCAATAATGGCAATATTACGGATATCGGACTGGTTCACATTTAAACTCCTTTTATTATAGATAATTTACTAACAATTTTACGTTAAACCTGGTGCGGGGTCAAGCATGGATTTAGTGTGAAACTTTTACACTTCACACGAGATTAAGAGATGTGTTGTAGAATACAAGACCGTTGCAAAATAAATTAAAACCTACCCAGACACCCTCAATTATCACATTTTTCTAAAATATAACGATTTTTTCTTATTTTTTAACTTGTCTTTGCCTGTTTTTTCCCAAAATCATCTAAATAATGTTACTTTGGGCGCAACTCTGCATCTCGTTCACGCACAATACACTTGCTTTGCCATTAAGTTCGGTATTTGGCCATGTTTATCTTTACGGGTTCTATGAGTAATAAATGGTTGAGAGAATTAGAGGGTTTGCTTCTTTATTTACTATAGGTTTATTTGATCAAATAGGTATTTTTTGGGTGATATTTTGCAATGATCTTAATAATTATTGCCCCCCATGCCCATCCATTCAGGTATAATGAATCTATATTGTTGGAGTTGTTATTGGATTAAGTAAAAAAAAGGAAATGATGATATGAGGATGAGCAAAACGATACCATTATTAGGTTTTATTTTTTTTATCTCGACTTGTTTTACAGGATGCTCAACAGTAATGGCCGTTAAAGGTTCCGATAGAAAAGATCTATCCGTTATTGCAATCGGAGCAAGCAGAGATAGTGTGATAGCAGAACTAGGCTCCCCTATATTTTCAGAAAAAACAGAAACTGAGTATTATGACATTTTTAATTTTAAGCAGGGTTCAGGTAAATTTTTAGCCGCAGGGAAAAGTTTGTTATATGGTACAGCAGCCGTATGTACTATTGGACTATCGGAAGTGATTGCTACTCCCTTAGAAGGATCATTAAATAACAAAAAAGTTAAACTAAAGATTTTCTACGACGAAAAAAGAAATGTCAAAGAAATTGTTAATATGACAGTCTAATAGTTTTTTCAACGTAAAAAACTACTTAACCACTATTTTTTTTACTTAAAGCAGTATATTAATGTCTCTTAACACTTGATTAAGCAAGCCGTGGTATTCTGCTTGGCATTCAATCATTAGCAGCAAAATTGCCACAAGGCATTTGTTTTGCCCCAAAATCATCTTTTAACCCTTATAATAGGATTTTCACTATCCTCTGCTCTTTTGATTTGGGTTCTTTGCACGATTAAATCAAAAACTTTGCCTTTGTTGTCTTTAACATCAATAAAATGTTGCCTTTTAAAGATGGTTTGCGCCTCAACATCATTTCCTTGTTTATCAAGTAAAGGCTGCCACTTATTATTTTTATCAAGCATAATATCTTTGAGGGATTTGCACATCTTTGCTCTAATGGCAAATTCAATGTTGTTGTCAAAATAATACTCAATGATTTTGCCTTGATAGCCAGCAGTATCAATACGCAACTTATTTACCTTGACACCCTAAGGCAAAGCACTTTAACAGTGTTTTAATAAACCAAAGATTGTCTTTTGCTGGTGAAGTATTGCCCGCCCTAAAGTCGGTGGCTACTATTATGCCCTGCTTGGGCAATGTGGCCCAGCATTGGCATATAGCCCTTGTGTTTTTTATAACTCCATTGGGCATCGGCTTTATTGGCAATCACCTCAGAGGCATCAATATCAAGCGTAATATTTTTACAGTTGTGCAAGGTGGCAGCGAGCAAAGTTTTATTAACTTCTGATAAGGCTCTAATACCTTGATTGTTTTTACCCAAGCCTCTTAAGCAACTACCAAAATGCCTTGTGGTCTTGGTCTTTTTTGTTGAAGCAGTAAAAATAAGGCTTTGTCTTTGGCAATATGGATGGTGTCATCCAGACATTTCCCACCTTCGTGTTGACTTAGTAGTAAGGTATTGATAAAAGTTGAAACTTTAAGAGCAGTATTGCTATTTAAAGCAGAGAAGTGCTGGTCAATGGCTTTTTTTTATCAAGGGTAAGTGATTGCATTAAATGTGCGGGTGCTAACAAGCCTGTGTGGGCAATTAGAAGTTCGTTGGTGGGGGTGAGTTTATAGTTTAAAATATTCATAAGCACAGAAGTTTGGTTAATGCTTAGGTTGAAAGCATTATACCAGTTGGAATTTCTGCGCTTTTTTGTTTTCTATTTTTGGAATACCCCCCCCCTCCCCGTTGATTGATTTTATCAACCGGGAGGGGGGGGTATTTTTTATCTGGTATGCGATTAACGTTGAATGATTACACGGCGGATCACAACATTGTTCAAAGGACGGTTTTGACGGCCAGTAGGTACGGAACCAATTGATTGCAGCGTTTGGTTTCCACGAATCAATTGACCAAAGATGGTGTAACCTCCATCAAGCCAAGGCGCGGGTTCAAGGGTGATGTAAAACTGAGAACCAGCTGTGTTAGGTCCACGATGAGCCATGGCCAAAATACCCATTTTATCGTGTTTAAGATTGGGATGGATTTCGTCATTAATATTGTACCCAGGCCCTCCTGTTCCATTTCCAGAAGGATCCCCACCTTGAATCATAAAGTCCTTGATAACACGGTGAAAAATAAGGCCATCATAAAATCCTGCTTCGGACAATTTAATGAAGTTTTCAACCGTTTCGGGTGCTTTATCAGCATAGAGTTCCAAAACCATTGGTCCCATATTGGTTTCCAAAACAGCTACGGGGTTGTAGACAGGTTTGTTTCTTGTATCCTCTGTCACGGCATTTTTGCGATTACGTGGCGCACACCCAATAAAGGCCATAATAGCAAGAACAGCACACCATTTTTTTATCATTTTCTCTTCTCCTTTTATATTTTAGGTAGAAATGGATTCATACACACAAGATATGGTAACATGACCTAGAATAAATTAACAAATTAAGAGTGTGTTCTTTGTTCCGAAATTTATTGAAATAAAAGTTCAAAAATAAGGAAAGACCTCCTATGATGAGTCCAGAGAAAATTGTTGAATTGAATCGTGAATATCAAGATCATGGAATTCATGAGCATGAAATGAAAAGTAATCCTTTTGAGCAATTCCATCAATGGTTTAAAGAGAT
The DNA here is from genome assembly GCA_964565945.1 of uncultured bacterium. Taxonomy (GTDB): domain Bacteria; genus CAZMGY01. The sequence continues at coordinate 122,739 of CAZMGY010000012.1, forward strand.
GGTTCGCGTTGATTCTCTCAGTGCTAATGCGATGGTTCTTGCAACAGCCAATGCTCACGGCCAATGCTCGGTGCGTACAGTTTTGCTTAAGCGTTATGATGACCGAGGGTTTGTTTTTTATACCAATTACAACAGTGATAAAGCCAAAGAAATTCAGGTAAATCCTTGGGTGGCCGTTAATTTTCATTGGCCACAATTGCAACGTGATATTCGCATTGCAGGTGAAATCCAAAAGTTGGATCAGGAAACGTCTCGGGATTATTTTTATAGTCGTCCTCGAAAAAGTCAAATTGCAGCTTGGGCGTCTCAACAAAGTGGTTTGTTGGAGAGTCGAGCGGCCTTGGAACAGCTTTTTCAGGAAACGAGTGCCTTGCATGAAGGTCAAGAGATTCCTTATCCTGAGTTTTGGGGAGGATATCTGATCATTCCTCAAAGGTTTGAATTTTGGCAAGGGCGCAGTAATCGTTTACATGATCGCATTGTTTATACCCATGGGTCGGACTCTTGGATGAAACAGCGTTTCGCTCCCTAAGTTAATGAAGACTGCTATCAAGACTTTTTCTATCGGTGACTTATCGTTTGATTACACATGGAATCGTCGAAAACGGCGTAAATATGTTTCTTTAAAAGTCGAAGCTAACAATTGCGTGGTTGTTCAATTGCCTTGGATTTGTTCTCGTCAAAATATTCCTCGCATTTTAAAGCGGCACAAAGATTGGATTAAAGATCAGTTTCAAAAAAACACTCAAAGAGGCCTTTATCGTTCTAAGCAATGGGTCGAAGGCGAGGTGTTTGACTTTTTGGGTTACAGCTATGTGCTGAAGTTAAATTCTCAAATAATGCCTCGTCTTTTTGATTTGCAACGGCAGTCCGTTGTTGTGCAAGGATCGTCGTGGTTTTTGAATATAGATATAGCTTGGAGCCAAGCAGAGACAGAAGCGTGGTTAGCTAAAAAAATAGAGCGCCATTACCGCCGTGAGGCGGAACATTTTTTAGTGCAGAGATGTCACCATTATGCTCAGATGCTGGATGTACAACCCCATTCGATCCGCATACGGGCCCTTAAGTCTCGTTGGGGGAGTTGCTCACTTATAGGTGACCTTGTTTTCAATTGGAAGTTGATGATGGCTCCAGTTTCTATTGTGAATTATGTGGTGATTCACGAACTTTGTCATATTCATGAGCATAATCATTCGCCTCAGTTTTGGTCTTGGGTCGAGCTGATTGACCCCGATTATTGTGAACATAAAAGATGGTTGAAAGAACAGGGACACTTGTTGGATTTGTTTTAAAACTGCGTTAGAATACCCTCATGAATGAGGGAAATCAATCGCGGTTGCAAACTTGGTTGCGGATGCAGATGGCGACGGTGTATCTGACCTTGCTTAGGTTGCGAAATACGCTTATGTTTTGGTTGTGGCCTTTATGTGTGGCTAAGGTACAACAACCGTTTTCTTTTCTTAAGCGAAATCCAAAGTGGCTTTATCGTTTAAAGGTGACTTTATCGGTTTGCCTTACTGCGGTGACGCTTTTCGTTGTGGCTTGGGGGCCGTTGCGCATGTATTGGGAGCAATATCGTGAAGATCTTAAGGGACGTTGGCATCAGAGCCAGGTTAAAAAACAGGTTCAAAATAAAGATCCTTATCAGAAAATATTGACCCGAATGCAATCTTTTGTGAGCGATTATTTTCAATCTGGTCGTGGCTTGCATCCCAGGTATGGTATGCCTTTTCATACGGTGACAACCGAAGGTGGCTGGCCTTATGTGATTGTCAAGGAAAAGCGTGTTAACCCTAAAGACAATGCTTTTGTTTTGCTTTATGCCTTGCAGGCTTATCGGCATCAAGGAAAGTTGCGCTCTAAGATGGACATGATTGAGCGCATTTTAGAGTCTTTGGTCGATTTTTCCGAAAAAAACACACACTATCATGGTTTATTTCCGCTATTGCGCTTTGATTTTAAGGAGGGTTTGCAAGGGGAGTCCAATCAATTGAGCCTAACGGAGAATGCATGGCTGTCTTGGAGTTTGGCGGCTGTGCAAACCTATTTTATGAGTTTTCCAGAAGAAGATAAAAACGAGCAGGTTAAGCGCATCATAAGTTTAACGGAACCTCTGTTGGATAAACAAGATTATGGGATTTTTTATGACGCGAAGAAAAAACGTTTTTTAAGAGAGATGGATCTTAAAAAAAAGTCTACTCAGCTTGGGTCTTACGCCAGATATGCTTGGGAAGAAGATGTTTTGGGGTTGTTATGGGCCATTGTCCGGGGGCATCTGCCTAAAGAGGATGTGAGACAAGCCTGGGAGGCGGATATCCCTTTGGTTCTTTCCTTGTATCCTGCCTCAAATGACTCCTATTGGGATGCTCCCTTGACGCGCCATGGTCACTTGGGCGATTTGGAGCCGCATGTTTTGCTCTTGCCTCACACCGAAAAGGAGTTAGGCATTTTGACTCAAAATGCGATTGCGATCCATGCGCATCATGCTCATGAAAATCAATGGCCAGGTTTGTTAGGTGCGGGCTATGCAAAAGATGGACGTTGGCACTCATCTGGTATTGAGCTATTATCTTTGCAGCAACAGGAATTGCAGCATGCTAGGCCGAGTTTAGGTGTAACAGCCTTAGCTTCGGTTGTGGCCCCTGATGTTATGCGCCCATGGTTAGCTCAGGCTTTCACAAAACTACAACCGAAACACATTCTTCTTGCCAGGGATGTGGCGTTGATGGGCATGAGTTCTTGGGGGCCTCCCAAAGATTTGATTCAAAGTTATTTGCAGCGTATCCACAGATGGCCTATGTATCAGCGTCTGTGGTTGCAAAAAGTAGCCCAGACCAAAACGAATAAAGCCGGTCAGAATGTGTTAGCTGTTCAGGCGATTGTTCGGGCACCGTCTTTGAGGAGTTCTTATAAGGAGCAACTGCCTTGGGCTTTTGAACAAGAGATCAATCTTATGGATATGTTGGCATCGGTATCGGCTAAGACAGAAAGAAGCCAAGATTCGCTTGTTTTGAGTAAGGAGTCGGGGTATTGGACCTTGCGCTATCGCCTTACGCAACCAGCGCACATTTTTTTTGAATTGGACCAGGGGAGTGTTTTGCCTTGGAATTTTCACGTTATGGAAATGGCCTATGAATGGGCGTCACAGCAGCAGCTTGCGGTGAAATGGAGCTTTAAGCAACGAGATATTGTCTTGGCTCGCTGTGATCAGAAAAGTTTAGATCAGGGGTTATTTCAATGGGATCGAAGTTCTTGGCAGAGTTTACCTTTTGTTTTAAATCACAGTCTTTCGCAATGTCATCGGCGCGCAACACATCTTGTGATGCACCTGTCTTCTCCTGATAAGTTTATGAAAGGATACCCCGCCGAAGGAGTGATAACATTACAGAATGTGTCTTTGATTCCCGAGAGCATCGAGAGAGATGTTCAAGATTTAGAAGTACATGTTCATCAGTCGCAGAAGCCCTTGAACTGGGGGGGATATCCTCCAGAATGGCTTGACTGCTTTAGAGGCAAGTATATGGAGGCTCATGGAACCTTTATGGACTCAAAGGCTACGTATGCCCACTTTGAGCGAAGAAAAGAAACAGAGGGTTTAGTGGGAGTTTCCGTACGCTTTAATTCGAACCATCCTTTAGAGGAGCCTTGGAAGGCTTTAGGCTTGCGTTTGCAACCAGGTTTATGGGGATCTTTACCTCCTTATATGCAAGTGACAGCGCAGTTTGTGAATGATGCCAAAGTCCAAACAACATCGTGGAATATCGATTTGAGCCAAGGGCCTTTGGCCGAAAAGGCCAAAGAATATCTTATTCTATCTCTTCCTGAATCGATGGGATGTATGAATTTGCGAGAGTTGCGTTGTCACATGGATACCGTTCTTAATGCAGAGAAATTCTACAGTTGGCATGTGAGCGATGTTGCTTTGTTAACTCAGGAAGAGCGAGAACAGATCAAATTGGATAAGCACGATTTTATTTATGATCATCAGAACCAATTGGTGCGTAATATCTTAAATTCGTCCGTCTCTGTGATCAAAGATGCTAAGTGGGTTAGAGAGAATGATGCCGTTATTTTTCCCGAAACGCAAGGTGTGGATCACGTTTTTGAAATAGTGCTATACCCTGAACAAAAGTTACAGGGTCAGGCGATTGTTATACAAGGAAGCCCTGAGGCTTTGCCTGATGGATTTTTTCGTTTGCAGTTGTATAGCAACGAAGAACTGCTGTTAGATCGGGATATTCATTTGCGTCACGGCCTTCGTTCTCAGCCCATGCGTATAGCGTTACCTCATAGCCTTCTTGGTCGTGTGTTGAATCGAGTCAATGTGTCTCATGTTCAAGGGGTTGTTCATATCCAGCAGATGTATGTGACCTAATCAAAAATTAATTTAAGGAGTTTGAAAAGGAATAAACCTTGCGAGAGGCTTGATTTTTCGCTAGACTATCCTTCGTTGTATGTGAATATTTAGGAGGGCACCACCATGGCACAAGCAACCAAAGATGAGCGGGTTGAAGCTTTAAATTTAGCTATTAATCAGATTGAGAAACAGTTTGGAAAAGGTTCCATTATGAAGTTAGGTGAGGACTTCAAGGTGGATATTCCTGTCATTCGAAGTGGCGCTTTACCTCTCGATATTGCTATGGGTGTTGGCGGCTTCCCTCGAGGACGGATTGTTGAAATTTTTGGTCCAGAATCCTCGGGTAAAACAACCTTAGCTCTTCATGCCATTGCTGAGGCACAGCGTCAGGGTGGAACAGCCGCATTCATCGATGCAGAGCATGCTTTGGATCCCACTTATGCCAAGAAATTGGGCATTGATTTGGATAATTTACTCGTCTCTCAGCCAGATACTGGGGAACAAGCTCTTGAAATTTGTGAATTGCTTGTTCGCAGTAATGTTGTTGATTTAATTGTGATTGACTCCGTGGCTGCCTTGGTTCCTCGCGTGGAAATCGAAGGACAGATGGGCGACAGTCATATGGGAGTTCATGCGCGTTTAATGTCGCAAGCTCTTAGAAAGCTAACAGCGATTATTAATCGGAGCAAAACCTGTGTTATTTTCATTAATCAGATTCGGATGAAAATCGGTGTGGTGTATGGTAATCCAGAGACCACGACGGGAGGAACAGCCTTAAAGTTTTATTCATCAATGCGTTTAGAAGTTCGTCGTGTGACGTCCATCAAACAAGGTGAAGATGTAACTGGAAATAAAATTCGGGTTAAAGTGGTCAAAAATAAGATGGCGCCACCCTTCAAAACCGTTGAAATGGACATTATTTTTGGTGAAGGAATTTCCCGTGAAAGCTCTTTGATTGATATGGGGGTTGACTTAAAATTAGCTGAAAAGGCTGGATCTTGGTTTTCTTATAAAAATCAAAGGATTGGCCAGGGCAAAGAAAATGCACGCTTATTTCTGAAAGAGAATCCTAGGTTAGCCAATGAACTTGAGAATGAAATTCTTAAGGTTGGTTTAGGTCAAGGAAATTCTGAGTCTCAAACCAATAAACCTTCTGTTAAAGCTGAGAGAAAGGGAAAGGCCTAGATAAAAGGAATGTTAAAAGTCCTTGACATTTCTCTTTATTTCATCTAAAATAAGGTGTGCTGGACATGTGTAGAAACGCTTTTACATGTGCTTAGGATTACAATGATGTAATTCCAGAAAAATAAAGCAAGAGCAACGAAGCTATCTTGTGCTTGTAAGTTTTTTGTTTTATTTTTTAAGGGATTATATTAATGTGTTACAAAAATATATTGTCTTTCATAATTGTTCAGTTTTATCTTGTAGGTGTTTGGGGCGAAGCGCATGCTTACACGAGTGATACACGATCTCAGGTCGTTCAAAAGATTCCCGATACTTTGGCAACTCCTTCTTTGTTTGCGCCTCATAACATTGAGGCAGAAGTTAACGCATTAACATCACAAGCTTTAGGGGCTCAATCGCGCAAGAAAAAAGAGATATCGTCCAAAAAAAAAGTTAACATCAAACGTTCCCCAAAAACCCGTTATCAAAGAGGCCAAGTCCGTTCATTCGCTGTGATCAACGCGACTCAGAAAGTTTTCTTTATTATCCTTTTGTTTGCTGCTTATTGGTTGATTACGGTCTCTGCATGGGCGCCGTTAGGGCTGCTTATTGTTGCAGCGCTTCTTTTAACGCCTATTTTGGCATCAATGGTGGTTAAAGACAAAGATATATTTGCTGGCTTTTTGATTGTTGTAGGCTTGATTGTTTTAGGCACTGGTTTTGCTTTACTCCCAACGGTATTGCCCTACATTGGTATGTTGATCGTGGCTATAGGTGTGATCTACTACTTGCAATACATGAAAACATCTCATCTGATTGGAGAAAGTCAGGCGGTTAATCAAGATGGCCTGTACGAATATAGCAAAAAAGAAAGTTTATATGAATCCTTGGCCGAACCTAAGGATCCTATGATTCCAGCCATATCTCTTATTATCGAAGCCTTATTAGGTGCTATACTTCTTGTTGGTATTCATTTATTTCCAATAGCAACTTTAGTTGCAGTGGTCATTTTGGGTGCGATTTTGGCCTTAGGACGTAGCAAGGATCTTTCCAAAATAAAAAAAGTGTACTTGGTTTTGGCAGGGATCTGTTTACTAGCTACAGTTGCTGTGGTTATGATTCCTGGTGTTTCTCTGTTATGGTTATTGCCTCCTGCGACAGGGGCTTTGACTTTTCTACTAGGATATATTCGCGTTAAGGGAAGTGAAAAATTTATTAGTGACGATCTAAAAAAAGAGTCTGAGCAGTTAATTGATGAAGCTCTTGATATAAATCGGCGCTTGCCTACAGGTCAGGAACGACGTTTAGAGTTGATACGAACCAATATTTACCGTACCTTATTCAATTTGGTTCTCATTGCTACGGTTGTGTGGTCTTTGGTGGCACTTAATTGGATTGCTTTTCTTATTATCTTAGGTGCAGCATCAATGAGCTTTTTGGCTGTTCAAGATCAAGCCAAATATATCTATGGGTTTATGCTGGTTGGTGCGATTGCTTTTGGTATTGTCGCCGCGATTCTATTGCCTATGTCTTACCTGATGGTGGCAGGTGCTGTATTTGCTTTGACCGTTTTGTTTTGGATAAACCATAAAGATAGGGACTCCTCACTAGAAGTTAACTCTAATAGTCACCAAATAGATGCTTTGACTTCGGCTATGCTGCGTGATGGGCGAAGAGATTTTTCTAAGCAGCCAGGAAAAAGTTATTTTGCTGTTCGTACCGCTGTTACCTGGGAAAACCTCTTGGTTGCTTTTTTGATAGCTGGCGTGATTTGGGCAATTAATGCCTCCCTTAGTTGGGGACTTATTCCCATATTGTTTTTTGTTCTTTTATTAGCCTGGGAAAAAGTATCTAACTCTCAAATCTCTATGTTCTATCTTTTGTTGGTTCCTGCCAGTTTGATTATCCTCGGTGTGGGTGCTGTATTGGCTAGCCCAGTTACGATCTTTATCGGAATCACCCTTTTTGCTATGGGAGGATTATTTTATGTGTACGATCGCCAAATGGGTGGGCAAGTGACAGATCCCAAGGAGCATCCAGATAATCCCTTGAACAATCACTTGTTTTTTCGTGTTTTTCGTGATGGAATCCGTGAGGGGCAAACAACCTCTGGGCGTCTTGTAGCTATGGGGCTTATTGCTGGTGTGATATTGATGGGAACGCTTTACTGGGCGATGGCGTCGACAGCTCTGACCTGGATGGGTTTTAGTGTTATGCCTTTACTTATCCTTGTTTTTATCTTGTTGTTCTTACCTCTTTTGGATCGCGATCAACAAGCGCGCAAGGCCATGAAAGATTATGACAAAATTCTTCTTTTGTTTGGCGCATTCGTGCTGATTGTTGGAGTGATTGTATCAATTGATATCTTGATGCTCATGGGAGGGGCTCTGCTGGCAACAGCTCTTTTATATATCGTTTACCGCATGAAACGAGATCCTGATCTTAAGATGGATAATAAATTCAAGGAATTGCAAGAGTATAAGCCTAAAGGTGTGGTTAATCGAGAGCTTGTGGATATTATAGATAAACCAGAGAAAGATAATCCTTCACTGCAAAAGGTTCAGCACGTTATTCGTGGAGCTAACAGAAAAGCTCTCGAGCATTTGCAACACAAATATCGGATTAATAGTCAGGAAGTTGAGGCCTATAAGGATTGGGGGCATCATTTTCCTATTACTGAAGACAGTCTTGTGTTTGCTGGCGAAATTGGTCCAATTATTGTCGAGGGCAAAAAACAAAGAACCTTTAGGTTTTTACCAGCCTTAGGCAACGGACGTATTTCTCTTAATGGAGATAATCCCGAGCATTATGTTGCGGGTCAAGAGTTTGTGATTGGGGCTGACGATTTATCTAAAAAGAGAGTGCTTTATCATGATTTTTGGAAAGGTTGGTTTAAGTTGAACCATTTCAAAGCGACAGAGGAGCAAATGAAAGAGTATTTGCTCATGTGGTTTAAAAGAGAAGCTAAATATTTGCAAGAAATAGGGGATAGCAAAGATTACGGGCAGGGACTTGTTTTTGCTGGAAACATCAAAGGCCAGGTGGGGGAATTCATCCTTGAAGGCCATGAGAATATTAATGCAATCCAAAAGGCGGTTCATAGGCGAGCTGATAAAGGAGGTGAATTAGAGCCGCCCCAGTCTTTTTATATGTCTCAAGTACAATTTAATCCCCATACGGGAGAACCTGTGTTGAATGCCATTCGTATGATTCAAAAAATGCGTGAGTTGCGGTATGACAAAGAAAAGCCCTCTGACATTATCATTTTTGGAGAATTATCGCTAACGGGTTATGCTGTGGCGGATCTCTTTAATGATCCTCATTTTATGGAAGATGTTGTGATTGCTCAGCAAATGGTACGTGATGCGGCCAAAAAAATGGGTGTAGCTGTTCGATTGAGTATGCCCGTTCAAAATAAACGCAAAACCGAAGTGACAGGAGGTAAAAGTAAGGCGATTGGTCTTTGGACCTATGTTCCCAAAGGACATGCCAAAATGCGTGCTTACGAGCACACACAGTATAAAGTGCTGCTCCCAACGTATAATGAGATGAATGAGTTTCGTTGGTTTAATCCAGGTGAACAAGATGACCTTAATATTCCAGTGGTTGATTTGATTAAGCCTGAATATACCAGTGAATCCTACAAAAATTGGGCCTGTGAAATTTGTGAGGATGGGTGGAATGGTGTGACAGTGGATCCCGATGAACGTATTTACCCTAACAATCCGACGGAGTTTGCTTACAAGAATGGGGCACAAATTTTGTTTAACCATTCGGCTAGTCCTTACTATTTAGGTAAATTCCGTAAAGCAACGGTGCCTACTTTTACTGATATCAGTCGTTTTTACAACCAACCGATGTTTTTCACCAATATTGTTGGTGAAGAAAATGGCGTATTCTTCGATGGCCAATCAATGGTGATCAATTCCCAAGGAGAGATTGTTTCTTTGCTTAAAGCTTTTGAAGAAGATGCGGTCACTTTTGATCTTAATCGTATTGATAAGATGACTCCTGTGAGCAAAAAAGAGCTAGATGAAAAGTTTGCTTGGGATCACAAGCAAGGTGTCGAAGAAAACCCTTGGGACGAAATGCTGCCTTTTAGCCGCCAGCATATTCGTGATTATGCACACAAAAGAGGGATGTGGAAGAACCCTTCCCTTAAGGTTTCTTTGAGCAAAAAAGATTTAGGCTTTTTTGCTCAGTCCAAACTTGTGAAGAAATATATTGATAATGTCGAACATCGATACAACAATGCACGTAAAGGGTTTGTGATGGAATTTGATGGAAGTCCTAATGCTGTTTTGGCAGCTAAGCTGTTGGGTAATGCTTTAAAAGGTGAGGTTTCTTTGGTGGCTGTTCTTCATATGGATGGTATCTCTGATAGGCTTAAAATGTACCAAAAACGCTTTTTGATAAATCTTGGATTCCGTATAATCGACAACATTTACGAAAACTTGCGTATGGAGACTATGAAGCTAGCTAAGTCTGGCTTTGTTAGAGTATCGACATACAGCATGAACGAGTTTTTGCTTGGTAGTCACGATGACGATAATAAGGCTTGGCCATTGCTTGCTTCGTTCACAGATACTCAAATACGGGACTTTTTGGACTATTTTGATAAAACCACCCAAAGTGGTCAGTTGCCATACTTGCGATTGGATTCAAAAATCAAAGTTTTGTTTTCGGAACTTACCGATCATGTTTTAGAATGTATGATGCGTCACTCAAACCGTGGTTATCAATCGATCATTAGCAAATCTTACGAAAAGTCCATGGAGATTCTTAAAGAATTATCTACCTTAGTGATTGAGGTGAAAGATGATAGTCCTTTTGCTCGTTTTAAAGATAGCTTAAATACTTTGGAAAAATGTGAAGATGTGTATGTACGTTTAATTCAAAAATTGGTCAGAGATATTGAGGCAACCGAAGGTTTGCGCAACCGTTTTAATTCAGTTCAGTACACTAAGAATTCCTCAACACTCCACAACCGCCCCCTAGGTGATCTTTGGATGGTGGATCCAGACTTGCGCATTTTAGATGAATTTCGTAGCTACAAAAAAAAGCTAGAGGCAGAGAATGACTTGCAAATCCTGCGTCGTGTTTCACAAGCCTTCGATATTTCTAGGGGAACATCCACACCTACTAACTATGCGGCCTAAAACCAATCTTTTTGGTAGGTTTATCTCAAAGATTGAATTTGATTAAGCGTAGGTCGGTTAACCGTTCCTTGCAATTGAAGAAGTTGTTGTTGGGTCAAATTTTGCGAGCCGTTAAGACTTTTGGATAATTTGGCGCTGGTTTTAGCTTCGACCTTTTGAGCTGTGGCTAAGCGAAAAAGAATGTTTTGGTGAGGATCTAGTGTTCCTCGTGACAAAATAACGACATCTTTGTGGCTGATTTTAAGTTCATCGACTTTAAGACGGTCTTGATTCCAGTGAAATTGAATCTGCATAGCGTTAGGTTGGAGTTTTTGCAAAGAAATCTCGGATTGATCTTCAAAGAGACGCCATAAAGTAGCATTGTCTTTGAATTGGACATTTTGTGCCGACAATGAACCTGCTATTTCATAATCCTGAAAGCTCTTTAGAGGAACCTTGATAGTTAAATCCATGTTTGCGTTGGCCTTAATCGGAACTTGAGGTAACTTTTGCGTGTACAGGCTTACCAGAGAGCCCAAATGAGCTAAAGGAATCTTGGGGGCTTTGATTGACACATGCAAAGGTTCTAGAGGTTCAATCAAATCCACTGATCCACTGGCTTGAATCTTTTGTTCATGTAGATGAAATTTGAGAGGATGTATAGAAAGAAGCTTATCTTGGAATCTAAAGTCAGCCGAGGCATAGGTGACAGGCAGTCCATTAATATCCAAAAATCCAGAGGATAACGACCCATCGAGATTAAGTTTTTTGGGCTCAAATAAAGGGCCTTGGATCGAGAAAAAAACATCCATCTGGCCTTTAACTTTTAAGGCTTTTAGGGATTGAGGCCAAGCAAAGGGCAAGTTATCTAGAGAAAGGTTTATGATGTTGGAAAGATCTGCCTCAAGGTGCGTCGTATTGATGGAACCTCGCGAATAAAACTTCAGTTGTTCCCAAGAACCTATAATACTTTTAATGTGGATCATTTGAGGTTCCACAAGAATATCTCCCTTAAGATTCCAGGCATCTCCCTCGTATTGGCTTTGCAAGTGCCATGAATTATCTATGGTGTTGTTTAGAGTGAAGGCAACCTTGTGTTTGTTGCGTTGTCCGCTAAGTTCCAAATGCATTTGATGGTTTTGATGCATATTCCAACGCAACTGGCCATTAACCTCGGTCCACTTCGTTTGCAAAAGGTTTTGCAGATAGTTGGGACTATTGGGAAAAAAGAGATCGGTGCCTACTGCGCTGTTGTGAAGATCAATCTCGATGTGTTGCCAATGCTGATATATTTGGGAGAGAGTTGTGTAAAGGAAGTTTTCAAAATGTTGGGTGAGAGGTGCCAATTGCTTTTGAACACGTTGGAGCCATAGAGGTGCTAGTTTCGAAGAGGTCGCTGGGGCCAAGAGTGATTGCTGAGTCGTTTGGCTTGTTACCTTAAGTTGGGTCTGTTTGACTGTTAAACTGAGCGTTGTGTTGTGTTGCCACAACCGCCAAAGGGCTTTATGACCCGTATGGAGACTAGGAATGAACCAGCGAGTTTGAGCTAACTTACCTGTGTGTTGTACCTCGATATTGTTGAATTCAATGCCCTTGAGAAGGCTAAAGCGCATGCTTTGAACCGAAACGTTAACGTGACTATTTTCAGACATGCGTTGAGACATATGGTTCAGAAAATCTTGTTGCGACCAAAACAGATTAATGTAGAGGTGAATAAGACCTAAACCCAAAAATAGACTAAGACATATTGCTAAAGCACACTTTTTCATAGCCGTTATTTTAAAATAATTGCCGTTAATGATCAAGGCTTTTTTGCTATCTAGAGGCTGAGATTGACATGTCATGGGGGTCTTAGCTACAATGCTCTCTTGGACAAAGTTATTGCAGAGGAGTTTTCATATGTCGGGACATTCCAAGTGGTCGACGATACGTCACAAGAAAGCTGCGATCGATGCCAAACGTGGAAAAATTTTCACCAAATTGGTTAAAGAAATCACCGTGGCTGCTAAGCAGGGAGTCGGCGATCTTGATGCTAATCCACGCCTGCGCGCAGCTATTGATGCGGCCAAAGCGCAAAATATGCCCACTGATAATATTGAGCGTGCGGTCAAAAAAGGGACAGGTGAACTTGAGGGAGTCGATTATGTTGAAATCACCTATGAGGGTTATGGCCCAGAAGGAATTGCCATTTTAATAGACGTTTTAACAGATAATAAAAATCGAACCCAACCCGAATTGCGTCTGATTTTCAATAAAAAGAATGGCTCAATTGGAGAGCCTGGTTCAGTAGGCTGGATGTTTGATGCCAAAGGTTTGATTATTCTGCCTAGTTCAGCTGGTGATGCGGATGAGTTGATGGACATTGTACTCGAAGCTGGTGCTGAAGATTTTAAACTTGAAGGGGAAGTGTATGAAGTCTTAACCGTTGTTCCTGATTTTGAAAATGTTAAGCAAGCCCTACGCGATAAAAAAATAAGCTGGGCTGTAGCGGAGCTAACCAAATTGCCTCAAAATACCATTGAAGTGACCAACGAAAGTAAAGCTAAGCAAGTTATGCAATTGCTCGAAGCCTTGGAATATCACGATGATGTTCAAAAAGTTTATAGCAATGTTGATATCAGTGATGACATCTTGGCTTCACTAGATTCTTAAGCGGAGGCTAAATGCGAATTTTGGGAGTTGATCCAGGGACTCGTTCGATGGGCTATGGTCTGATTGATGTTCTAGATCGTCGTCAGTTGCGTTCTGTCTGTTATGGGGCTTGGCGTCCTGGGGCAAAATTACTTTTGTATCAACGTTTGGGTTGTATCCAACAACAGTTAGAAGCTTTTTTGCAAGAACATCGTCCTGATGTGGTCGTTCTGGAAAAATCATTTTCTGGGAACAACATTAAAACGGCGATTAACATCGGAGAAGCTCGTGGCGTGGTTTTGAGTATGACGGGACGTTTCGATATAGAGTTAATGGAATATACGCCGACCAGTGTTAAAAATGCGATTGTGGGCGCTGGTCGTGCTGGTAAAGAACAAGTTCAGAAAATGGTGGGCATGCTTTTAGGTGTGCATGATACTTTTGAGACCGATGATGAAAGTGATGCACTGGCCTTAGCAATCACTTATGTACAACGGGAAGGACACAAGATATGTACAACTATATAGCAGGTAAAGTAGCTGCCAAATATCCCGATTGCGTAGTTTTAGATATTCAGGGCATTGGTTATGAATTATTTGTATCGTTCAAAACTTATCAGAAAGTTCCTGATTGCGGGCAATTTATTAACCTGTACGTGCATGTGCATTATCGTGAAGATATGCAAAAGCTGTTTGGCTTTGCCACTGAATCCGAAAAAGATCTTTTCCGTTTGATGATTGTCATTTCGGGTATTGGACCTAAAGTGGCTTTGGCGGCTCTTTCGACTATGGGAGTGGAAGAATTGGAGCAGATTGTTACTCATCAGGATGTTATAGCCCTTACGCGTGTTCCAGGTATTGGCAAAAAAGTTGCCGAGCGTTTGTTAATGGAGCTTAAGGATAAGATGCATGTCTTACCTTTGGTCAAAGGTGGGTCCGAAAGCGTTTCGTTAACTCAAATCCAAGAAGATGTGGTGATGGCCCTCATGTCTTTGGGTTACAAAGAGCCGCAGGCACGCAAAACTTTATCTCAGCTCCAAAAAGATCCTGGCACGCACAATTGGGACTTTCAAGATCTCATGAAAGAATGTTTAGCTCTTGTCTAAAAATATAAATTCGGCTATTTTGGTATCTTTTTAATTGAATTACTATAGTTTTTTTTTGTATAATATAGGAAAAATAGTAATTTATTCAGAAATTTAACAAAACTAGAAACAAGTAAACTTAAAAGGAACCCCTAAATTATGATGAATCGTTCATTAATGGTATCATTTTTAACTATTAATTTCGTCATTAGCTTTTTTATTACTGACCTAATGGCCCTTGCTACCCCCTCTTATTTTGCAAACGAATCTCGCATAGGAAACCCTGCAGAGGCTCCAACCCTAGGCATAAATAGACTTCCAAACATCTTTCTAATGCAAGAAGACCATCCAGAGTCAGTTAATGAGAACATCATCGCTAGCCTGGAAAAACTTGAACAGGATTTTGAAAATTACCGCACCCAAGCATCTGCAGAAGACCTGTTAAAGAAAAAAAGGTATATACAAATTATCGAAAAGTTTAAAAAACTAGTGTCCGACGAATATTTTAAGTGTTTAGAGGAGAAAAAATTATGTTACGAGAAGAAAATTCCGAAGTCGTGGGGTCACAATAATGTTTTTGTTGCATTTCCTCACGCAGAAAAAATCCATACGTGTTTTCAGGAAAGGATTGAAAAGCAAAAATTGTTATTGGAGGGAGGTGGGCAATGGGAAGATTTTAAAATTTACGTGACACAAGAAGCAAGTTCAGATAAGACTCTCCCGCATTTTCTAAAACATATCCAATTAAACCTATTACTGGAAAAAGCAGAACAAGAAGTAAAAGCTGTACCTATCTCTCAAAATTATTCAAGCCTGCAAGGTACTGATTCATATCATAGCAATTACCCAGCTATTCAATTAAGCGTGGAAAACAACATAAAACTGCTTACTCTCAATACTCTTGTCAAAATTATTCATCTCGGATTACCTCGTAGCTTAACCCCTTCTTTCTCGCCAGCTCTTTTTGGCGAAATCAAACGAGCGGCATTCAATCGCATCAATCAAGTGATTGAAGTACATTTTGGTACATTTAGGGTGCAGGAATGGTCTTCTGTTTTAACCATTTCAGAACATGCTCTAACCACAGATGAACAAAAAGAATGCATGATTGAACATTACAAAAAAGCCTTTACTAGGTGCTCAAAAATAATATTTTCAGCCAAACAAGAGAGCGATCAGATTAAAATGCTTAACCTGCTGCTTACGATCGCCATGGATGACGTCGACATTCCCCTAGAAGGAATCAAGGTCGCTAACTCAGTTTTAAGTCTCGCTGTGACAGAGTATCGTCAAAAAATCACACAGCTTCTTATCCAACATATCACAAATGAGCGAAAAATTAATAGCTATAAGCCCGCTGCTCTTAATGCTCTCAAATTTGCCTGTTCAAATGATTTAAGCGAAGTGTTTGACTTTTTCTTAGAAGATCTCGAAAAAAAACCTTTGTTCTTACAGGATGAAGAGGTATTACAAATTCTTTTGAACTTCATGAGAATGAGTCGCTTTAAGCCACCTTCCAGGCGCATTCTTAACCTCTTAATGGACTGGTCCCTTACCCTTCAAGTTAAGAAAAGATCCCTACCCAGCCCTTTAGTCGAAATTGTGAACGAAGCTGTTATTCAAAATCCACATGAGGCATACCTCCTCTACGAAAAGCTTGATTCTCATTTCCAAAGGCATCTGGAAACACTGGTTCAAGAATCTCTAGACCCATCAGAGTCTAGAAGTCCTCTACAACTCTTGCAAACAGGGTATTCATTGACGAATGATCTCGATCTTCAGAGACTGGCTAAAAGTAACGCCGACCACTTGCAAAGGGCAAAGCCATTTATTGCAAAACTATCCGAGTATGCTCTGGAATCAATTCGCATCGAACAGGATTATAATGATGGGATAACATTAAATCCGATGAAAAAAATATCTCGAAAGCAGCGCCGTAAAATCTTCGCTATCGAGGGAAGCGAAATCCTTCGGGATCTATCATTGGTGTATAGACGGAGCGAAGGATTGCAGGGGCACGTCGAACGCTCAGAGGCTATTACCTTTGCAAAATGGATTCTAGCCGATCTCAGAAACATTCCATACATAGCTACAATTCCTCCCACAACGATTGCAGATTTTATTTTGACTGAATGGTATGAAAGACTTAAAACCCTGGAATGCACTAATGAGCATAGCCAGAGAGCGGTTGATGCTCTTGTTTTTGCAAACCTCATCGACAAAAACGTACAATTATCAACTATCGAAATTCTCTTAGAGAATTTTGGATACCAAAACAACAAAGGGTGCCAGGTTAATCGAAAGAGCAAGATTGCGAAAACTCCCATGGCAACCACTAGTATAGGCTTTCGAGAGGCGGTTGTTGATCAAGTCGCTACCTCAATGACCTACGCACGCAAAAAAAACCTCCCCGAGATTGCTCAGAGGACTCAATGCCATGCGCCAATGCCTATGCTCACACCAATAAAAGCTACTGACGGTGGAGCCTTTCGACTGTCATCTTTCTCTTTGGAACAACAAGAGCCTTCTGTATCCCTGAAAAGCACTCAGGCAAACACCGACAGCATTCCAGAGGAAGTGGACTTGGCAAACTTCTTAACCAAAGTTGTTCAGCTTACATCAAAGCTTGATCCCAAGAGTCAAGCCTACAAACTTGTTGCTCAAG